>CALEZI010000132.1 GCA_937928755.1 uncultured Rhodanobacteraceae bacterium | reverse complement strand
GACCAGGGGGGTTGCGCCCCAGCCCCCAGTCCCCAGCCCCGCCTTTGCATTCTTGATCCGAACCTCGCCACCGCCCCATGCCCTCCTCCCACTGGCCTGAAACCGCCCAAAAACTCACCATCGACGGCCCCAGCGGGGCGCTCGAACTGGCGGTCGGCGCCGCAGTCGCCGATCCGCGCGCGCTGGCGGTGATCTGCCACCCGCATTCGCTGCATGGCGGCAGCATGGACAACAAGGTCGTCACCATGCTTGAGCGCACCTTGCGCGATGCCGGTGCGGCGACGCTGCGCTTCAACTTTCGCGGCGTCGGCGCGTCCGCCGGCCAGTTCGACGAGGGGCGCGGCGAGGGCGACGACCTTGCTGCCGTGGTCGCGCTGGCGCGTGCGTGGTCGCCCGGCACGCCACTGTGGTTGGCGGGATTCTCGTTCGGCAGCTACGTGTCTGCGCGCATGGCGGCCGAACTGCACGCCGAGCTCCTGATCAGCGTCGCGCCGCCGGTCGGGCGTTTCGCCTTTCGTGCATTGGCGCATCCACCGTGCCCGTGGATCGTGTTGCAGGGCGAAGTCGACGAGGTGGTCGATCCGGCCCTGGTGTTCGAGCATTTCGAGCGGATGCAGCCGCCGGTCGAGATGCTGCGCTTCGCCGACACCGGCCACTTTTTCCACGGCAAGCTGGTGCAACTGCGTGAGCGTCTGGGCACACTGCTGGAACGCCATCGATGAGTCGCGCCGTTGCGCCCGATTCGCCGCTCGGGCGCTACCAGGCGGGCGTCACCGCAGGAACCTGGCAAGACGACGCGCACCAACGCAAGGCGTTGCTCGAACTCACCCGCATCGACGAGGAACTGCGCCAGCAGCGGCCGCCAGGGCTGTGGCGGCGACTGTTCCAGCGCGGAGCACCCGCGCCCGGCGTGCGTGGGCTGTACCTGCACGGCGGCGTCGGTCGCGGCAAGACCTTCGTGATGGACCTGTTTTTCGATGGTCTGCCCATGGAGCGCAAGCAGCGCCTGCATTTTCACCGCTTCATGGGCCGCGTGCATGCGGAACTGGCGCAGCTCAAGGACAAGGCCGATCCATTGGCGCTGGTTGCCGAGCACTTCGCCGAGCGCGCGCAGGTGCTCTGCTTCGACGAGTTTTTCGTCAGCGATATCGGCGATGCGATGTTGCTCGGGCGCCTGCTGGAGCACCTGTTCGCGCGCGGCGTGACCCTGGTCGCCACCAGCAACGTGGAGCCGAAGAACCTCTATCGCGACGGCCTGCAGCGCGCCCGTTTCCTGCCGGCGATCGCGGCGATCGAGCGGCACTGCAAGGTCATGGAGCTGACCAGCCCGCAGGACTACCGCCTGCGCGCGCTGAGCCAGGCACCGGTCTACCACCAGCCGCTCGGCGCGGCGGCCGAGCAGGCCCTGGAGCAGGCTTTCGCGCGGCTGTCGACGGCACACCCCGACGGGCGGCCGAGCATCAACATCAATCACCGCGAGATCCCGCTGCGCCGGCGCGCCGGCGACCTGATCTGGTTCGACTTCGACGCGCTCTGCCGCGGCGCGCGAGCCGCCGCCGACTACATCGAGATCGCTCAGAGCTTTCCTGCGGTGATCCTGAGCGGCGTGCCGCGCTTCGGCATCAACGAGGAAAACGAAGCCCGCCGCTTCGTGCATCTGGTCGACGAGTTCTACGACCGTGGCGTCAAGCTGATCGTCAGCGCCGCGGTGCCGCCGACCGAGCTGTACGATGGGACTCGGTTGCGGCTCGAGTTCCAGCGCACCGGCTCACGCCTGATCGAGATGCAGAGCCAGGCTTACCTCCAACGCGAGCATCGCCCCTAGTGTAGTGCGGCGAAAGTAAGTGCAAGTAATTTCTGATGCAATTTGGCCCGAGGCTAGGCGAGAGGAGGAGTCATAGCAGGGCTATGGCGACGACGAACAACGACGCATTCGGGTCAAAAGGCGCGGAAATAATTGCAGTTACTTTTGCCGAACTACACTAGGTTCAGCGCGAACCGGCCCCACGCCCGCTGTTCACGGATTTGCAACCACCGCGCGGATGCGCTCGCGGGTGAAATCGAGGTCGGCCTTGCCGCCACTGACCCGTTGCTGGATGGTCAGCGTGGTCTTGTCGACCGCGATGAGCTGACCGACACGCCGGCGTCCATCGTCGGTTTCGATCGCCACCGTCTCGCCGATTGCTGCAATCAGACTCGGTGTATCGAGGCCGATCGGCGTCGGCTGCGGCCGAGTGGGTCGCTTGGGCGGCGGCGGCGGCGGTTCGGGTGCGGGTGCAGCGGTCGCTGTGGCATCCGCCGCGACCGGCGCTGCGGTCAGTTCGCGCATGCGATCGCCGAGTCCCGCGAGCGGGGACGCGGCGCCGGCTGCCGCGGCATCGGCGTTGCGCGCCATCAGGTCATAGACGCTGCCGCTGAAGGCGCGCGGCAACGGTCGCGACGACACGAAGCTCAGCGCCAGCGGCAACTTGGCGCCGTTGTCGTGCCAGATCCTGGCATCCAGCACCTGCCATTTCTGCTCGGCTGGGTATTGCGCGTAGATCTCGGCAGTCAGCTCGGCCGGCCACCTGGCTTCCATGACCAGGGTGCCGCCCTGGTTGGCGAATGCCGAGTACAGCGACTCGACCTCGGGCGCCAGGCGTATGCCATAGACTTCAAGAATGCGTCGCACCGTGGTGATATGGCGGCGCTGGAATTCGTCGGCGTCGATCTTGGCCTGTTCGGCGCACCATTGGTTGCGGGCAACGTTGAAGCCGTGGTCGCTGATGATCCAGCGCATGGCGCCGACACGTTCGCCGTCGCCGTCGCTCTCCAGGAAGCGGCGCGGCTGGTCGGTCGTCCAGTCGACCTCGAACCGCGAACTGACCAGGCCCGGCGCATCGATCTCCATCGACACCACCACCTGGTCCGGTCCGTTGGCGGCGAATCCGAAACTGACGTCGGTCTGCTTGTACGGCAGGCGCAGATCGTTCTGCAGTTGCAGCGGCACGAAATAACGAATCTCGCTGCAGCCCTCGGTCTCGAATGGCGTGCCGGTGGTGAAGCCGAATTTCGGCAGCCCATCGGGTATCAGATCGTTGACGCTGAGTTCCAGACCGCGCATGCGCAGGTACAGACTGTCGGCAGCCGGCAACAGCGAGCCGCCACGATCGTCGCCCATGCGATCGAGCGCCTGCACGAAGCGCGAGCTGCGGCTGTCGAGTGGGTTGAGCAGTTGCAGCACCCACCACCAGCCCGGTGTGTCGAGTTCCAGCTCTGCCATGTAAAAGCTGGAGGTGCCGTTGCCCATCGAATCGAAACGCAGCTTCTTGATGCCGAGGTTGCCATCCCAGGTGTAATACCCGCCGCGGTGACTGGCGGCGGAGAACATGCCTGCGGCCTGGACGATGCTGTCGGCCACCTTGTTGATCTGCTGGATCAGATAAAAGTGCGCCGCAACCAGAGCGACCAGCGAACCGCCGATGATTTTCAGCCACAGCGGTACGCCCGATGCGCGCTCGGCGGGGCGCGGACGTACAGGACGTTTGATGGCCATCAGTGCGTCCTCCGGAGCGGTGCCCGAAGCATAACCCGCTGACATTGGCGCCGGCTCGGCTTCTTTCAGCGAATGATCTGGTTCATCTCGAAGATCGGCAGCAGGATCGCCAGCACCATGAACAGCACCAGGGCGCCCATCGCCACGATCAGCAACGGTTCGAGCACGGCGACGAAGGCATTCAGCGAGCCCTGGACCTGCTTTTCCTGCAATTCGGCCGCATGGTCCAGCATCGGTTCCAGTTCGCCGCTTTTCTCGCCGCTGCCCACCAGGCGTGTCAGCAAGGGCGGGAAGCGGCCACTTTCGGCCAGCGCGCGACTCAAGCTGCCGCCCTCGCGCACGCGCGCGATCGCCGCGACGATGGCCTCGCGCAGCGGCAGCAGCGTCAACGTCGCCGCGCCCAGGCGCAGCGCTTCCAGCAGCGGCACCGAGGCCGCGGTGGCGATCGACAAGGTGCGCGCGAAACGCGCGGTGTCCTGTGCGCGCAGCAAGGCGCCGACCAAAGGGATGCGCATCAACAGCGCATGCCAGCGGCTGCGGAACTGCGCATTCGCCAGCGCCGCACGAAAGGCGATGAGGGCGCCGACCAGCGCCAGCAGCAGCCAGGGGCCGGCCACCCGCACCAGCGCGCTCAACGCCAGCAACATGCGCGTTGGCCACGGCAACTGCTGCTGCAGTTGTTCGAATACCCCCACGACCTGCGGCACGACGTAGCCGAGCAGCCCGGAAACGATCGCGAATGCCACCAGCGACAGCAAAGCGGGATAGATCAGCGCAGCGATGACCTTCTGACCGAGTTCTCGACGTTCCTCGAGGAAACCGGCCAGGCGTTCGAGCACACGGTCGAGCTTGCCCGACTGTTCGCCAGCGGCCACCGCCGAGCGGTAGAGCTCGGGAAAACTCTCGGGAAACTCGCCCAGACTGTCCGCCAGCGTGCGCCCCTCCATCAGCTTCGAGCGCACTGCCACCAGCATGCGTCGGGCGCGCGCATCGCCACTTTGTTCCGCCAATGCCGACAACGCCTCGTCCAGTGGCAGCCCCGCGCGCACCAGGGTCGCCCACTGGCGCGTGAGAATGGACAGATCGGAAGCCGCAATGCCGCGGCCGAACAGATCCTTGAGTTCGCGCCGTGGCGCCTGCTCGCGCACCTCGACCACGTCCAGCGGCACCCATCCCTGGTCGCGCAGGTTCTGGCGTACCGCCTTGGGGGTATCGCCCTGCAGCACGCCCTTGTGGGTACGCCCGGAATTGTCCAGCGCCTGGTATTCGAATGCGGGCATCGGTTGGTCGAGTCAATCGCAGCACGGGACAGCGACCGCCGAGCATAGGCGCTCACCCCCGCTTGTAGGAGTCCGCGTCGCCCGTGATGCCTCCCCTGTTCGCGCCGCGAGCTTGTGGGAGCGGGTTCATCCCGCGAGCTCGTGCCTGGACCGACCACAAGATCGCGGGATGAACCCGCTCCCACAGCTGCACAAGAGCGCCAGGGACTCCTGCAGAATCTGCGTTGTCCCGAAAGCTGACGCCACGTTCGCGCGCGCCTCGGCATTCTGCGAACATTCTCAATCGAATTTATCCGGAATTCGGGTATGGCCAAGAAATCGACGCACCCGGCAACAGCCTTGCCGGCACCCGCTGCGGATGTACCTGCTTCTGAGCGCATCCGAGCCCGCATCAAGGCCTCCGGACAGCGTTTCCATGCCAACGACAACATCGCGGCGTTCATCGAACCCGGCGAACTTGACGAACTGCAGGCAGAGGTCAGTACGCATCTCAGCCGTGTGCTGCGCAGCCTGGTCATCGATACCGACGGCGACCACAACACCCAGGACACGGCGCGCCGGGTGGCGAAGATGTATCTCAACGAAATCTTCCGCGGTCGTTACGTCGCGGCGCCGCCGGTGACCGAGTTCCCCAACGTCGAGCAGCTCAACGAGCTGATGATCGTCGGCCCGATCAGTGTGCGCAGTGCCTGTTCGCACCACCTGTGCCCGATCATGGGCAAGGTCTGGGTTGGCGTGATGCCCAACGAGCATTCCAACCTGATCGGTTTGTCCAAGTACGCGCGCCTGACCGAGTGGGTGATGAGTCGCCCGCAGATCCAGGAGGAAGCGGTGACGCAGTTGTCCAGCCTGCTTTACGACATGATGCAGCCGGATGGTCTGGCACTGGTGATGGAGGCCGACCACTTCTGCATGCACTGGCGCGGGGTCAAGGATGCGGACTCGAAGATGATCAACAGCGTGATGCGCGGGTCCTTCCTCAAGGATGCGAACCTGCGGCGCGAGTTCCTGAGTCTGTTGAATCGGAAGCGGGGGTGACGGCATGAATAAGCAAGGCAGGGGAAATGCCGGCTTGGCGCGAGCTTTTGGTGGGTCCAGACTTGTCTGGACGCTTGCCGGAGCGCGGATCAACAGCGTCCAGACAAGTCTGGACCCACCAAAGCCAGAAGCAATCCGCTCGCGCATGACGTGCCCGGTCCCGGGTTCGACGTCGTCACCTGGTTCCACCCGTACACCCACCCGACCCTGAGGCCTCCACCATGCTGGTCCGTTTGCTCTACGCCAGTCGCACCAAGTCCAAGCCGACGCCGCAGATGATCGAGTCGATCCTGGAATCCTCGCGCAAGCACAACCCGGATAGTGGGATCACCGGCATTCTCTGTCATGGCGGCGATGTGTTTCTGCAGGTGCTTGAAGGCGGCCGCGATGTCGTCAACGCGCTGTACAACCAGATTGCACGTGATCCGCGCCACCGGGACGTGGTCATCCTGCACTACGAAGAAGTGACTGAACGGCGCTTCGCCGGCTGGACCATGGGCCAGGTCAACCTCGCCAAGGTCAATGCATCATTGCTGCTGAAGTACTCCGAACGCGCCACGCTGGATCCGTATGCGGTGTCCGGCAAGGTGTCGATGGCACTGCTCGATGAACTGATTGCGACGGCGTCGATTCTCGGGCGTGCGTCGTGCGCGATGCCGGCGCAGACCTGAATCTGCAACCGCTCCGGTCGCTCTGGCGCCTTGCGTCAGGTCGAGACTCATCGGGATTTTCTTCAAGTTATTCATGACACACCACACCAGGGACCCTCTGAACAAGTCCCGCGACTCGTCATTGCGAGCGCAGCGAAGCAAT
>CALEZI010000131.1 GCA_937928755.1 uncultured Rhodanobacteraceae bacterium | reverse complement strand
CCCGGGTGATTCAGGCCGCAGCGAGCGCTTTCGCCGCTCATCGTTTTCCCGGTTTGCGTGGCAGCGGCCTGGCCCGTTGTCCTTCAACTTCGATACGGATCTCGACGGCATCCGCGAGCGTACCCTCGAGTGCATTCAAGCCGAAGGCGCTTCGACTGAGGGTGGTGGTCGCCGAAAATCCTGCGGTGGCCTTCAACGTGTAGGGATGTGTGCCGATCCGATTGATGCGGACTTCCAGGGTTACCGGCGCGCTGATGCCCTTGAGCGTCAGTTCGCCATGCACTCGCGCCCGGTTGATGTCGACGAGTTCGAAGCGATGGCCAACGAAGCGCGCCTGCGGAAACCGCTCGACGTCGAACCACTTGCGCTCGAGCATGGTCCGGTTCCACTGTTCATCGCCGAGGTCCAGCGAGGCGATGTCGATCGTCACCTCGACACGATTGGCGCCGGGGTTGTCCGGGTCGTAGGTGAACTCGCCCTGCCAGCGTGTGAAGCGCCCGATCGAAGTCGAAAACCCCATGTGGTCGGCGCCGAACTGCAGATGCGAATGCACCGGGTCGAAGCGGTAGTCCACTGGCGCGGCGTTTGCCGCGCCGGATGCGGTCAGCACAATCGCGATGAGGCACGACATTGCCCGCAAACGCCGCTGCAGGAGCGACGTGCACGTCGCGACCGTCACCCTGGGGGAAGTGCCGGTGGAGACATGCACGTCGCTCCTGCAGGAAATCGGATCCCGTTTTCGTTCAACTCGACAGTTGGACCCTGCGCTCATTTCCGCTCCCCCGTCTCAGCCCGCGCATCCAGCGCCAGCTTCAGCATCTGCGGCGCGAGATCGAGCAGCCGGCGCTGGTCGCTCAGGCTGGCGTCGAAGCGCTCCAGCGCCTGCTGGCGGTCGAATCCGTCGCCGCGAGCGAGGGTTTCGGCGACCGCGCGGCCGAGACTGTCGAAGATCATGGCGTAGGCCACTGCATGCACCAGGCCGCCGCCGACGGTGCCGAGGCCGGGGAAGGCCTTCAGCGCATTGCCGACGATGGCCAGGATCAGTGCGGTGCTGCCGCGCAGCTTGCCGCCGGCGAGCTGGATGAAGCCGTCGAGGTCGATCGAACGCATCGGTACCTGATACAACTGGCACAGCTCGCTCAGCAGCCGCGTGGCGAGCACGCCCTGAATCACCAGGTCGGTGCCCGGCGCAACGGCAGCAAGCGCGCCGACGGCCGCCTTGCGCGCGTACTCGCGGACCAGGGTGGCCGCCACGCGCTGGCGCTGCTCGGCCTCGATGGCGCCGAGTTTCAGGTCCATGGCGCCGAGCACCGCGCGTTCGCGCGCGGCCTCGTACTGCGCCGGCCCGCATTCGGCGACCTCATCGAGCGCGGCCAGCAATGGCAACAGTTGCGGCGGGCGCTGGCGTTCCTGCAACGACTCTTTGCCATCGGCGCCGCGCAGCAGCACCTGTTCGAGACCGCCGGCGCTGACCGCCAGCGGCTGCAGCCCGGTGCGTTCGCGCAGGCGCGCAGCGAGTGCCAGCAGTTCTTCCTGGCGGTAACGATCGCTCTTGTTCAGCAGCAGCAGCAGCGGCTTGCCGAATTCGCGCAGCCAGGCGATTTCCTCGCCTTGGGTGCGCGTGAGATCGCCGTCGCAGACATAGGCGACCACGTGCGCCCGCAGCGCCTCCTCGCGCGCGGCGACCGCGCGCGCCTCGCCGAGCCACTCGCCGGTGCCGGGTACATCAGCGAGCATCAGCGCGGCGCCGCCGGGCAGGACGCCGCGGTAGTGGCCAACGCTGCGCGTGGTGCCGGCGAGCACATCGACGCGCACGTCGGCGCCCGGAACCAGGGCGCGGATCAACGAACTCTTGCCGGCGCTGACATCGCCGAACAGCGCGACGTGGACCAGATCGAGTCCCGCGCGGCGGTCGAGTTCGGCGAGTTCATCGCGCAACACAGATGCCGCCGGTGCGTCGCCGAGTTCTCCCAGACGAACTTCGACGTTGCGGCGGTCGGCTTTCGACAGCGCGGCTGGACGCACGCGTGGCTGGCGTGGTCGCAGCAGGCGCCACACCAGGAAACCGCTGGCGCCGACCAGGGTCGAAACCAGCGTCGCTGTCAGCACGCCCAACCACAATGGCAGGCGTTCCAGACGTTCGATGATCGAGAGCACGGCGTCTGTCGCATACACTGCCGACAGCGTCAGCCCGAAAACGCTGGCGACGACGAGCGCAGCAAGCAGCAGGCGGATGCGGGTGGTCGGGGAGGGATCGGACATGTGGCGGAAGCAGTCTGCCGGCGTTTGCATCTCGGTGGTCTGGATGTTCGGCGCCAGTGCCTGCGCTTGGCAAGTCTGCGCCGCGCCGGTGCCGCTGGCGCCGCCGGTGTTTCGCGTCCTCGGCGCCGAACAGGGCTTGCCCTCGCGCCAGGTTCAGGCTCTGGCGCAGGACCACGATGGGCGGTTGTGGATCGGCACCGGCGCCGGCCTGGTGCGCTTCGATGGCCATGAGTTCGTCGCCTATCCGGCGCGTCTGGAGCGAGCCAATGCGCTGGCATCGACCTGGGTCGACGCGCTGACCGTCGCTGCGGACGGACGCCTTTGGGTGGGCACGCAAGGCGGGCATCTGGCGCTGTACCGGCCAGGGACGGACGACTTCGAGCGCGTCGACCTGCGCGCTGCCGTGGGCGCCGAACAACTGGAAGTCTGGTCCTTGGCGAGCGCCCGCGAGCGCGTATGGGTCGGTACCTACGGCGCGGGCTTGCTGGAGATGGACTTGCGCGGTGGCGTGCTCCGGCAGTATCGACTGGCGGAGCCGGCGCTCAATCTCACCGAAGTGCTCGCCGCGGCGAACGGCGGCGTGTGGCTGGTGAGCATGGAGCGACAACTGCTGCACTTCGATCCGCGCACGGCGCAGGCGTCGCCGGTTACGCAGCAGGCGAGCCAGCCGCCGTTGCAGGTCTACGGTGCGGCGTTGCGCGCAGAGGCGCTGTGGTTCACTACGCGCGACGGCCGCTTGTGCAGCGCCGCTGCGGATCAACTGGCGGATTGTCGAGCGATACCGCTGCTGGCCTTGCCGGGCAGGGCGCACCTGCTGTTGCCGGATGCCCGCGGCGACTGGATCGGCGGCAGCGGCGAATTGCTGCGCCTGATCGGCGGCCGCACGCAGCGTGTCGCATTCGATCCCGGCAGTATCGGCGGGGTGCCCGCTCAACCCCTGTGGACGGCTCTGGAGGATCGCGATGGCGGGCTGTGGTTTGGCAGCACTGGCGGCGGCCTGCTGCACCTCGGAACCGACGCCGATCGGTTTCAGGTGTGGCAACCCAGCGTCACCGGTCGCAGTGGCCTGCGCGATGGGCGCGTGCGTGGAGTGACCGACGGCGGCGATGGGCATGTCTATCTCGCCACGCTGAATGCCGGGCTGCACCGCCTCGATCCGCTCACCGGCGCGATCCGGCCGATGGACCTTCCGGGAACCACGGAACGGCGCGTCTGGTCGGTCCTGCGCGAAGGCGGCGATGGCTTGTGGGTGGGTTACCAGGACGGACTGATGCAGTTGTTGTTTTCTGCCGCATCGGGGCCGCTGCGGCTTCACCGCCACTGGTCGGCGGAGCAACTGGTCGGGCCGATGGTCGATCTGCTGCATCGTGACGCCGCCGGCCACATCTGGGCGGCATCGATGGGCGCGGGAATCAGTCGCATCGATCCCGCAAACGGCACGGTGACGCGCTTCGAGTTTGCCGCCGACGGCCTGGCCGGTACCGAAGTCCAGCAGTTGGGTGCCGGCATCGATGGCCGCACCTGGGCCGCCACCGATCGCGGCCTGCACGCATTCGACCTCGCCTGCGTCTGCTGGCAGCAACTGATTGCCGACGCCCGAGTCGAGGCCTGGGCCGGGCTGGATGCGCAGCGCATCGATGCCTTCGTCGACGGTCAGTTGGTGCGCTATCGCTGGCGCGATGGACTGTTCCGCGACGAGACGGTGGCACCGCGCGCGTTTGCCGAATTCCAGACCGTCGGCGGTATGGCGCGCCACGCAGACGCCCTGTGGCTGGCGGGCATCCAGGGGCTGTATCGCTATCTGCCGGAGACCGATCGCCTGGAGACCTTCGACGCGCGCGATGGTTTGCCGACGCGCGAATTCAGCGATCGGCCGATGCATGTCGACACCCAGGGGCGACTGTGGATCGGCAGCGAAGACGGCTTGACCAGTCTCGATCCAGCAGCCGCGCAACAGCCGCCAGCGAGCGTTCGGCTGCGCTTTGAACGGCTGCGCATCAATAGTGTCGACGGGCCGCGCGACCTGCTGCGCGCGGTGAATGCCGAGCTGCAACCGGACGATCGCGATCTGCATGCGGTGGTGCGCCTGGCGTCGTTGGCGCGTCCCCACGCACAGCGCTTCAGTTTCCGCGTGCGCGGCTGGGACCCGGGCTGGAGTGCGCCATCGGCGCAGCCGGAACGGCGCCTGGAGGCGCTGCCGCCAGGCCGCTACACGCTCGAGGTGCGTGCCTGGGACGGGTACGGCCAGGCGGCGACAAACACACTAAGCTGGCCCTTTTCCGTGTTGCCGCCGTGGTGGCGCGCGCCGCCGGCCCTGCTCGGCTATGGCCTGCTGCTGATCGCGCTGATCGCAGCGCTGGAACTATGGCGCCGTCGACGCCGGCTGGCCGCGGCATTGCTGCAGGACACGCAGCGTCAGGCGCAGTGGGCCGAGCGACTGGCAGCGGAGAAATCGACGCTGGTCGCCGAACTCAGTCACGAGATCCGCAATCCGCTCAACGGCGTGCTCGGCATGGGTCGATTGTTGTCCGGCCAGCCGCTGTCGGCGGACGGGCAGCGTTATCTCGGCCTGCTGCTGGACGCCGGCCGCCAGTTGACCCACGTGCTCGACGACATGCTCGACTGGACTCGGCTGGAAGCGCGCAACGCGTTGTTGCCGCTGCAGCCGGTGCCGCTTCTGGCGACGTTGCAGGCCAGTCTGGCGCGGCATGCCGAACAGGCAACGCAGCGCGGGCTACGCCTGACGCTGGCCATCGATGCCGAATTTGCGGTGCTGGCGGACGCGTCGCGGTTGCAGCAGATCGTCGACAACCTGGTCGGCAATGCGATCAAGTTCACCCGCGTCGGCGAAATCGCCGTGCAGGCCACGACGGTGGGAGATCGCATCGAAATCAGCGTGCGCGACAGCGGCCCGGGACTGAGCGCCGCGCAGATCGCACGACTGTTTCAGCCGTTCGAACGCGTCGGCGACGAACGCGCGGCGCCCGGCACCGGGCTCGGTCTGGCGATCAGTCGCAGTCTCGCCGAGCGCATGGGCGGCAGCTTGCGCGTCGAGTCGCAGCTCGGCGCGGGCTGTCGCTTCGTGCTCAGTCTCGCGGCTGCGCCCAGCGCTGGCTCAATTCAACCCGAATCGGCAAGGCCGATGACGGCGACGCCGTCCGTCGGCGACGGCACGACTCTCGCCTTCATGCGCCTGCTGGTGGTCGACGACGACGCACTCGCCCGCGAGTGGCTGCAACACGAGCTTGGCAGTCGCGGTGCCGAGGTTCGCTGCGCCGCAGAAGCCTTGTCGGCCATGATCGAACTGCAGCAGCGGCGGTTTGACGCGGCACTGATCGACTGGGACCTGCCGGGATTGAGCGGCATCGATCTGGCGCGCACGCTACGCCTGCAATACCCGAGGCTGATGTTGATTGCGGTCACCGGCCGCGCCACGCCGGCTGACCAGGCGCTGGCCATCGAGGTCGGTTTCGCCGCGCATCTGGCCAAGCCCATCGATGCAGAGTGGCTGGCGGAAACGCTGGTTTCGTTGCTTTCGGCAGACACTGATGACGGGTGAAGCCGGGTGCATTTCCTGCTGAGAATGTCGCGCGTTTTTGTACAGCGCAGCGATTGTCGTCGCCTGTTGTTTGTAGAGCGGAGCTTGCTCCGCTGCCCTTGGCGTCGAGATCACGGCCTGCGGCCGGTTGCCGAGCAAGCTCGGCACTACAAGAGCGC
>CALEZI010000130.1 GCA_937928755.1 uncultured Rhodanobacteraceae bacterium | reverse complement strand
ATCGCCAGCCACCCACCAAAAACCCAAGGTGTTGCACTTAGTATGTGAATCCACGCCGCCTAACTATGCAATCAACCCGACGCCGGAACAGGCTCTTCGCTCAAGCCGGGCCGTACTGCCGGCGCGGGTTATTGCGGCGTTAGGCCTCATTGAAGTGGTCTAATCGGAGGTCGGAATGGAAAACATTCGAGGATTTCGCATCAAAGGAAACCGAGGCTTGAGCCACTGGGCGCCGCTCTTAGAAGAGTGGATGCTTGCTACGGAAAGGTTTTGTCGGGTATCAAAGGGTGCCGATGCACCTTATGCATACACGGAACGGGCGCACGTTGGATTGCTTGCAGCCGCAGCGTGGCATTGCGGTTGGATTGCGTTAGAGGAGTTTCAACACGAAAAGGGGGTAAAGTATAGGCCCAAATGGGGCGGAAGGGGGGACCTGTATTTAGTGTCAAACGGTCGCTCGGAACTTGTGGAAGCCAAGTTCCGTTGGCTTTCATTTCGCGCAAATAAGTTTCAGGAACTCGCTACTCAGATGCTTGCTGAAGCCGTCGACGACGCAAGGCACGCAAACGGTGCTAAAGATTTCAGTGGTGTCGGTGTTGCCTTTCTATCATTTTACGCTCCGCCAAGTTCCAAAAAGCCTATAATCGAGCATATAAACCCGTGTGTCGAGAAACTGTTGGCAGTGAAGTCGGATGCGGTTGCATGGTGTTTTCCGCGTGAGACAAGAGGTATGGAGAACGATTCAGGAGAGATTTTGCCTGGAACCGCAATGTTAATCCGTGACGCAGAATTACCTGAGGCCTAACTATGCAATCAAGCCGACGCCGGAACAGGCTCTTCGCTCAAACCGGGCAGTACTGCCGGCGCGGCTTATTGCGGCGTTAGATTTTGTTGGATGTGTTGGGTTCGTAATGCGTGCTCAACATGGTTGTGTCGCCAGATTGCCGCGTTGTGGTGCGCGGCAGAAGAAGTTCGTCGTGGCGTCAAGTCTTCGAGGCCGCGCACGTTGGCGGGCGGTTGCTCTGCGTGGCCACGTTGTCGTCCCAGAGCTCGCTACAAGTTGTGATGTCGCTGCTGGCATACTTCCGCGCCCACGCGCGGCGGGGCATCAAGGATAAGTACTCGCTTGGGGCCGCGCGGAGTTGACGGGCGGTCGGACCCGTAAGTCACCGGCGCGGTCTGCTTCCCTGGGTCTGCGGTGCTGTCGCTTTGCCTGGCCGCGTTGACGCGCGCCGCTTGTGGTAGCAATGTAGGCTCATCGCCAAGAGGCGCGCGGTAGGTGCATCTAGCTGCTGGCGCTTAGATGACATAAGTTCCGGGGAATGGTCGTTAAAAGAAGCGCTCTCAAGCTGGCCCTATTATCAAGACTAGCCGAGCCAATGCCTAACGTTGCAATCAACCCGACGCCGGAACAGGCTCTTCGCTCAAACCGGGCAGTACTGCCGGCGCGGGTTATTGCGGCGTTAGGCGTTCAATGATGAACAGAGGGAATTTGGTGAAGTGGCCTTGGTCCGAGCAAATTGTTGCTGTGGATTTAACCTGGGTAGAGGTGTGTGGTAAAGAGGGCGAGGTTCTTGAACAACTTCAGTCATGGAAAGTGGAATTGAAAAGAGAGATTGAGAGGGCTGTATTCGCTAGTTACCTCGACAAGATCTACATGATTGATGCTCAGCCTGACGCAGTTCCTTTCATCTCATCGCCGGAGAAAGTCTGGAGTTTCGTAAAAATTCAATCTGTTTCACCTCATTATCCAGACGTTCATATCATCTACGTTATTCCGGAATGGGACGTTGATCTACAGCACGAATGGTGCATTAAAGGCGGGCGCCTCGTTTACGTCGGGCAGGTGTTGTGTTACGGTGCCGATGGTTATGAGGACATCGTTGCTGGCAACTACGCGGACGGCACGGAGTCTTTAATTGAGAAATTCTCTTATGTCCTAGAGCGCTTCGTGTGAACGCCTAACTATGCATTCAAGCCGATTGCGGAACAGGATCTTCGCTCAAACTAAACTATCGTGCCGCGACGGCTTAATGCGGCGTTAGACCGCATGTGGAGGCTTCATGCCGCGCTGTAGCGTATGCCTTCAAGTCCGCACATCCTTGAAGTTCCAAACGGGGAGGCTTTCAATATGCCGGTACTGCGTCACTTCCCTAAACACCACGAGCTTGTCGCCTCAAGATGCGCGTGAGAAATGGCTTGCGGGCTTCCGCGCGGGAATTGTTCACAACCAACCGGAGGCAGTGAGTTGGGTAGATCGGTGGCTTGAAACGAGCGGAAGTTGGATTCTCGCGCAAAGGCTTGAGGATGAGACAAGAGTTCAAGGCTCACACGAGTTAAAAATTCTACGCGCTCACAACGGTGGGTTAGTTTGTCTCAATCAGAGATATTTAAACTACCCCGAGAATTGGGACTACAAGCGATACAGAACGAAGCATCTTGATTCTTATGCATGTCGCAATGCGGAGCGAAAGAATCGGAGGGTGCGGTACTTCACGCGCACCACATTGTATTTCGTAGTAGGAGCGGAACAAACAGTTACCGCAATCTCGTAACGCTGTGCCTTCGGCACCATCAAGACCAACATGACCACCCCATCGGTCTGGAAGGCGGTGAGCCTCAAGGAAAGAATGCGGATAAATCGGTAGAAGAAATTGACGCCCTCTATTCCGAGCCAACAGAGACAGTGCCGGAGCTGGCGTTCACGTCGGCGGCACTGCAACGTCCGCTACTGACTGAAGGATCGAAAGCGATAGCCGCATCGATAACCAGCGTCTCGGGATCGCGTGAGCGCAAATCCAGCCGAGCTGCGCCGAAGCCGTCGAACCTCTCGGCCGTCAGCAGGGTCGGTGAATCAGCGAGCTGCCTGTAACCGAGCACGTGTTTCGCGATTGCCCGCCGCTGGTGCACCGCGAGTCCGCTGCCCTGGCGCAGAAGGAACAAGCGACTGCTGGATTCGGTCGTCCACATCAGGTCGCCGTCGCCATCGCCCTCCCAATCCAGGGCGAGCGAAACGCTGCGCCCGTTGGACGGCGATTCACTCGGGAAGAAGTCGGCCAGCAACACGCCGGTGCGCGGATTCAGCACAGCGAGCCCATTGGTCGACCAGATCGCGAGGTCGCGGGAACCGGTCGACTGCCAGTCGATGCGGCCACCGCTCGGGTTCGCGTTGAGCGCCGCATGGGTGAACAGGATCGGCGCACCCGCGGCATTCGGATCCACCAGGCGCAACCCGCCCTCGAACATGATGGCGATTTCGTCGACGCCGTCCTGGTCCCAGTCAGTGATCAAGCTGGGCCGCTGCGCATGGTTCGGCCCCTGCAGGCTCCAGCTCTCCTCCAGCAGCGTCTGGGTATCGAAGAAGCGCACGCCGGATTGTTCCACCAGCGCCACTTCGGTGTGCGGATCGTTGTCGAACTGGCCCGAGAATCGCGGCTCGAAATCGAGGTTGCGCACGACCTGCAGCGGTGCACCTGCAGCAGGCGGCAGCGACAGGATGCGTGCCGTGCCGACGCCGCGTAGCACCACGCCGGGAATGCCATCGCCGTCATGGTCGGCCAACAAGGGAGGGTCGCTGAGGCTCAAGCCGTCGCCGACACTGCCGATCACCACCACTTCTGCAGTGACCGGGTCGAGCGCACGGATGGTGGGCTCGAACAGCGACTCTGCAAAAAGGATGCGGCGATCGCCCGGGATCGGCCCGCGAATCACGAATGGAGCACCCAGCCCCGCGGTCGCCTGCCCGAACTCGGTCACCTGCAGCGGCGCATCGCCATTCCTGCGGAGGCACTTCCAGTAACCGAGATCGATCACGAAAAGGTCGTTCCCGCAACGACTCTCGATGCCATTGCCGATGTAGCGGAACACCAGAGTCGGGTCGTTGGCGGCGGCGATCGGCTCCAACGGTCGGGCGAGTGCCAGCGGCGCGACAGCCATCAGGGCCATCGCCATCCAGGTACGAGCAGGGTGCATGTGGGGCAGTGTCGACGCAAAGGGTCGCGGAGCATACGGGGGACTGGCGTGCGATGTCACGTTGCGTTTCAATTCCGGCGATGCCGAGTTCACACAGGGCCTGGTCCCGATCACAAGCGCCGGGTCGACTCCCGAATGAGGCGTCGCACGGTCAAGGGATCAGCGGTGGCCTGCGAATCCGGAAGAACGACAATGTCCAGCCCGGAACCTTTCGTGTCGGCAACCTGAAGGTCCGCCGGGCCACCACGGGCAACTCGACGGAATCTCCCGGCATTTACGCGTAAGTCATATCGCGCATCGAACTGGAGGAGCGGCCTTCGCCGCGACGACCTTTTCGCGCACCGGCGCTCGCTCACCGATTGCACCGAAGACTGGGGCACAGTCAAGTCATCGCAGTCAAGTCATCGGGCAAGCATCAGCGCTTCGGCGATTCGCCGAAGTCAGGGATCAGCCTGATGGCTTGTGGGAGACTTCCAATTCTTGACTGTCCCAGTTTTCGGTCCCGTCCCAGTTTTCGGGATCCCTCCATAACCGATCCGTCGCGGTTGTCCTGACGGCCGCAGCAAAAGCGCCACCGCTTCGATACGGCGGCGCCATCCCATCAACCCGTCGTCAGCCGATCGCGGAAAGCCCGCCACAGCTGCCGGCGCGCCTGATAGGTGCTCACGCCCAGCGTCAGCGCGGCCAGCCAGAAGGTGCCCTCGGTGGTAACGGCGGCCAGGGTCGCCAGCACGAACATCGTGCCGACGCCGGCGTTCATCACGATCCCGACACCCAGCGCAATCCAGCTCAGCGCGCTGGCCGCACCGGCCAGGGCCACCCAGCGCCACTTCGTGTTCTTCTTCGTGTCGTTCGTCGTGTTCGTGGTCATGATCATTCTCCCTTCAGTTGATTGAGTGCTTCGGTGGTGAACAGTTGTCCGTCGAGGACGACGGCGTGGATCTGGCGCGTGTGGGTGATGTCGAGCAGCGGGTTGGCGTCCAGCACCAGCAGGTCGGCATCGAAGCCGGTAGCGATGCGCCCAGTGCGCTCGCCGATGCCCAGTGCGTCGGCGGCGTTCGCGGTGGCGGCCTGCAGCAGGCGGGGTGCCGGCACGCCGGCTTCGGCCAGCAGGCCCAGTTCGCGGTGCAGGCTGATGCCCGGCGCAACCCATGGATTGCCCATGTCGGTGCCGACGGTCATGCGTGCATTTGTGGCATGCAGGCGCGTGGCCATCTGCTGCACCTTCGGCCACACGGCGCGGGCGCGCTCGAAGTCGTCGGCTTCCCAGCCGAGGCCGAAGGTGAACCACTCCTCCCAGTTGGCCAGCAGGCGCGGGTGGGCGTAGCGGCGGGCGTCGACCTTGTAGCTGTTGTCGCTGTCCTGCACGAAGGCGGCGTGAAAGACCATCAGGGTGGCGTCGAACACCGGACGGTGCTCTTCGAACGAGGCAACCAACTGCTCGGCATGCGGGCCATCGACATCGAAGTGCTCCCACCACTCGAAGAAGCTGTGGGTGCCGCCGCGCGAGGTGGACTTCCAGGCGGTGCGCTGCTCGGGCGTGAGCAGGTTCGGGCTCAGCGGCATCAGGTGGACGATGCCGCCCAGGCCCATCGCCAGCGCATCGGTCCAGGCGACGTCTTCCAGGTGCGCCACGCTCGGCCGGCCGTGTTCGCGGGCCGCATCGATGCCGGCCTGCAGCAGTTCCGGCGACAGCCCGGTGTAGAACTTGATCCAGTCGGCGCCGGCGGCAACCTGTTCGGCCACGAGGCGGCGGACATCGCCCGGGGTTTCCGCGGCGACGGCCAGGCCGCGCAGCTCGGTGTTGTTGATGATCAGACCGGCGCTGAACAGCTCCGGCCCGACCAGCTCCCCGGCGGCGCGGCGGGCCTTGTAGCGGGCGGCGGATTCCAGGTCGCCGCCAGGGTTGCGCACGGTTGTTACGCCGAAGGCCACCAGCCGGCGGGCGTTGTGTTCGGCGATCTCGTCGTCGGGCAAGGCCTGCAGGACCACCTGGCTGCCCTCGTGCAGGATCTCCAGCGGGCCGAGGTCGAGGTGGACGTGCATGTCGATCAGGCCGGGCATCAGGTAGCGGCCGCCGAGGTCGAGCACCTGGGTCTTTTCGCGGCAGGCGGCACTGCCGGCGGCGTCGATCAGCGCCAGCTTGCCGGCCTCGATGCGCACGCACTGGGGGTCGCCGACGCGCCCGTTCGCGGCGTCGATCACCTGTACGTTGTCGAGGGCCAGCGCGCCAGGTTGTGGCTGGCCCTGCGCGGGCGGGGAGGCCAGTAGTGTGCAGACCAGGATGGCAATGATGATCAGGGGCCGCATGGGCAGTTCCTTTCGAGTGGATGTGCCCTCCTAGTCACCCGTCGACCGGGATTTCTTACTCATGAAAACATGTTTTTTTGGCGTGTAAGAATTCGCCCGCCGGCCGCGACTAGGGCTTCCGGTACTCCTTGAGAACGGCCGATCCCTTCGACCCATGCACGCCCTCTGGCCCCAGGTCCAAGCCTTCCACCCGCAGCTGTGGCGAGCGGTATGCGGCTACGAACGCAACCCGGTGATTCGGGAGGAGCTGCTGCAGGAGGTGCTGCTGGCGATCTGGGAAAGCCTGCCGAGCCTGCGCGACCCGGCGATGCTGCTGCCGTTCGTGTTGCGCATTGCGCACAACCTGGGCGCCAGCCACGTGCGCGCCGAAACCCGCGCGCCTAGCCCGGTGCCGTTCAACGACGCGCTGCACGACGTGCCCGACCCGGGCGCGCGCGACATGGGCAGCCGCACCCAATGGCTGTTCGATGCGCTGGGCACCCTTCCGCTGAAGCTGCGGCAGGTGCTGATGCTGCAGCTGGAAGGTTTCGACTATCAGGAGACGGCGGACATGCTGGGAATCACCACGGAAAACGTGGGCGTGCGCCTGCATCGCGCCCGCGAGCGACTGAAGACCCTGTCCCGGGAGGAGGTGGCGCAATGAACTTTGACGACCAGCTGGCGCAGGCATTCAAGGGCGAAGCGCCGCCGACGCTGGCCCCGGACCTGGCGCGCCGGGTGCGCCGGAAGCAGTGGCGCCAGCGCGCGCTGCGCACGCTGGAGGTACTGCTGACGCTGGTCGCGGTGCTGGTGTTCGTGCCGGCACTGGTGCGCGGCGACATGACCGCCACGCACTGGCTGCTGATGCCGTTCTATGCGGTGTTCCTGCCGACGGCGTGGGTGATCGCGCTGCGCAAGCTGGGGCGACGCGGCGACGACGTCACCCGCAGCGCCGGCATTTACGCGCACCTGCGCATGTCGCAGCTGCGCACCGGCCTGCGCGACCTGTGGCTGGGGCGTGCGGCGGCGTGGGCGCTGCTGGCGTACTCGGTGCTGGCGAACGTGGGCATCTGGGCGTTCGGTGCAGGGGACTGGCGTGGGGACGGCTGGTTGCTGCTGCTGGCGGCGGTGGGCTGGCTGGCGGGAACCCGCTGGCTGAGCGCCAGGTGGCGGCGGCGCTGGCTGCGCGAGTACCGTGCGGTGCGCCGGCTGGTATGAGTCCGCCGCCATTGGCGGTGGTGCCCAGAACTTCGCGACGGGCTTCTATGCCACTGTCAGCGGCGGATCGGTCAACACGGCAAGCGGAAGTCGCGCCA
This sequence comes from uncultured Rhodanobacteraceae bacterium, assembly GCA_937928755.1. Lineage (GTDB taxonomy): Bacteria > Pseudomonadota > Gammaproteobacteria > Xanthomonadales > SZUA-5 > JADKFD01. The sequence continues at coordinate 35,474 of CALEZI010000130.1, read as the reverse complement.
CCGTGGGCGGGGGAGACAACAACATCGCAAGCGGCAATGACAGCAGCATCGGCGGCGGTGATGTCAACCTGGCCAGTGGCTCCATCAGCACGATCGGTGGCGGCGTGTCCAATACTGCAAGTGGCACCTACAGCACGGTGAGTGGTGGCTGGGATAATGCGTCAACCAATAACTACGCTACAGTTGGCGGTGGTTGGAACAACCAGGCTGATGGAGTCGCGTCCACCGTGGCGGGTGGCCAGGGCAATCAAGCCATCGGGACGGCCGCAGTGGTCCCCGGGGGTGACGGTAACTGCGCGGGTGGTTTCTTGTCCTGGGCCGGGGGACAGTCCGCCAAGGTGCGCCCTGCCGTGAATCCGATAACAGGGGCCTGCGCCGGCCTGACCTATCCGGGAGGTACGGGTGATTACGGGACTTTCGTTTGGGCTGACGCTCAAGGCAGTAACTTCGTTTCCACTGGCTCAAATCAGTTCCTGGTCCGCGCCCAGGGCGGGGTGGCCATCAACACCAACACGCCGCGCGGCACGCTGACGGTGACCGGCAACGACAAGTGGAATCCGACCGTCGGCAACGGCTGGGGCGACTTCACCGTCGGCGACGCCACGCGCGGCCTGGGTATCGGCGTCGCCACCACCGGCGCCGGTGCCGGCACCGTGCGCTTCTGGGCCAAGGGCGGCAACGAGCAGATCGTGTTCACCAACGCCACGCAGTACCCGACCTCGATCGTGTCGATGGGCGCCACCGGCCTGGTCGGCGTACGCCGCGGCGCGACGACCAACGCGCTCGAGGTCGAGGGCAATGCCTCGAAAACCACCGCCGGCGACTGGCTCGCCAACTCCGACGCCCGCATCAAGACCGAGGTGGCGCCGATCGAGAACGCGCTCGATCGCCTGATGCGCATCCGCCCGGTCAGCTTCCGCTACGACGAGGCCTATCGCGCCGCACACCCGGATGTCGGCGACCGGATCTACTACAACGTCATCGCGCAGGAGTACGCAGAGGTCTTCCCAGAGGCGGTGCAGAGCTCCGGCGAATACCTGCCGGGCGCGGAGAAGTCGGCCGCCAACGAGGTGCTGCAGCTCGATTTCCACCCGGCCAGCGTGCTGACCGTCGCGGCGGTGCAGGAACTGGCCGCGCGGATGGAACTGGCCGAGCGCGAGAACCGGGCGCTGAAATCCGAATTGGCCGAATTGCGCGCCGCTGTGGCCACGTTGGCTGGCAAGGAAGACCGAGAACATCCGGAGCGCTGAGATGGCAACTCAAATAGGCCTGATCGCGCTGGTTCTGGTGCTCGCGGTGGGCCCCGGTGGTGAAGCGTCGGCTTCCGGGCCGGGCTACACACAGGTCGAGCCGCGCATCCTGCCCGCCTCAGCCGATGGCCGCTACACGCTCTCCGAGGCCAAGGCCAACGTCGAAACGGCGCCCACGACCACGAATGGCCGCTTCAAGCTTGTCGAGATCCGCCAGCCGGCGGTGGGCGGCAGTCCCTTTCCGGATCCGCTGTTCGCGAACGGCTTCGAGTAGGTGCGCCGGCGAAACCGGTGACGCGTAAAGGGTGCAATTCCCTGACACCAAAGTAGCCGGGCGGGCTGATCCCTGACTGCGGCGAAGCGCCTAAGCGCTCGCTCGTTGCCGGCATGGCCCGCGCTCCGTGCCCCGTTCCCCGGCATCAATCGAGGTCGGCGACAGCCACGGCACCGCCGCCCTCGGCCGCCTTGTCGATGGCCTCGATCACCAGCAGGTCGGCCAGCCCCTCGCGCGGGCTGACCGCCGGCTCACGGCCGTCGCGGATCGCCTGCGCAAAATCATCGTACATCGCCGGCAGCTGGTCGGTGGGCGGCCAAACCGGTTCCTCGATCCGCGGCGGGTCGGCCAGCGCGATGCGCGCGCGCTCGCCGCTCCCGGGCGTGGCCGGGTCGAGGTGGATCCAGCCCTGGCGGGTGGTGAACCTGGCATGGTTCTGCAGGTGATAGCGCCAGCTGGAACTGCCGGTGGCAATCGCGCCGTTGGCAAACTCGAGGATCCATGCTGCGTGCTGTTCAACCCGGGCGAAGCGCGGGTCACCGGGGTCGCGAACGAAGTGCGCCTGCGCGCGTACCGGCATGGCGTCGGCGGCCCAGCGCGACAGCTGCAGGCTGTACGGGCCGATGTCGAACAGCGATCCGCCGCCGGAGAGGGCCGGATCGAAGCGCCAGTTTCCGGCTGGCAGGGACATTGCGAAGCCCTTGTGGGCATCGATCGCCGTCACCGGCCCGAGCTGGCGCAGCCGTGCCAGGCAATCCTGCAGGGGTTTCGAATACCAGGCGCGATACGCCGGCATCAGCGTCAGCCCGCGTTCCTTGGCCAGTGCAATCAGCGCGCGCGCCTGCGCGCTGGTGGCGGCGAGCGGTTTCTCGCAGAGCACGTGCTTGCCGGCGCGCAGGGCACGCTCGGCGAACTCGGCGTGCATGCCGACCGGCAGGCACAGATGCACGGCGTCGAGGTCCTGGCGATCGGCCAGGCGATCGAAATCCGCGTAGCCGAGGCTCTGCACTTGCGGCAGTCCCCATTCCGCCGCCCAGGCAGCGGCCTTGGCGCGGTCGCCGGACACCAGCCCCGCCAGCGTGGCGTGGCGTGCCTGCAGCAGTCGCGGGAGCGCGTAGCGCGCGTAGCCACCCAGGCCGACGAGCGCGATCCGCAACTTCCCGGCAGTCGGCGACTGCGTCGCGCCGGCGTGGGCGGGCAACAGCGAAGCGGCTGCCAGGCTGGCCAGCGAGGCCAGTGCGTGTCTGCGATTCATGTGAAGTCCGGGTCGGTTTCGAGTGCGCGCAGCGTAGCGGCGAGCGTGCGCCCCGCCAGCGGCCTGTCGCCTGATGGGCGGTTTCGCGCGCCGGATGGATGGCCTGCAGGTGACTGGGACCGCAGGAGGCTGGGACAGTCGAGAATCAGAACTTTCCTGCAGACCATCGGGCTGATCCCTGACTGCGGCGAAGCACCGAACCGCTGATGTTTGCCCCATGACCTACGCCCGCTGTCACCGACCGCCCGAGTGGAGCCATTCCACCTACGAGCCGGCCTCGTTCAAACGCGCCAAGGTGCATCTCGATTACCACATCGACATCGACGCCCATTACTGCAGCGTGCCGCACAGTCTGGTCGGCAAGACCGTCGAGGCGCGCATCACCGACAGCGTGATCGAAGTGCTGCGCGCCGGCCAGCGCGCTGCCCGCCACCCACGTTCGGCCTCACAGGGACGCCACACGACGATCAGCGCGCACATGCCGGCGCCCCATCGCGCGCACCTGGAATGGACGCCCGAACGCTTCCGCCGCTGGGCTGGCGACATCGGACCGAGCACGCTGGAGCTGGTCGATTACCTGCTGACACTACCTAACTGGACTGTCCAGTTCTCCGTTCCTTTAAACATCCGGCTCTTCAGAGAACTCGACTGTCCAGTTCCCAGTTCTAGTTCTAGTTCCCAGTTCTGTCCAGTTCCAGTTCCAAATCAGAATTCCCTGTGTTTTTGACTGCCCTGTATTCAGTTTTCCCGTACTCAGTTTCCAAAAACTGCACGCCCGACTTGCGTCGGACGTGCAGCGGAGCATCTACACGTAGACCTGTTACGGGCCCGGCGCGATACCGCCAGCGAGTCGGAACTCGTAGCTGAAAGTGCCTTGCCATGGCGCCACCTGGCGCAGTGAAACGCAGTACGTCTCGTTGGCGACGCCCTGGGTGCCGGACATGACCACACTCAGGGCCGAATTACCTGGAATCGAGAACGGGCCGAAAACCGGCTGGCTCAGCGCGTTGACCGAACTTACAGTCAGACCGGAATTCGAAGCACAGGGAGCCGAGGACGGCTCCGAGCAGAACACGATCGGCCGAATGACGCGCAGCGTGTTTGGCGTCGCGGCGGTGTAGTTGGGGCACAAGGTGAACTTGATCGTGTCCACCTGTCCGGCTGCAGTCATCGCGAGCGTCTGCGAAAACACGGTCGCGGCACTCACGCATCCCGGCACCACCACGGTCGGTGATTCGCACACCGGATTGGGGGTGCCGAAAGTGGCAGGTGTGATCACCGCAATCACATTGCCCGACGCTGCCTGGGCCAGATCGCTGTAGGACTGCAGGAAGATGGTCGCGACCTGCCCATCCTGCGTGATCGCATGCACGCGCGCCGATTGGCCCGGCTGAATCGGGAAGTACACGCGCGGCGGCGGAACAATGCCGAGGTTCCGATTGACGACGGTCACCAGCCCACCCAGGATAACTTGGCCGTATTCGGCGTTTTCAACGCCATCGAAGATGCGCACTTCAACCGCGGCGCCGAATCCGTTGTCGATCTGCGGCGAGTACAGCATGACCGGCGCCAGGGTGGATTGGGTGCCACTGGATACCTCCCGGTAGAGGTTGTTGTGTCGGATATGCACCGGCAGCGTCTCCCCGTTGGCAGTGAACAGGATTTCGCCGGTGTAGTAGAACCCCTGCGAAACCGCGAGGCCCTCGCCGCGAGCGATAGCTATGCGCAGATTGCCGCGCGCCGGTCCGCTGTAAGGCAGATCCACGGTTTGCAGTGCCGGTACCGCGCCCAGCAGCACGCCGTTGAGCGTGGTGGTGATCAGCGGGGTCGACAGCTCGTTGGTGATCCTGACGGTGGCCTGGACGTTGGTGATCGACGTTGTGAACTGCGAGTCGTAAACCAGCGCAGATGCCGCACTGCTGTTGTCTCGCAGCAACTGAACTCGCAGGTCGCCAGCACCAAAAGCAGGATTGGTGGTGCGGCCGACCGTACGCACGGCAATCGTGTGAGGAGTAGCCAGGCAGAATGCGGCAAAGCCTGACACTGCGGCGCGCGCGGGGTCGTGGAAGCCGCCGAAATTGACGCCTCCCTGGAAGCCACCGCCCGGTCGCGTTACGAAGTTGGACTCGAGCGCGATCTGCAACGAGGCATCGGCGCCCGGGATCGGATCGAGCGGGGTGACCACCAGCTCATAGAAACCGGGTGCGACCACTTCGGTGCGCACTAGCGGCGTGGTCGGCGTGACGGTGACGTCCTCGGTGTAGACCGTCAACAGAGGCGATGGCGCGCGACTGCGCAAGGCAACACGCACGCGCACAGACGCCGACGATCCTGGTCGTGAACCCGTCAGCGATACACGCAACTGCTGGTTCTCGTTGGCGGCATTGGCGATGGTCACCGCAGCGAAGCCAGGCGCCAGACTGTCGGCAAGTCCACCGAAGTTGAGGCCACCGGCGAGCACGCGACTGCCGGGGTCGAGTAGTAACAACTCGCTGGAATAGGCACCCGGGACGACGCCCGGTTCGGAACCGTCAGAGATGCGCAATGCGTAGAAACCCGCGGGGCAATCCGGCGTGTTGCCGGCGGTCTGCGCCGAAAGCGCAATCTGGAAGCCGGGTTCGTCGATTTTCAGGCCGGCTTGCTGGGCGAACAGTGTTCCTGAGGCAAGCGCCAGCCATGGCGTCAACAGCAGTGGAATGATCCATCGCATGACTTTGGTACTCGACAACCTGAGGACCTTGAGCGTGACAGTGCTTGCGGAGCGGCGCTGTCTGTTAGCGCACCGAAGGAATTGCGCTCGCCGCATCCCGGATCAACAGCACCAGCGGCCAAGCAAGCACCTGGCCCTCCAGGAGCCACGGCGCTCGCGCCTGCGGCGCCGCTTTCGGCGGGGTGTGGCGACGCGTGAGCGGCGCCGCCGGCGTCTTGGATTTCTGTCGCCGGATCAGAATGGCTGGTCGTCGTCAGCTGTACGCGTGCTTCGTGAAGGACGGAAGATCGACATGCCGATGACATTCACCTCGGATTTGGATATCTGGGTCGGTTCCTGAGTTGCCCGGGCGATTTGTGGCTGTCCCGTGCAAAAAACCGGGTCGGTCATGGGAATTGGAAGCGTTGGTCCCGCTACCGGCAACAGTGAAGCTCGCGACGACGAGCAGGGAAGCGATGCTGCGCATGAATGCAATTCCTGAAGCGTCGGGAAACGCCCGGATGGCTTCGCCGATGTGCAGCAGAGCACCACCCGCTGCGAATCAAAACCGAGTCGTCTCGACACGGCAGCGTGCGCAGTAACGGCGCGCTCGCGGACTGGCGTAGCCTGGCGCGACCCTACCCGGCAACCACGGGACGTCGCAGCAGCGCCGCCCTCGCCCGGGCGCTGCTGACCTGAACCGGCGCGTTCGGCAGTCGCCGATCCTCCCGCAGCATCGACTCCGCGTCAGCGGCAGGCACCGGCGGGCTGAGGGAATAGCCCTGAATGTGATCGCAGCGATGCTTGCGCAAGGAAGCCAGTTGCGCCGACGTTTCCACGCCCTCGGCGATCACCACGATGCGCAGACTGTGGGCCATGCGGATGATGGCGAGCACGATCGCGGCGTCGTCGGCGTTGCGCGTGACATCGCGGATGAAGGCAATGTCGATCTTCAGCTTGTCGATCGGAAAGCGCCGCAGATAGGCAAGGCTCGAGTAGCCGGTGCCGAAATCGTCGATCGAGATCTGCACCCCGCGCCGGCGCAGATTCTGCAGGCTGGTCATGGTGCGGTCGGTGTTGGACATCAGCGATGATTCGGTCAGTTCCAGTTCCAGCCATTCGCCCGCCAGGTGATTGCTTTCGAGCGCCGCCAGTATGTCGCCTTCGAGATTGCCTTCGACGAACTGCCGGCCCGACACATTCACCGACACCGGCACCAGCCCGATACCCGACTGCAGCCACAAACTCATCTGGCGACACGCAGCGGCGATGACCCAGCTGCCCACGCGGATGATCAGACCGGTTTCCTCGAGGACCGAAATGAACTGCTGCGGTGGTATCAGTCCGTACCCAGGGCGCTGCCAGCGAATCAGCGCTTCGAAGCCGGTGATTTTTCCCGATGCGATGTGCGCCTTCGGCTGGTAATGCAGCACGAACTCTTCGTGATCGACCGCGTGGCGCAGCGCCGCCACCAGTTCCACGCGGGCCAGGTGATCGACGTTCATCTGTGCCGTGAAAAAACGCACGGTGTCACCGCCGGACTGCTTGGCGCGATACATCGCGGCATCGGCAAACTTGACCAGCACGTCCGGGTCGGTCGAATCGACCGGATGAATGGCGATGCCGATGCTGGCGGTCAAGCTCACCAGATTGCCATTGAGGTCGAACGGGATGCGCAGGGCCTCGCGGATGGCTTCGGCGATCGCCATTGCCCCATCTTGACCGGCAGGCAGTTGCACCGTCAGCGAGAACTCGTCGCCACCGAGACGACCAGCCGTTTCGCGGACGCGTACGCAGCTGACCAACCGGTTGCTGAACTGGCGCAGGAGTTCATCACCGCAGGCATGCCCGTAGGTGTCGTTGACGTTCTTGAAAAAATCCAGATCGATGCACACCACCGCAACGGCGCTGTCGTTGACTGTTGCGTCGTCGACGATGCGAGTCAGAGTCTCGTAGAACAGCGTGCGATTCGGCAGTCCCGTAAGCCCGTCGTAATGGGCCAGTTGGTGCAGGCGCTTTTCCGACGCCTTGCGCTCGCTGACGTCGCGGACCACGCCGATGACGATCCAGTCCTGATCCGACTGTTGTGCCGTCAGATGAATCTCCACCGGCAACTCGCAGCCGTCCGCGCGCGTCAGCACGGTCTCGCTCAGCGCGGCTGGCTGGCCAGTGATCAGCGCGTCGAAGCGGCCGGCAAGCTCGCTGATCGTTGCGCTACCGAACTGCGTCGGGCTTTGGTCCAGGAGCTCCTGCTGACTCCGGCCGAGCATGTGTGCGAGCGTCTGGTTCACTTCGAGAATGCGCATGCTGCTGCGACTGACCAGGAAAATGCCGTCGCCACCGGCGTCCATCGCGGTGCGGAAGCGCTGCAGTTCGAGCGTGCGCGAACGCACTTCAGCTTCGAGAATGTTGCTGTGCTCGCGCTGGAAGTCGGCGAGGGCCTTCAGGCGCAGCAGATTGCGCACACGCAGCCACAGTTCGATGCGGTCGACCGGTTTGGTCAGAAACTCTTCGGCGCCAGCACCAAGACCGGCGACGCGCGCGCCGCGGTCGATCTGCGCGGTGACCATGATCACCGGGATATTCGAAGTCGCCGGATTGGCTTTGAGCGCGGCAACCACCTCGAATCCATCCATCTGCGGCATCATGACGTCAAGCAGGATCAGGTCGGGCGCCCGGGCTGCAATCAGCGCCAGCGCCTCGATGCCACTGGCAGCGCATTCGGTCAGATAACCCTCTGGCCGCAACAGGGCCTCCAGCAACTTGCGGTTCTGCAACTCGTCGTCGACGATCAGGATGGTCGCCCCGGCCGACGTCATCGCGCCACACTCCTGCCGAGCAAGCTGTCGACTGCGGCATAGAATTCGCGGTAGCGCAGCGGCTTGGCGATGTACGCATCGCAGCCGGCGAGTTCGCTTTTTTCCTGATCCTCTTTCCTCGCCATCGCGGTCAGCGCGATCACCGGGATGTCCACGGTGGCCGAATTCTGCTTGAGCAATGCCGTCGCAGCCAAACCATCCATCCCCGGCAACTGGATATCCATCAGGATCAGGTCCAGGCGTTCGCATCGGGCAATGGCCAGCCCGCTTTCGGCATCCACAGCAGCCAGTACCTCATGGCCGACGTTGCAGAGCAGTAGCGATGCCAATCTCAGGTTGGCGGGGTTGTCTTCGATTACCAGCACTCGGGCCACCGTGGCTCCTGCTTGCAGTTCACAATGGTTTCAAGGCGTGCCGGACTTCGGCGATGAAGCTTGCTCGGTCGAAATTTGTCTTGTCGACGATGTGAATGGCGCTGGCGTGGCCGCCGAGCGCCGCACGATCGACCGCCGTGACCTGCGCCGCGGTCACCACGAGGATTGGTATGCGCGCAGTTCCGAGGTCGCGGCGTAGCGCGTCAATGACGTCGAAACCGCTGACATCCGGCATCAACAGGTCAAGCAGGATCAGATCAGGCCGGCCGCGCCTGGCCATGTCGATCGCTTCGGCACCGCCGTAGGCACGGGCGACCGTGTAGGCCGGCGGCGGCAACAATGCCGCAATCACCTCGACCGCCTTCGGGTCGTCGTCGACTACCAGCACGTTCTGCGCGCGTTCGGCCGCCGGCTGCAGCCCGAGATCGAACATCGAGGCCTTCAGCTGGGCGCGTCCGATGGGCTTTTGCAACACGCCGGCCGCGCCCCCGGTCAGCGCAATATTGCCCTCCGACGGACCCGCGATCATCACCACCGGCACACGTGCCAGTGCGCTGTGCTCGCGCAGGTTCAGCAGGAACTCCCAGCCACCGTCGCCAGGCAGCTGGTTGTCGAGCGTGATCAGGTTCAACGGGTTCTTCAGCGCGAGTCGCATGGCGGCGTCGATACTCGCTGCGCGCAGCACCACGAAGCCCTCGTCTTCGAGCAACTGGCGGATCAGGTCGGCGGTGCGGTCGTCCGATTCGACCAGCAATGCCGTGCGCTCGGCAGGCGCTGACGCGCTTGCGTCGGTCGCCGCGCCGGCGGCGACGCCCATGACACCGGCGGCCTCGCGCAGCGGCAGCCAGACAGCGAAGCGTGTTCCCAGACCAACGGCGCTGGACACCGCCACCGAGCCCCCGTGCAACTCGGCCAGCAACTTGACCATGGCCAGACCAAGACCGGTGCCCTCGAACTTGCGCGCCAGGCTGCTGTCGATCTGGCTGAAGGCCATGAACAACTTGGCCATGTCCTCGCGGGAAATGCCGATACCGGTGTCGCTGACGCAGATCTCCAGGAAATCGGAGTAAGCGCTCTCCGCGAGCTCGAAGTTGTGCACCGGCCATTCGCCCGCCATGGTGCCGACGACCGCGCGCGGGACGTGCCGCGCATGCAGAGAAACGCAGCCTCCCTGGGCGCTGAACTTGACCGCGTTGGACAACAGGTTGTAGACAATCTGCTTGGTCTTGCGCATGTCGAGCTGCGTCGGACCCAGCGTGACGCCACTGACCAGTTCCAGGCGGATGCGCCGCGCAGCCGCCTTTTCGCGAACGATCGACAGGCTGTTTGCCAGCAGGCTGCCCAGATCGATGGTTTCCACCTCCAGCGTCATCATGCCGGCTTCGACCTTGGACAGGTCGAGAATGTCATTGATCAACGACAGCAGATGCTGGCCGCTGGTGAAGATGTCGCCGATGTACTCCTGCTGGGTGTCGCTCATCGGGCCCATCAGCCCGTCTTTCCGCGCCTCCGAGAATCCGATGATGGCGTTCAGCGGCGTGCGCAGTTCGTGCGACATGGTCGCGAGGAACTCCGACTTCATGCGGCTGGCGTGCTCCAGCTCGATGTTCTTTTCCTGCAGCGCACGCTCGAACTGCTTGCGCTCGGTGACATCGCGCGCGGCAGCGAACACGCCCTGCAGCTTGTGGTCGCGGTCGTGAAAGGTCACCGCGTTGTACGACACCACCGTCTCTTCGCCGTTGGCGGCGCGCACGGTCAATTCATAGTTGCTGATCTTGTTCTCGGTGAGCACGCGCTGGATCGCCGCATCGGCACGCACCGGATCGGTGAAAAAGTTTTTGCACGGCGCACCGATCAACTCGTCGCGCGGGCGGCCGGTCAGCGTGATCATCTGCTGATTGATGTCGGAAATGATCCCCTGCGGATCCGTCGTCATGATCGCGTCGATGCTCGATTCGATCAGCGAGCGCGTGTAGAACTGCTGGTCGCGCAGACGCTGATCGAGCATTGCCCGCTGGGCCTCGACCTGCTTGCGCGCGGTGTTGTCCGTGCCGATCAGCAGATAACCGATGATGTTCTCGCGCGCATCGCGCAAGGAAGTCACCGACACGATTGCTGGAAAGCGGCTGCCGTCCTTGCGGATGTAGGTCAGCTCGTAGATGTCCTCGATGCCTCGCGACGCCTTGAACACCAGCGCCTCGAAACCGGGCGTGATCGGCGTGTCCAACTCCACGCTGAGCAAGGCGGCGCGCGCGATCAATTCCTGCGGATCGGAGATGTCGGCAGGTGTGATGGCGTTCACTACGTCGGCGGCAGCGTAGCCGAGCATGCGCTCGGCGCCGACGTTGAAAATCTGGATGACGCCCTTCTCGTCGGTGGCGATGCTGGAGAAATAGGCGCTGTTGAAGATCGCGTCCTGCAGCGCGCCGGTCTTCAGCATCGACGCCTGGCGGCGAACTTCATTTCCGTCGACGACGGCGTGAATCCCGGCCGAAGCTGCGACCGTGTTGCTGGACATGGGCCTTCGCAACCTCGCTCGCATTGACTGAAGTGACACCACGCGATCGGCTACTGATCTGCGCCGTCAAATTGTCGGCAATTGCAGCAAGTTGTCTGTGCGCGACCAAACACAACCCTGCCGCTGGCCACTTTCGGCTACACGGGTCAATCAGTCACCCACGATCAGCAAACGGCCCTTGTTGACCTCGGCACTGCACGCGACGAAAACGGACACCCAGTAGCCGCCGAGGCACTTATGTCTTGGGCGTAGGCGGCGACAAAGGACAGCCAAGATTCGGAATTCTCCTACGTGAGCGCTTTTCCGACCGGCAGGGCGGACCATTCCGCCGGCGGTGGCTTCAACCTGCTAAGAGACCCAATCTTCTAGCCGCAGCCCGAATGGCGGCAGATGGCGGCGCTGGTCGGATAGATCACCGTAACCTGCCGGGCCAGCATGTCCAGCCTCCGTAAGACTTCGGGTTTGCGGGTGCTGCGCTCGGCGCCCTTGGTGCCTGGCAGCGCTTCGAGCGCATGGTAGCTGCTGACCTGAAATTGCTTCCCGTGAATCCGGTCAACTTCCACCGCGCCGCGGAACTGGTTCTGGATGCCGCAAGCGCGCTGCGTGCTGGCGACGCGCTGCACTTGGTGTGCGCTGAGGCTGCGGGTGCGGAGCACATGGCAACTCTCGACGACACCCTGGGCCGCAATGCCCGACGTCTGAAAATGAAGTTGGTTGTGCTGCGTGCGCCCTGACAGCACGCACGCAAAGCGCGCGCAAATTACACCCACGGGCCATGAACCCTGGGTTCGGCCAAGGCGCAGTCGTGCCCAACGCTTGGCGAAGCTGTTGGGCACGCTTGCGCTTAGCCCAACCTACGCCAAACCATCAAGATCCAGTTTCGGTCCGAAACTGCACCTGGGCCATGAACCCGCTCATCCTGAACCGAGCGTCCGATGCTCTATCAGGACGCGCGTCCCGATGCAGCTTTGGGACGCTCTGCTCAGGGCGAACGGTGTCGCTGTAGATTCAACTACCGGGCAATCGAGTTTCGAAAGAGAGGATTCAGGCAATTCTGAACAGATCCAGCGAGCGATAGTAGTCGTCGCCGTAGTTCAGGAAGTTGCGCGCTTCGCGTTGCAATTCAGGCAGTGCGGCTGAAGTTGCCGTGGGGTCTGCGCTGATCTGCAGCACGCTTTCTGCATACGACGCGAGGGCGTCCGCATCGCTGTGCCCGAGTTGCTGCGCGGCGAGGAACAGTTGGTCGTGATAGGCGATGGCTATTCCGGCTGAATGCGCGGGTGAAACGAGGCCGGAGAGGCGTTCGCCGGCGTGCAGGCGTTTGAGCAAGGCGTTGTTCAGGGCGTGCGCGCGGCTTCGGGTTTCAGCTTGCGGGGCCGTTGCGGCGCCGAGATAGCCGAGGCACAGCATCAGGTCCAGCGTTTCGCGAATGCTTGCCGGGCTGGTGTTTGCGAGCGCGGGCAGTGCCGTCAGCGCGGCGATAGTGTGCGGGCCGTTGGCGAGCGATGCGAGCAGCACGTCGACCACATCATCGGCCAGGCGTAGCGCGTCAATCGGCGTGCGCACATAACGCGCACAACTGGCTGGAGGGCGTTGCAGGGCGAGCAGGGTGGTGTTGTATTCCTGCTCGATCTCGGCGGCGCTCAGTGTGCGCGGGCTGCGCACGAACACATCGCGGCGCAATGGCGTTTGCATGGCGAAATCACGCAGCAGTTCGCGCATTCCTGAGTCTTCGGTGGCGTCGATCAGGGCGCGCGATGCGGCGGGCAGCGACCATTGTGGAAAGTTGGAAAACAGCTTGCCCGAGGCGGCAAACTGCAAGTCCGCGCCTGCCATGTCGACGGCGACATCGGTGTGATAGAAGGGTGTCCAGCCGCGCGGGGCGAATTCGTGCAGCAGGTAGGCGTCGCTGGCGTTCGTGATGTCGCGCAGCGCGGTGCGCGCGCCAGGGTTGTTGGCGAAGAAGGAGGCGTCGGCGGCGTCAAGTTGCCCCAGCAGATCGCGTGCGGCGTGAAAACGTTGCAGAGCGCTGCCATCGGTTTGCCTGTGTGCGGCTTCGCTCATCAGGCGTTGCAGCGGTGCCTTGTTGGCCCAGCCGGGCATTGAGTTATAGGACAGGTAGACCACGCCACCCGGTTTCAGCAGACGCGCGATCAGCGCGACGATGTGGGCGCGATTGTCTGCATTGACCCAGGTGTAGACGCCGTGCAGGACGATGAAATCCATGGGTGGCAGGTCGCGGTTGTGCAACTGGGCAAAGCTGTCCTGCACGAGTTGCAGGTTGCTTAAGCGGGCTTGGGTTGCAAGGGCCTGCGCGGCGGCCACATGCGCAGGCATGAAATCGTTGCCGAAGAATCGCCCTTGCGGGTGTGCGGCGGCCAGCATGTTGAGGCCGAGGCCCTGACCGAAACCGAGTTCGAGGTAGGTGAAATGCCCGTCAGTGCGGGGCGCGGCCAGCCCTGCCTGCAGCAGTGCCAGACGCAGATGCGCCGGCGCCATTTCGGGGAAATGGTTGACGCTGTAAGGCAGCTCGGTGACGTATCCGTCAGTCCAGTCATCCATGGCGTTTGTGGTGATGGTTGCACGGGGCGGCGATCGTGCCGGGTTATCTACTGACGAACAACCTGCAGGGCGTTGCGCACCCGGCGAACGCCTGCTCAGCGTCCGCCTGGCCGAAGGCACCTCCACCGAGGACGTGCTTGTGCGCAACCTGCCGTACAACCTGTTCGACGCGGTCGCCTTGCACGGCTGGCCGTCCGCTGCGGAGGGACAGTGGGAAGTGGGCCTGACAGTCGCCGGACTGCGGCTGCAGGTCACGATGCGACAACCGGAAAGCACGCCCTTGGTGATCGATTGAGCATCGCTGCGGACCCTGATGGTTCGAAGGGCGCAGGCGTTTTCGTCGCGAGCCCAGGTTGATCAAGGTCAATGTGCACAACCACACCGGGCGCAAGCTGGAGCCAAGCCGAAGCGGGGTGACCCGGCGTAAGCGAGTAACCCTGACGATGGCACCATCGCGGGGGATCGTCATGCAACGAACCAAGCTTATCGCAGCCTTTCTGCTGGGAGCGATTCCAGCCGTTGCGGAAGGCGCCACTTTCACGGTCAACAGCACCGCGGCGAGCGGAGTCGGCTCGCTGGAGGCGGTGATTATCGCCGCCAATGCGACGCCCGGCACCGACACCATCGAGTTTGCGATCGCGGGGGCCGGGGTGAAAACCCTGACAGCGCCCGCGGCCGGATATCGCCAGATTACCGAGGGACTGATCATCAACGGTTATTCCCAGCCGGGCTCGGCGCTGAACACGCTCCCGAGCGATGCCACCAACGCGGCGATCCTCATCGAGATTGATGCGGCTGCTGTCATCACGCCCTTCGGTCGCGTGTTCCAGGCGGAGCAGGGGACGGTGATCTTTCGCGGACTCGCGCTGAAGAACCTGGCGAACGACGTCTATGGCATCCGGCAGCTCAGCAGCGCCGGAACGCTTGCCGTGCAGGGCTGCTTCCTCGGCACCAATGCCGCGGGCAATGCCGATCTGAGCGCCGGGCGCGCCATTGAGATTGGCGCCGTCGCCAGCATCGGTGGCACCAATCCGGCCGACCGCAACCTGATCTCCGGAAACTTCTTCGGCGTCGTCGTCCAGTCGACCTCCACCGGCGCCAATATCCAGGGCAACCTGATCGGCAGCGACGCTAGCGGCGTCAACCTGCTGCCCAATCAACGCGCCGTCGACATCTCGGCCAATGTGGTCGCCGTGCACCTGCTCGGCGGCACCGTCGCCAGCGCAGGCAATCGCATCGTCGGGTCGACGCTTAGCGCGGTGCGTTTGTACGGCGACGGCCGCGCAACCTGGCAGCGCAATCGCATCTACGACAACGCCGGTCTCGGCATCGACATCGGCGGCGATGGCATCGATGTCAACGATCCGGGCGATGGCGACAGCGGTCCCAACGGGCGCGAAAACGCGCCGGTGATGTACTCGGCGTTCATCCTGGGCAGCGCGCTCAGGGTGAATGGCCGGCTGGACGGCAACTTCAACAGTGGCACCAAGCGCGTGGAGTTCTTCGCCAGTCCAATCCCCGATCCCACCGGCTACGGCGAAGGCGACCAGTATCTGGGTTCGGTCGACGTGTTTCCCGGCGTCGGTCCCGTGGTGGTTGAATTCAAGACCAGCATCACGCCGGCCACCATGCCCGCATCGCCCTTCGTGGTGTCCGCGATCGCCACCTCGGCGGACGGCGCCAGCTCGGAGTTCTCCAACGTGGTCAGCGCTGTCGAAGGCGGCGTGGCGCGCATGGTCACCAACGTGGCGGATTCGGGCCCCGGTTCATTGCGCCAGGCCCTGCTCGATGCTGCCGCCAATCCGGGCGCCGATACCGTGCTGTTCAACATCCCGGACAGCGGCCCGCACACCATCGCGCCACTGTCGGCTCTGCCCGTGCTCAGCGGTGCGACCATTATCGATGGCTACTCGCAGCCGGGTGCGCTGCACAACACCACAGCGACCGGATTCACCGGTTCGATCCGCATCGTCGTCGATGGCAGCTCTGCTGGCAACGTGGATGGCTTCATCCTGATGTCGGAGCGCGTCGAACTCCAGGGGCTGGCCATTTCGAACTTTGCCGGGGCCGCGGTCCTGGCAAACGGCAGCGCCGGCCCCGTATTGCGGGGAAACCTGATCGGCACTGACGCGACGGGTTTGCTGGATCGCGGCAACGCCATCGGCGTGAGCGCGGTGCCGGGGGCTCAGGGCGGGGCGATCGGCGGACCGTCTCCGCACCACCGCAATGTGATCAGCGGCAACACCGGCGGAATCATCGCCAGCGGCAACTACGCGACGATCTGGGGCAACTACATCGGCATCGCTGCCGACGGCAGCGGCAATCTCGGCAACAACGGCAGCGGCATCCTCGCGCAAGGCACCGGCACGCGCATTCGCGATAACACGATCCGCTTCAACACCACACGCGGCATCGGTATCAGTGGCGCCGCCTCGCGGGTATCCATCCGTGGCAACAGCGTGTTCGGCAACGGCGGACTCGGTATCGACCTCGGCCTTGACGGCGTCACTGCGAATGATCCTGACGACGCTGACAGCGGCCCGAACGAACTGCTGAACTTCCCGGTATTGACTCGAGTGCGCTCGATCGATGGCGCCGGCACGCTGGTTGAAGGCGCGCTCGATCGACCCGCCGGCGCCAGCGCGCTCAGTTTCGAACTGGACCTTTACGCCAACGCCAGTTGCGATGCGTCCGGGTTCGGCGAGGGCGAGGCGCTGTTCGCCACGATAACGATCGACCTGCCTTCCGGCAGTTCCGAAACCTTCAGCGCGTGGATACCCGGCGTTGTGCTGCCCGCAGGCCGCGCCATCACGGCGACCGCAACGTCGACCCTCGGCGACGACATCACCAGCGAGTTCTCCGCCTGCCTGCCGAGCACCCAGGTGAACGAATCGGTGTTCGCCAATGGCTTTGAATGAACCCGGCTGCCGCCGCGAAGCGTCGCGGCAAGGCGGCCGGAACTGCGTCTTGCACCACCCCGAACCATTTCGACCAGGAGCTTAGCCATGACCCGCAAATCACAAAACGCCGTGTACGCCGCGCTGTTGCTGGCGCTATGCGGATCGGCCCCGCTCAGCGCGGCGAGCTTCGTCTACGAAGGCCAGCTCGACGATCGCGGCGCGCCCGCTAACGGCCGCTACGATGTGCGGCTGGCGGTCTATCGCGACGCCGAACTCGGCGCCACCCTGGCCGCGCCGATGGTCTTCAATGCCGTCGACGTGGTGAACGGCCGCTTCCGGCTGGATTTCGATGCCAGGCTCGATGATGGCGAGTCGGCGTGGGTCGAACTGGCGGTGCGCGATGTCGGTGCGGGCGGATTCAGCGCCATTCCCGGCCGCACCAAAGCCGTGCAGACGCCAGCGGCAATTGGCGCCTGCTGGAGCAGCGTGGGCGATTCGGGGAGCAATCCGGCGACGAACTTCATCGGCACCACCGATGCGCAGGCATTCGTGGTGCGCACGGCCAACGCGCGTAGCCTGCGCATTGAGCCGAGCAGCCTCACCTTCGGCAGCCCAGCGCTGCCGATCACCACCAACACCATCGGCGGATCGAACGCGAACACCGTCACGGCGGGTGTGCGTGGCGCGACGATCGCAGGTGGCGGCGTGCCAAGCGGCGCCAGCGATCCCAGTTTCGACGACGAGGACCCGAACCGCGTGACTGACCACTACGGTACGGTCGCCGGCGGTTACGCCAACCGGGCCGGGGACGCTTCGGGCAGCACCCTGGATCGTCCGTTCGCCACCGTCGGCGGGGGCCAGTCGAACACGGCGAGCGGCCCTGGCAGCACCGTTGGCGGGGGCATTGACAACACCGCGGGCGGCTTTTGGAGCACCGTCGGAGGGGGGCAAGCCAACCGCGGGAGCGGCGATGAGAGCACCATTGGAGGGGGCCGAAGCAACTCCGCGAGCGAATTTCAGAGCACCGTCGGCGGGGGCTTTGACAACGACGCAACCGGCGATTGGAGTACCGTCAGTGGGGGCTATAAGAACACCGCGAGCGGCCGATACAGCACCGTCGGCGGGGGTGAATCCAACTGCGCGGGCGGGGGCTATTCATGGGCCGGCGGCTTGTTCGCCAAGGTGCGGCCGGCAGCCGACCCGGGCTCCGGAAGCTGCAGCGGGCTTACCTATCCGGGCGGCCAAGGCGATGCAGGCACCTTCGTCTGGGCCGACGAACAGGCCGGAAATTTCATCTCCACCGGCCCAAACCAGTTTCTGGTCCGCGCAGCCGGCGGCATGGCCATCAACACCAATGATCCTGCGGGAGCCGATCTGCGGGTCAACGGAGATGTCAGGGTGGAGACCCTTCGCGTCGACACTTTGGGCACCAACTCTGCCGGCGCGCCGACGCTCTGCCGCAATATCGGCAACCAGATCGCGGTGTGCTCGTCGAGCAAGCGCTACAAGGAGGCGATTGCCGATCTGCCACCCAGTCTCGATGCGGTGCTGGCGCTGCGACCGGTCAGCTATCGCTGGAAGGCCACTGGTGCGCCCGACATCGGTTTCGTTGCCGAAGAAGTAGCCGAATTCGACGAGCGTCTGATCACCCGCAACGATGCGGGTGAGATCGAAGGCGTCAAGTACGAGCGCATGAGTGCGTTGCTGGCCAGCGCCGTCCAGGAAATGGCCGCCCGCGAGCTACTGCAGGCGCGCGAGATCGAACAACTGCGCAAGGAGCTGGCCAGCCTGCGCACGTTGATCGAAACCCAAGCCACAGGAGTGCGCTGACATGCCCTCGCGCACTCGAAATTGCGTGGTCCTGGCGCTTGCGGCGCTACTGCCGATGTTTGCGGCCGCGTCCGAGTCGGCGCCCACGTCTGACGCTGATCGCTTCCGCATCAGCGCCCAGATCCGCCCGCAAGCCCACAGCGACGACGGCCGCTTCGCGCTGACCGCCAGCGCACGCGTTGTGCCGGCAGCGACCTCGCTCGACGGCCGTTTCGCGCTGAAGGCGGTCAACCTGCCCGATGTCGGCTGCGAGCCGTTTGCCGACGGCATTTTTGCCAATGGTTTTGAAAACCCCTGATCGCCGGAGACGCATCATGAAAACCCGACTGAATCGCTCAAGTCTCTGGCAGGCAATGCTCGGACTTGCCTTTCTCACGTCGCCACCGTTGCCAGCTGCCAGTTTCGTTTATGAGGGCCAACTCGATGATCGCGGCATGCCAGCTAATGGCCGCTACGACATCCAGCTTGCGGTCTATCGCGATGCCGAAGTCGGCGCCACGGTGACTGCACCGATCGTGTTCAGTGCGGTCGAAGTGGTCGACGGCCGGTTCCGCCTCGATTTCGATGCCGAGCTCGATGGCTCCGAAGCAGCTTGGGTGCAGGCGGCGGTTCGCGACGCGGGAAGTGGCGGCTTCAGCGTCATTCCTGGCCGCACCAAAGCCATGCAAACGCCCGCGGCAATCGGCGCTTGCTGGAGCACGGTCGGTGATTCCGGCAGCAATCCGGCAACGCACTTTCTGGGGACAACCGATGCGCAGCCACTGGTGCTGCGTACGGCGAATGCACAAAGCCTGCGCATCGAGCCCAGCGCGGAATTGTTCGGCGGCGTTCCGATCACTGCCAACGTGATCGCCGGCAGCAGCGCGAACGGCGCCACGGCCGGGGTTCGCGGCGCGACGATTTCCGGAGGCGGCGTGCCTACCGGCACCAGCGACCCGAACTTCACCGGCGAGGCGCCAAACCGAGTCACTGATGCGTTCGGTACGGTGGGTGGTGGCTACGCAAACCGGGCGGGAGACGATACCGGCACTTTGATCGACCGCGCCTTTGCCACGGTCGGCGGCGGCGCTCGAAACATCGCGCGCGGGTACGCCGGTACGATAGCAGGTGGTGTGGAGAACGTTTCCGACTGGCTCGGGTTTGTTGGCGGTGGATCCTTCAACTTTGCAGAAGGCTCGGGTGGCACCATCGGTGGTGGTTACGCCAACTACGCCGGCTTCAGCAGCATCGTCGGAGGTGGTTCGGAAAACTCTGCGCAAGGTGACTACAGTTCGATCACCGGTGGTCGCCTCAACTGCGCGGGCGGCGATTACTCCTGGGCCGGCGGTCGCCGCGCCAAGGTAAGACCACCCGGGATTTCCTCCAACAATGGCTGCTTCGGCGTACCTGCCACCGGCGACGCCGATGGCGATCAAGGCAGTTATGTGTGGGGCGACTCCCAGGATGCGAACTTCACGTCCAGCGGACCCGACCAATATCTGGTGCGCGCCGACGGCGGCTTCGGTCTCAACACCAACGCCATACCCGCCGGCATTGAAGCCGTGCTTCAGGGCCGCACCGGCACGAACGGGAACGTCGATCTATACCTCAAGCCTGCAGCGCACGGCCGCGGCATCAACATGGCGATGCTGCCGGGCACGGGCGCAGCGTCCTTCTTTATCTCGCAGTACGACGGCAGCAGTTTCGTCGACCGGATCCTGCTCGCTGCGAACGGCGACTTTTCGGTCACGCAACAGGCCTTCAAGCCCGGTGGCGGCTCATGGGCGGCTCTTTCCGATGAACGGCTGAAATCCGGACTGGTGCCGCTCATCGGCACGCTCGATCGGCTGCTTGCGCTGCGTGGCGTCGAGTACCAGTACCGGCCCGAGAGGACGCCGAAGGCGATGTATCTGCCGGGCCGGCAGATCGGCTTCATCGCCCAGGAGGTAGAAAAGGTGTTTCCCGAGTGGGTGTCGGAGGGCGAGGACGGCTTCAAGACGGTTGGCCCGCGCGGCTTCGAGGCGTTGACGGTGGAGGCACTGCGCGAGTTGCGCACGGAGAGCGCCATGGTCGACGGCGGGCAGGATGAGCGCATTTCAGCGCTGCGAGCCGAAAATGCGGCGCTGCGCGCCGACAACCACGCGATCCACCGCGAACTCGTCGAACTGCGCAAGTTGATCGAAAGCCAACGCACAGGAGAGCGCTGACATGCGCCCGCGCACTCGAAATTGCGTGGTTCTGGCGCTTGCGGCGCTACTGCCGATGTTTGCGGCCGCGTCCGAATCGACGCCCACGTCTGACGCTGATCGCTTCCGCATCAACGCCCAGATCCGCCCGCAAGCCCGCAGCGACGATGGCCGCTTCGCGTTGACTGCCAGCGCACGCGTGGTGCCCGCAGCGACCTCGCTCGACGGTCGGTTTGCGTTGAAGACGGTCAACGTGCCCGACGTCGGTTGCGATCCGTTCGCTGCCGACATCTTTGCCAACGGCTTTGAAAACCCCTGATCGCCCGAGGTCACATCATGCGTACTCAATTCACGTGTTCAGGACTCTGGCAGGCACTGCTGGGGCTGAGCTTGCTGTCGACGGCACCGTTGCACGCCGCCAGTTTTGTCTATGAAGGCCAACTCGATGATCGCGGCGTGCCCGCCAATGGCCGCTACGACATCCAGCTTGCGGTCTATCGCGACGCCGAACTCGGTGCCACGGTGACTGCACCGATCGTGTTCAGTGCGGTCGACGTCGTCGCCGGCCGATTCCGCCTCGATTTCGATGCCGAGGTTGATGACTCCGAGGCCGCCTGGGTGCAACTGGCGGTGCGCGACGCAGGTGGTGGCAGCTTCAGCAGCATTCCGGGCCGCACCAAAGCCACCCAGGCGCCTGCGGCGATCGGCGCCTGCTGGAGCACGGCCGGCGATTCGGGCAGCAATCCGGCGACTCACTTCCTCGGGACGACCGACGCGCAGCCGCTGGTGCTGCGTACGCGCAATGTGCAGAGCCTGCGCATCGAGCCGAGCGCCGAGTTGTTTGGTGGCAACCCGATTACGGCCAACGTGATTGCCGGCAGCAGTGCCAACGGGGTCACGTCGGGCGTGCGCGGTGCCACCATCGCCGGCGGCGGCGTGCCGTCGGGCGACAGCGATCCGGTCACCCTGGGCGAAGCGCCCAATCGGGTTGCCGACAGCTACGGCAGCATTGGCGGCGGCTACGCCAACATCGCCGGCGACGATGCCGGCACGACCACCGATTCGGTGTTTGCGACGGTCGGTGGTGGCGTTGCCAATGCCGCAAGAGGTCGTCACAGCGCGATCGGTGGCGGCTCCACGAACTGGGCCAGCGGCGCCGGCAGCACCATCGGCGGCGGGTCCGCCAATGATGCGATTGGTACCAACAGCACCGTTGGTGGCGGCGACGGCAACTTCGCCAGCAGCAGTGGCAGTACTGTTGCGGGAGGCACGCAGAACGTAGCCAGCGGCACCAACAGCGCGATTGGCGGCGGAAACACCAACACGGCCAGTGGCGGCACTTCCAGCACCGTCTCTGGCGGCGGCGGCAACACCGCCAGCGCCGACAGCAGCACGGTGAGTGGCGGTTTCTTCAACTGCGCCGGCGGTGCATTCTCCTGGGCCGGTGGCTACCAGGCCAAGGTACGTCCGGGCACCAGTTCGGGTTCGCCGGGTAGCGGATGCAGTGGAGTCGCGCTGTCCGGTGATGCCGATGGCGACGCCGGCAGCTTTGTCTGGGCCGACAATCAGTCCAGCGATTTCCTGTCGACCGGCAACGATCAGTTCGCGATTCGTGCTCGTGGCGGCCTGCGTTGGGGCGGTACCGGCATCAACAGCACCACCAGCCCGGCCTTCATCCATCAGGCCAGCATCGGCAGCAATACCTGCGATGCCGCAAGCACGCCCGCCAATTCGCGCACCTGGATCAACCACCCGCTGCTCAATAACAATCCCAATGCAGTGATCGTGCTGACGGCCAACTTCGGCAGCACCGCCGGTGGCGGTGTGGCACCACCGCGCAACCCGGTTGGGCTGTATTACAACGCGAGTCTGGTCGGTGGCTGTCCTGCCGGACGCTGGGTGATCTATCAGCTGACCACGACCGCCGAGGCGCTCAACAATGGCGCACGTTTCAATGCCTGGTTCGTGCTGCCCTGATCCAACGATACTCAAGGCGGTGCAGGGCCTCCGGTTTCGCCAGAACCTGCGCGGTGACCTTGAGCCATGTCTTGGCAGGCCGGGCGGTGAATTGCGATGCCGGTGGAGCTTGCTCCGCCGGCCCTCCCGCGTTACCCGGGGTTCGACGGTTTTCTCAGCGACCAGAACGGAATGTCGATGCGCACGCGATAGCCGAGTTGTTCGTACATCTGCTTGGCGCGCGTGTTTTCATGACTGACGTGGAGGAAGGGCAGGCGACCCTGCTCAAGGATGTGATTGCTCAACATGGCGGTCAGCCGCCGCGCGTAGCCGCGACCGAGGTAATCCGGATGGGTGCAAATCGCACTCACTTCCTGATGCAGATCGGTACCCAGGCGCTCGCCGATCATCGCTGCCAGTCGTCCATCCTGGTAGATCCCGAAGTAGCGCCCCATGTCCATGGTGCGCTCGCGGAAGTAGTGCGGATAAACCAACGCCGTCAGCGCCAGCACGTCTGCGCGATGGGCGTCGGTCAGGGGCAGAACATCTGGACCGTCAACGGGTTCGATCGGCGAGCAGCAGGTCATCTGCGCCAGAGGGCGAAACGTCTGCAACTGCCAGCCCTCGGCGATTTCAGGCTTGACCCCGAGCACGAACACGCGGTCGCCCGGTTCGAGTGCAGCGCCTGCATCAACTCCGGCGTGGGAAACGCCGAGGAACGGAGCGAAGTCAGGCGGATAGCGTGCCCAGTCGCCGCTGCCCAGGGCGATTCCCCGATGCCGCGAGCGCAAGGACGACCAGAATGGATTGTCGAGTTCAGCAAGGGTCAACGGCAGGCCCGGATTTTGAAGTGATGGCCCCGCGATCACACCACGGTTTGACGATTCCCGCCAAGTCGGCTTGCCCCCATGACCGCCAACTGACCGGTCGATCCCGGTAGATTCCCGAATCTGACATGCGATCCGGGCGCGTTGCGCGACCTGCACGCCAGTATCCAACGCTTCGGAAGATCGATTTGAGCGGTCCCGCAATCGCAATTGCGTCGCCCCCGGCTCCCCGCAACTCGGCCATCGACGTGTTGCGCGGGCTGTCGATCCTGCTGGTCATCCTGCATCACCTGGCACTGCCGTTCCGCCTTCCGCTCGGTTCGGGAATGATCGCCGAGGTACTCAGCCGGCGACTGATCAATGCGTTGAGTTACAACGGTTATTCGGCAGTCTATGCATTCTTCGTGATCTCCGGATTTCTGATTGCCAAGCGCACGCTGGAACGTTACGGGACGCTGGGCGCAATCGATCTGCGCAGCTTCTATGTCCAGCGCGCAAGCCGGATCCTGCCGTTGCTTTTGGCACTGCTGATGGTGCTGACCGTGCTGCACCTGATCGGATTGCCCGGATACGTCATCGACAAACCCGGACAATCGCTTGGCGGGGCCTTGCTGTCGGCATTGGGTCTGTACCTGAACTGGTATGAAGGTCAGACCGGCTGGTTGCCGGCGAACTGGGACGTGCTCTGGTCGTTGTCGATCGAAGAGCTGTTCTATTTGCTGTTTCCGCTGCTGTGCTGGAAGCTGCCGCGGCCGGTCTTGCTGTTGCTGCTCGCGGCCCTGGTGGTGTCGCTGCCATGGACGCGGGCCATGTCGGACGGCAATGAAATCTGGCAGGAGAAGGCCTATCTGCCGGCGATGTCCGCTATCGCACTCGGCGTGCTGACGGCCAACCTGCTGCTTGCTGCGAAACCCTCGCGCATATTTGGCTGTTGCCTGTTTGCACTCGGGGCGGTCGGACTGATCCTTGCGCTGTTCTGCGGCAGCGAGCTCTGGCGCGCGCTGCATCACGGCAGCCTCTTGTTTCTGACGTTCGCCGTGGCGTTGATGCTGCTGGGCTGCGAATGGGCCAGGCTGGATGCGCCGCGAGGACTGCACTGGTTGGCCAACATGGGGCGACTCAGTTACGAGCTCTACCTGACGCACATGTTCGTGGTGCTGGCAGTGGTGGCGGCGTATCGGCACGTGTTCGATCAGAACCTCGTCTGGGGATTCCTCGCGTATCCGCTCGCCATCATCGGCTGCGTTGCGCTCGCGGCATGGCTGGAACGACACTTTTGCAAGCCAGTCGAACGCGCACTCCGCCTCCGATTCAGCGCCCGAGCGTAGGTCGTTGGTACCCGTAAACCGGCATTGGGCGAACGCCACAATCGAAAAGCCAGTCAAGTCGCGTTTCGATCGCGACGACGGCTGCAAGGGGCCTATGCGGATTTGAACCCGATCCGCGGATGTATTTTGCCGATCATCCTTCACTGGTTTCGAGTGATCCGATGTCCATGTCTTCGCGACAGTCGTACATCATCTGCGCCACACCCAGGAGCGGCAGCACACTGCTCTGCGATTTGCTCGCCGGCACTGGGGTTGCGGGCGTACCTGACTCGTTCTTCCGGCGCGAATCCTTTGTCGAGTGGGCGGAACACTTCGGCGTCTCGACGGCGAACTGGACCGACGATCTCGCGTTCGATCTGGCTTACCTCCGCGCAGTCAAGGACTACGGCATCGGCGGAACCGGGATGTTCGGCATGCGCCTGATGTGGGAGAGCGTGGGAGACCTGTGTGCAAGGCTCGGCGCCATCTATCCAACGGCGCAGGTACCCGTCGACTGCTTGCGCCAGGGCTTCGACGATCCCTTGTTCGTGCACCTGTCCCGCGGCGACAAGATTGCTCAGGCCATCTCGCTGTACCGCGCGCAACAAAGCGGTTTGTGGCACATCCACGCCGATGGCAGCGAGCGCGAACGCCTGGCCCCGGCGCAGGCCCCTGTCTATGACGACGAGTCCCTGTCCTTGCTGGTGCGAAAACTGCAGGAGCAGGATGCAAGTTGGAGTCGCTGGTTCGTGGAGCAGCAGATCGACCCGTGGATTGTGAGCTACGAGGCGCTTGCCGACGATCCCCGCGGAATACTGGCGGGTCTGCTGAGCGCTCTCGGTCGGGACCCGGCACACGCCAAGGGCGCGCAGGCCGCGACAGCGCTGCTGGCCGACAGCGAGAGCCGGCAGTGGTCCGCGCGGTTCCGCGCACGGCCGCGCGCAGAAGTCTCGCGGCCGTGACAGCGCGGCCGACCGCGCCGCCGGTACTGGTTTTCGGGCTTGGCCATAGCTCAAATTCTCGCGGGTTGCCCGCGTAGTAGCCGAGCACCAGGCGATACAGCGCCATGGCGGAGGCGGTGTACGAGATTGGCGGCGGCAACTGGCGCGTGTCGGAGGGATCAACTGGGCCGTGGAACTCCGGGCACAGCAGCGTTGGTGCCGCCGATCATTGCTCCACGCAGTCGAGTCGATCGTTCCAGCCCGCGGCGCTGGTGTAATCGACTGCGACGATGGGCTGCCCGCGATCGTTCTTGCCCCTTACCGACACCGAACGTACCACCCAGCTTTCCGGCATGCCATGCACGGTCGCGCGACCGCCGCTGACTGTCAGATCGCCGATGTCCATCAACTGGCCGCCCGGCGATATCTTGTGGCAACGGTAGCTTCCGTCGGGCGCCGTGGATCCGATGGCCGCGTCCTCGCGGGTTTCGACCACAGGTTTCACCGGTCGGGTGACGTTTTCGCCGCTACGTGGACGCAGTTGCTCGAGACCAGGCGCCGCGCGCATTCTCGCTTGCAGGCAGCGGTACTCGGTTCCCGCTCCCGCGCCCTCAATCTGCACGATGGAAAAGGGTTCGTCCCACCCGGCACGCGGCTCGGTGCGGACGATCGTGCCGGTCGCCCCGTCGCAGCTGACACGATCTCCGATCTTGAAGCCTTGGGCGTCGACGCACTCGACGCCGCTCAGCAGGATCGCAGCCAGGCACGCAGCAGATAGATGATTCTTCATTTCGGGACCTTGTTCTGCAGGAAAGCAACGCATGGTTGGGCCGAACTATCGTTGCATGTCGAGTTGGTTGCAATCTGGAATCGAGGTCGAGGGCATGCTGGAATCCGCGACTGCGCCGCGCGCCGGCAATTGTGCGAGCTGCATGGAAAGGGCGGATGCTGCGCAGCGTCCGGACGTCGCTGGCGAGGGCCCGCGCAGCCGAATACCCTGCCGTCGCCCGCGAATCCGCAACCTGAACGTCGTGACGCGCGGTTTTTGCTTTTCTACGCTTTCCTCCGCCGCCGCACCAGTAGATACGCCGCCGGCACCACCAGCATCGACAGGAGCGGCGCGCTGAGCATGCCGCCGAGCATCGGGGCGGCGATGCGCTGCATGGCTTCGGCGCCGGGGGCCTGACCGAGCATGACCGGCGCGAGGCCGGCGAGCACGGTGATCACGGTCATCGCTTTGGGGCGCACGCGCAGCGCGGCGCCTTCTTCGATGGCGGCCTTGAGTGCGCTTTCCTCGACCCGCCAGTCCGGCCCTTGCGAGCGGGCGACGGCCTGGTCGAGGTAGACCAGCATGACCACGCCGAACTCGGCAGCGAGGCCAGCCAGCGCGATGAAGCCGACCGCACTGGCCACCGAGACGTTGTGGTCGAGCGCCCACAGCAGCCACACGCCGCCGACCAGTGCGAACGGCACGCTGGCCAGCACCAGGCAGACCTCCGTCAGGCGCGAGAACACGCCGAGCAGCAGCACAACGATCAGCGCCAGCGTGATCGGCACCAGCAGCGACAGCCGCTGGGTCGCGCGTTCCAGGTATTCGTACTGGCCGGCCCACGCCAGCGAGTAGCCGGGCGGCAGTTCGAGTCCCGCGGCCACCTGGTCGCGCGCTTCAGCGACGAAGCCGCCGAGATCGCGGCCGCGCACGTCGATGTAGACGAAGCCGGCCGGGCGCGCCTGTTCGGTGCGGATCATCGCCGGGCCGTCGACCAGCTCCACCGCCGCCACCTGGTCCAGCGTGAGCGTGCGCCCGTCCATGCGGATGATCGGCAGCGCGCGCAGATCGGCCAGCGAGTCGCGCAGCTCGCGCGGCAGGCGCACCGCAATCGGGAAGCGCGCGCGGCCGTCGACGACTTCGCCCACGGCCATGCCACCGACCGCCTGCGCGATCCACATGCGCACCTCGCCGGGCGAGATGCCGGCCTGCGCGGCCTTGAGCGGATCGACGCGCACGTCGATGTAGCGCCCACCTTGCACGCGCTCGGCGAAGACGCTGGCGACGCCGTCGAGCTCGCCGATCAGTCCGGCCGCCTGCTCGCCGATGCGCTCGATCGCCGCCAGGTCCGGTCCGCTGATCTTCAGCGCCACCGGGCTCTTGACGCCGGTGGCGAGCATGTCGATGCGATTGCGGATCGGCTGCACCCAGACATTGCGCATGCCGGGAATCTGCAGCGCCGCGTCCATCTCGGCGACCAGCGCGTCCATCGTCAGGCCGGGCCGCCACTCGGCAGGCGGCTTCAGCTGGACCACGGTTTCGAACATCTCCAGCGGCGCCGGGTCGGTCGCGGTCTCGGCGCGACCGGCCTTGCCATGCACGCTGATCACTTCCGGGAAGCTCTTGATGATCCGATCGGTGATCTGCAGCAGTTCGGCTGCCTTTTGCGGCGACAGCCCGGGCAGCGCCGAGGGCATGTACAGCAGATCGCCCTCGTCGAGCGGCGGCAGGAACTCGGTGCCGAGGCGACTGGCCGGCCACAGCGTGGCGAGGAGGACCAGCAATGCCGCCACCAGCGTGGCTTTCGGCCAGGCCAGCACGCCGCGCAACAGCGGCAGGTAGGCGGCGATCATCCAGCGGTTGATCGGGTTGGCCTGCTCGTCGCGCACGCCGCTGCGGGTGAACAGCAGGCACAGCACCGGGATCAGCGTCACCGAGAGCAGCGCGGCAGCGGCCATCGAGAAGGTCTTGGTCCATGCCAGCGGCTGGAACAGCCGGCCCTCCTGCGCTTCCAGTGCGAACACCGGCAGGAAGCTCACGGTGACCACCAACAGGGAGAAGAACAGCGCCGGGCCGACCTCGACGCAGGCTTGCGCGACCAGTCCGGCGTGCTCGACCTTGTCGGGATCGCGGCCGTGGCGGTGTCGGTGCGCCTCGATGTGCTTGTGCACGTTTTCGACGGTGACCACGGAGGCATCGACCATGGTGCCGATCGCGATCGCGATGCCGCCCAGCGACATCAGGTTGGCCGGGATGCCGAGTGCGTTCATCGCGATGAAGGCGGCACCGACGCCGAGCGGCAGGCACACGATCGCGACCAGCGCCGAACGCAGGTGCATCAGGAACAGCGCGCACACCAGCGCCACCATCACGAACTCTTCGGCGAGCTTCTCCGTCATGTGGCGGATGGCCTTGCCGATCAAGGTCGAACGGTCGTAGGTGGTGACGATCTCTACGCCTTCGGGCAGCCCACGCTTGATCTCTGCGAGGCGCTGTTCGACCGCGTCGATGACCTTGAGCGCGTTCTCGCCGGTGCGCATCACCACGATGCCGCCAGCGACCTCGCCGAGGCCGTCGAGTTCGCCGATGCCGCGCCGCATCGCCGGCTGCCAGTTCACGTTTGCCACATCGCCCAAGGTCACCGGCGTGGCGTCGTCGGCGAGCCTGACCGGCAGCGCGGCAAGTTCCGCCGGCGTGCGCACCCAGCCGAGCTCGCGCACCATCACCTCGGTCTCGCCGAGTTCGATCGCGGCGCCGCCGCTGGCGCCGTTGTCGCGCGCGATAGCCGCCGTGATCTGCTCCAGCCCGATACCGAGCGCGCGCATCCGCTCAGGACGCAATTCGACGGTGAGCTGACGCACCATGCCGCCGAGGCTGGCGACTTCGGCGACACCCGGCACGCTCTTCAGTTCGAGCGCAAGGAAATAATCCTGCAGCTCGCGCAAACGACCGAGATCGGTGCGACCGCTGCGGTCGACCAGCGCGTACTGATAGACCCACCCAACGCCGGTGGCATCGGGCCCGAGGGTCAGGCGCGCGCTGTCCGGCAGCCGCCCTTCGAGACCCGACAGCGCCTCCAGCACCCGCGAGCGCGCCCAGTAGAGATCGGTGCCGTCCTCGAAGATCAGGTAGACGAAGGAATCGCCGAACAGCGAATAACCGCGCACGATTTTGGCTTTCGGCAGGCCGAGCAGGGTGGTGGTCAGCGGGTAGGTGAGCTGGTCCTCGATCACCTGCGGCGTCTGCCCGGGCCAGGTCGCGCGCACGATCACCTGCACGTCGGAAAGGTCGGGAATGGCATCCACCGGCGTGCGCCAGATGGTCACGGCGCTCCAGACCGCCAGCACCAGCGACAGGATTGCGACCAGCGTGCGCCGCTCGAGCGAGGCGCGAATCAGGGCTTCGATCATGGGAACCTGGAGGCCTCAGTTGGACGGGATTGAATGGTTTTGCTTTCCACCTGTACGGAATGACGGCCCTGTGATTGGGGACGCATTCTTGAGACACCAACTGTTCGATGCGCGAATAAGCGCACACAAGGAGCCATCCGAACTTTCGCCCAAAGGCGGAGGGTTGTGCGCGGCGAAGCATTGATCGCATTCGACTTCCTGCATTCTCCAAAGAGTGGTCACTGGGGTTTCCCGGTTTAGTGCCCCGCGTGCGGATCGGCAGCCTTCTCACCCGCGAAGGCGCGCCGCAGATTGGCTTCCGAGTCGATCAGGAACTGACCCGAGGCGACGACCCGCTGGCCCTCGGTGAGCCCGCGGCGGATCGCGACCATACCGTCCTGCTCGATGCCGAGTTGCACCGGCACGCTGCGGAAATGCGCGCCATCGTCTTCGGCAACGATCACCAGATAACGCTCGCCGGTGCGGATCACCGCTTCGGCCGGCACCGCCAGCACCCGCCGCGGTGCGCTCGCGAGCAGCACCTCGCCGAGCATGCCGGGCTTGAGGTGGCCGTCCGGGTTGGCTACTTCGAGCCGCCATTGCAGCACGCGGCGTTCGCCCTCGAGCATCGGCAGCGCTTCCAGCGCACGCGCGGCGACCGGCTCTCCGGGCAGCGCGGCCAGTTCGAGATCCAGCATCTGGCCGGGCTCGGGCTGCGCCTCGCCCTCGCGGAACTCGGCGATCGCCCACAGCTTTGCGGTGCCGCGCACGCGCGCCACCGGCATGCCCGCCGACACCATCGAGCCTTCGGCCACGGTCAGCTCCTCGACCACACCGTCGCGACTGGCGGTCACCGTGAACTCGCCCGGCCGCTTGCCGAGTCGAGCTGGATTGACGCCCAGGCGGCGCAGGCGTTCGCTGGCCGCGGCGACCAGCTCGGGTCGACCGAGGGTTTGCAGCAGCCGCCATTCGTCGGCGGCCTGCGCGACCATCGCACTGTAGATCGTCGCGATCGCCTGGCCGCGGCGCACCGGCGTGCCCGGGGCGCGGACGTGCAGCGCAGTCACATAACCCTCGACGCGGGTCTGTTCGGCGATCAGTTCGCGCTCGTCCCAGGCGAGCCTGAGCGGTGCGCGGGTGGTCTGTTCCAGCGTCTGTCGCTGCACTTCGACCAGGCGGATACCGAGGCTCTGTTGCAGGCCCGGGGCCACGTGCACGCTTGTCGCGGCGCCGACCGCGGCATTCGCGCGGATCAGTGTCATGCCGCAGATCGGGCACGAACCGGGCCCGTCCTGGCGCACCTCGGGGTGCATCGGGCAGGTCCAGACTTCGGTCGCCGGCTGGGATTGCAGCTCGCCGTGCGCGTGGCCGGCAAACGGATCGGCAGGCGCCGTGGCGCTGTCGCGCGACAGCCACCAGCCGCCGGCAAAGGCGCCGGCAATCAGCAATGGGTAGAGAATTCGGTGGGGATTCATCGCGGCCACTCCGGCAGCAGGGAATACAGGTCGACCAGGGCCAGCAGCGCCTCGCCCTCCAGGCGCAGCGCCTCGCGGTGGTGGGCGTAATGCATGCGCTCGGCGCTGAGCGCGTCGCCGAGTGTCGCGTTGCCGGCGGCGTAGCGGCTGCGCACCAGCGCGGCATGGCCATCCGCGGCCGGGAGCAAGGAATCAGTGATGCGTCGGTGGGCAGCTAACGCGGCGGCGGCTTTCGCGCGAGCGCTGCGCGCGAGCTGGATCAGTTCCCGGCGCTTGGCCGCAAGACGTGCCTCGGCGGCTTCGGCGCGTGAGTGCGCGGCGAGTTCACGGGCATCCTGTCGATCGCGGGTGAATGCATCGAAACGCACGCCGACCTCAAGGCCGAGCATGTCGTCGCGACCATCGCTGCGCGCGCCGTAGCGCGCCGCAATCCGCACCTCGGGGCCGCCCTGCGCCTGCGCCATGTCGGCTTCGGCTTCGGCCTGCAGGCGCATCGCCGCGGCCTCGCGCAACTCGGGATGGCGCTCGATCGCGGCATCCAGCAGAGCAGCTTCGGGTAGCGTCCAGAGGGGCGGGGCATCGGCGAGTGCGACCGGCGTGCCGAGTTCGGCGGCAAACCAGTCCTCGACAGCGGCGCGTTCGCCGTCCATGAGCTCGGCCATCGCCTCGATCTCGGCGCGTTCGACGCCGAGCATCAGCGCCTCCTCGCTGCCGCCGGGCTCGCTTTTCGTCATCACCGTGGCTGCGGCGATTGCTGCGTCGAGCGCCGCGATCTCCGCGCGCAGCGCGCGGGCGGTGGCGGCAGCGCGCCAGCCCTCGACCCACATGCGCCCGGCCTCGCGCGCACGCATCCGGCGTGCGGCCTCGGCCTGAACGCGGGCGACATCGCCCATCGCCAGCGCGGCATCGCGGCCGGACTCGCGCATCTGCGCGCTCGGCCACATCTGCTCGACGCCGACCATACGCATGGTCATCTCGTCGGCGCCGAAACGGCCGGCATCCATGCCGGTGATCGGCAGGTTCTCGATGCCGACCATCCACATCGGCGCCGGCAGGCGGGCGGCGAAGTCGGCATCGGCGTTCGCCGCTGCGACTTCGTGTTCTGCGGCGAGCGCCGTCGGCTCGCGCTCCGCGGACAGGCGGACCGCCGATCCGAGCGTCAATCGCTCGACCGGCGTGCCGGCGGCGAGCGCGCCGGCCAGCAACAGGGTGCACCACATGGTTGTCGATTCCATCGTTGACGGAGCCGCGGCGCAGGCGCGCACGGCAATCGCCGGCCAGGGGCCGGCAGCGGTCAGCAGACGACGGCGATCAGGCGATCGGAGGGGGCAGGGGCGGTACGCGCCGTGCGCCCGGCAACATCGGCGCAGCGGCTTCCATGACTTGCAGCAGCACTGGCGCGGAAGGCACCTGCAGCGCAACTGGCAGATCCGCCGGCGCGCGGCATGGACAACAGGCGCCGGCACAGTCGGTGTCGGTGCTCACCGGCGTCTCGCCGTCATCGGCGTGGCCATGGCATGGCAAATCCGTCTGCGACTGACCTGCCGGGCGCGCCTGATCCGGGCAGCATGACGCCTTGAGCGGCGCGGGCAGCAGCAACATCAACAGTGCAAGCAGGACCAGCAGGCGGGCGAAGAACGACATCAGGACAGGCGAGGGCAGGGAGGCGCAAGACTCGTGTTTGTTCAGTGTACGCCGCGGACTGTTGCCGTCAAGCGAAGATCGGAATGCCGTGAAGAAGGTTGCTGCTGATGGTCTTGTTGTTGGGGAACCGCTGGCCTGCGCAGCCGCTGTTGGTTGGGTAGGTCCAGACTTGTCTGGACCCTTCTTCTGATTCGACACCAAGAGCGTCCAGACAAGTCTGGACCCACAGGAGCAGCAGCAGGAGCAGCAGGAGCAGCAGCAGGAGCAGCAGGAGCAGCAGGAGCAGCAGGAGCAGCAGGAGCAGCAGGAATAGGGGGAGGAGCAGGAGTTGCCGGCCGTTGGCGTTGCACGGCCGCGCCCCTGCGCAGCCGCTTTTGCTTTGGTGGGTCCAGACTTGTCTGGACGCTTCTGCTGATTCGACACCAGGAGCGTCCAGACGAGTCTGGACCCACAGGTCTCACCAGCCGCAGCGCTGCCCTTCGTTCTGCTTCGCCAGCCAATCCGACAGTGGCTTGAAGTAGTCGATCACTGCACTGGCATCCATATTTTCGCTGCCGCTGAATTCCTTCATCGTCTGCTGCCATGGCTGGCTGGCGCCCTTGCCGAGCATTGCCCAGAACTTGTCGCCGGCAGCTTTGCTCTGATAGATCGAGCAGTCGTGCAGAGGGCCGTCGAAGCCAGCGGTGCGACACAGTTCGCGGTGCATCTGGAACTGCAGGATGTGGGCGAGGAAATAGCGCGTGTACGGCGTGTTCGCCGGTACGTGGTACTTGGCTGCGGCATCGAAGTACTCTTCGCCTCGCGAAACCGGCGGCTTTACGCCTTGGTAGCGCGCCTTCAGTTCCCACCAGCTCGCGTTGTAGCGATCCGGTGTGATCGAACCATCGAACACGCCCCAGCGCCACTGGTCGATCAATTTGCCGAACGGCAGGAAGGCGATCTTCTCCAGCGCCAGTTTCATCTGTGCGTTGATCAGCGCCTGCTCGGCCTTGTCCGATTGCGACGGCGCCTCAACCAGACCGATCTTCGCCAGATAACCCGGCGTCAGCGACAGCAATACGGCGTCGCCGATCGCCTCGTGGAAGCCGTCGTGCGCGCCGGTCTGGAACAGCGGCGGCTGGTCGTGGTAAGCGAGGTAGTAATAAACGTGACCGAGTTCGTGGTAGATCGTGCGCAGATTCTCTTCGTCCGGCTCGATGCACATCTTGATGCGCACATCGCCCTTCATGTCGACGTCCCAGGCGCTGGCATGGCACTGCACCTCGCGGTCCGCCGGCCTGGTCAGCATCGACTTTTTCCAGAAGCTCTCGGGCAGCGCCGGCATGCCGAGCGAGGTGTAGAAACCTTCGGCCGCACGGGTCAGGCGCACGGCATCGTAGCCTGCCTTCTTCAGGCCGCCATTGACGTCCAGACTGGCGACGCCAGGGTAGGGCTCGACCAGCGGGTAGATCGCCGACCAGTCCTGCTGCCACATGTTGCCCAGCACATGGCCGGGTATCAGGCCAGTCCTGGGGACTTCGGTGTCGCCGTAGTGCTGATTCAGACGCGTGCGCACATAACACTGCAGTGACGCGTACAGCGGCTGCACCTGACTCCACAGGCGTTCGGTTTCCAGCGAAAAATCCTCCGCCGGCATGTCATAGCCGGCACGCCACAGATCGCCGGTGTCCTTGAAACCATACTCGCGGGCGCCGCCGTTCATCAGATCGGCCAGACGCTGGAAATCTGCGCGCTGGCTGCTTGCGGTGTCGTGCCAGTCGATCCATGCCTGGCGCAATGCCGCCGGGTCGCGGCTTTCGCTCAGCACCTTCGACAGCGCCAGCAGATCGCGACAGGTTTCCGGCTTGTTGGGATCGGCGCAGGCCTTGGCGGATCCGTAGTGCGCTTCGAGCCGCGCGCTGATTTGCGTCAGCTCGGCCTGCTCGTCGGCGCGGGCAGGGGGCAGCACGGTGTTGCCGGTCAACATGATGTCGAAGGCGCGACGGGTTTTTGCATCGAGTTTCGCGTCGGCAAAGCGACGCGCTTCGCTCAGCACGCCGGCCTGGTAAGCGAGGTCGCGCTCGGCGGCCTTGGCCGCCAGCAACTGCGAATCGTCGTTGATGTAGGTCGCCGCCAGCCAGGCGGCCGCGCTCGACTCGCGCTGGCGCTCATAGGACTCCTCGTTGACGCGCTGCACCAGCGATCTGGCACCAGTTGCGACGGCGTCCGCGTCGTCCGCCGCAGGCGCGGCCGAGGTCGATGGCGTGCAGCCATGAAGCACAGTTACGGCGATGGGAACGGCGAGCCAGCGCAAGGAAGTCATGGCGGATACGGGATGGGGCAGCGAGGGCAGATGCAGGACTCTAGCGAGGAGGCCGGTCCAGGTCACGACGCAGTGCGACGAATGGGTGGCGCCGAGCTTGCTCGGCACGCACTTGTTGAAAGCAGCGGAGCAAGCTCCGCTCTACCATTGAAAGCAGCGGAGCAAGCTCCGCACTACCATTGAAAGCAGCGGAGCAAGCTCCGCACTACCATTGAAAGCAGCGGAGCA
>CALEZI010000129.1 GCA_937928755.1 uncultured Rhodanobacteraceae bacterium | reverse complement strand
CCGGCGTGATGATGGGCACCGAGCAGCTGAACATGATCATCCACAACACGATCTATGTTCCGGGCCATTTCCACGCGACGGTCGTCATCGGCACCACGCTGTCGTTCATGGCGCTGACCTACTTCCTGATCCCGGTGCTGTTCAAGCGAGAGATGATCAACCCGACCCTGGCCAAGTGGCAGCCGTACCTGTTCGGCTTCTCGATGTACTTCTTCTGCCTGGTGATGATGGGCGCGGGAACGCTGGGCGTATCGCGCCGGCATTGGGACATGGCGTTTGCCGGCAATGCGCTGGCCTACGAGTGGCCGGGTGCGGCCTACCTGATGATGGGTCTGGTCGGCATTGCTGGCATCGCAGCGATCGCCGGTGGCGCCATCTACATCTGGATCACGGTCGGCTCGTTGCTGTGGGGCAAGCGTCTCGATAGCGGAGCGCCGGCCAAGGAGCCGACGCCGATCCCGCTGCAGATCCCGTCCTCGGTCGCGGTGCAAAGCTACGGCTCGATGGGCTTCGCGGCGCCCGGCACCTTCGTGCTGGCGATGGTGTTCCTGGTCTCCTTCGTCCTCTACTACTTCATCAACTGGAAATATCTGTCGACGCTGTGGGGGTTGAGTTGAGTCGACTCGCGTTGAAGTGAGTCGAGCTGGTTCCTTCTCTCCGCAAGCAGGGAGAAGGTGGGTCCGCAGGACCCGGATGAGGGGGCTCGCTGACGAAGCGCGTGCTCCGTCAGGTGAGCCCACTCACCCGTCACCTGCGGTGACACCCTCTCCCCGCGTGCGGGGAGAGGGAACGAATGGAACGAGGCACCCACCATGAACACCGCTGTCGCCATCGCCGAGCGTTCCCCGCTGGCACTCGCACGCGAGGTCATCGGCCTTTTCAAGCTGCGCATCGGCGTGCTGATCACGGTGACGGCGCTGGTCGGTTTCGTCGCCACGCCTGGACACGCCGCCAGCGGCCTGCAGGTGCTGGTACTGGCACTGGCCACGCTGGTCGCATCGGCCAGCGCCGGCATGTTCAACCAGTACTGGGAGCACGACACGGACCGCCTGATGGCGCGCACGCGCTCGCGAGCCTTTGTCACCGGCGCGCTGCCGCACCACCCGGCGTGGCTGCTGCTGATGGCGCTCATGCTGGCCGCTTCGATCGGTGCGGCATGGGTACTGGTCAGTCCGCTGGCGGCAACCTTCGTGTTCCTCGGCGCCTTCTTCTACGCGGTGGTCTACACCGTGTGGCTGAAGCGGCGCAGCTGGATGAACATCGTGATCGGCGGGCTCTCGGGCAGCTTCGCGGTGCTTGCCGGCGGTGCGGCGTCCGATCCGACGCTGGGGCCGCTGCCCTGGTCGTTCGCGTTGATCCTGTTCCTGTGGACGCCGCCGCACTTCTGGAGCCTGGCGATTGCCGGCCAGGCGGATTACGCGGCGGCCGGCGTGCCGATGTTGCCGGTCGTCGTCGGCCCCGAACGCGCCGCGAAAGTGGTGCTGTGGAGCACCTGGACGCTGGTGCTGGCTTCACTGCTGCCGGCGTTTTTCGGTGCCGGCTGGATCTACCTGGTCGGCGCCATCGGCGGCGGCGCGTATTTCATTCATCGCGCACAACGGCTTGCGCGATTGCCAAACCGGCAGACCGCGATCAAGAGTTTCCTCGCCTCGCTGGTCCAGCTGTGCGCGGTGCTCGGTGCGGCCTGCCTGGATGTGGCGTTGAGGTAGGAACGATGTCCTCCGGCAAACGCTGGTTGGCGCTGCTGCTGGTTGCGGCGGCGATCGGCTGGCCGCGGACGCTGGCGGCCCAGGATGCGGTCACCGCAACTGAGGCGCGCGCCTTTGGCCTCGATCAGGAAGCGGCGCTACGTCTCAGCCAAGGGGTCATCGGCCAGTTTCCGTCGGACTACACGATGCTCGACCGCGCCGGCCATCCAGTGAGGCTCGCGCAATATCGCGGCAAGCCGCTGCTGGTGAACTTCGTCTACAGCGGCTGCTTCAAGGTCTGCCCGACCAGCTCGCGCGCACTGCGCAAGGCGGTCGATGCGATGCGCGACCGCTTTGGCGTCGACCAGTTTCAGGTGCTCAGCATCGGCTTCAACCAGCCTGAGGACACGCCGCTGGCGCTGCGCACCTTTGCCGCGCAGCAGCGCATCGACGATCCCAACTGGGAACTGGTCAGCCCGCGTGTCGGCGATGTGCAGGCATTGGCGGACGACTTCGGCTTCAGCTACGTGGCCACCCCGCTCGGTTTCGACCACACCTTGCAGGTCAGCATCATCGACGCCGGCGGGCGCATCCACGCTCAGGTCTACGGCGACGCCTTTGCTGCCGATTCGCTCGGCGAACCATTGCGGCAACTGCTGACCGGGTCGCTCGCCGCCGCCCCGGTGAGCTTCGCCGACCTGATCGACAAGGTACGCATCCTGTGTTCGGTCTATGACCCGGTCACCGGCAAGTACCGCGTCAACTACGCGATGTACATCGAGATCGCCGGCGGCATCACCTTCATCCTGTTCATGATCGCTTTCGTGATCAACGAATGGCGCGCGCGGCGGGCGTTGCGCATGCGGGCGGGGTGAGCGCCTTCGCCCAGGCCTGGCTACGCGCCGAGCGCGGGCTGGATCGCTGGTTCCCGGCGGGGACCAATCCTCTGGCGAACTTGGGGGCGATCGCCTGTCTGTTGTTCGCGATCCTGCTGGTCAGCGGCGTGTATCTCTTCGTGGTGTTCGATACCTCGGTCGGCGGCGCATGGCTCTCGATCGACACGCTGTCGCGGCAACAGCCGTTTCCAGGTGGCTGGCTACGCAGCCTGCATCGCTATGCCGCTGACGCATTTTTGTTGGTGACCGTGCTGCATCTCGTGCGCGAGTGGGTGCTCGGGCGCTACACGCGATTTCGGCGCATCACCTGGCTCACCGGGGTACCACTTCTGGTGTTGATTTACATCAGCGGTATCGGCGGTTTCTGGTTGAACTGGGATCGGCTCGGGCAGTACTCGGCGATCGCCAGCGCCGAGATGTTCGACGCGTTGCCGCTCATGACCGGCAGCATGGCGCGCAATTTCATCGGGGTTGATTCGGTCAACGACCGCCTGTTCTCGCTGCTGATCTTCGTGCACCTCGGCGTGCCACTGTTGCTGCTTTTCGGGCTGTGGTTCCATCTGCAGCGGATCACGCGACCGGCGGTGTTGCCCCCGCGAGCCCTGACTCGCGGCGTCCTGGTTACGCTGGCGTTGCTGGCCGCGCTGTGGCCGGTGATGAGCCAGGCGCCAGCAGACCTGACGACAGCGACGGCAGAACTCCAGCTGGACTGGATCCTGCTGCACCTGCATCCACTGGCGGAGCAGTTGTCGCCTGTCGTCGCGTGGGCGCTGATCGGCGGCTTCCTGCTGCTGTTGCTGGCATTGCCGCTACGCCGCGAACGCGCGCAGCCGGTGGCGGTCGTCGACGCCGACAACTGCAATGGCTGTCGCCGCTGCGTAGCCGACTGTCCGTACGCGGCGATCACGCTGGAAGCCCATCCAAACGGCAAACCCGGGCGCCAGATCGCGGTCGTGGCGGCCGAACGTTGCGCCAGTTGCGGCATCTGCGCCGGCTCGTGTCCGTCGGCGACGCCATTTCGCAGCGCGCGCGAACTGGTCACCGGCATCGACATGCCACAGCAGCCGATTGGCGCGCTGCGCGAACAACTGGAAGTCGCGCTCGCCGGGGCTGGCCAGGGTCGGGTCGTGGTATTCGGCTGCGATCACGGCGCCGACCTCAGGCAGATCGACGATCAACGCGTCGTTTGTTTCAGTTTGCTGTGCACAGGCCTGCTGCCGCCGTCCTTTGTCGAATACGCGCTGCGCAACGGTGCTGGCGGGGTGATCGTCAGCGGCTGCAGCCAGGGCGGCTGCGCGTTTCGCCTCGGCGAGCGCTGGACCGCGGAGCGCCTCGCCGGTGCACGCGAGCCGCAATTGCGCGCCAGCGTGCCGCGCGAACGTCTGCGGATGGTCTACGCAGGGCGAGGGCAGGAGTGGCAGGTGGCGGTGGCGGTAGAGGAATTGCGCAGCGAACTGGCGACATGATCGTCGCGGGGTGCGTGTGCGGGCGGGCTTTGCCCAGGCGAATGCATCGCGCGCAAGCGCGCTCCTTCACATGTGCCGCAGACCTTCGCAGGAACTGTAGGAGCGCGCTCGCGCGCGAAGCTCTGCGACCCACCTGACCTGCGTCAGTTACTTCGCCGGCCAAATCGGCGAGAACTGCGCCATGAACAAAATCGGCATCTGGATCGGTCAGGGATTGCTGTATGCGGCCTTCGCGGCGGTCATCGGCGTGTTCTCGCAGTGGCCGAGCTATCAGCACCTCGCACCCGACAAGGCGCTGGTCAAACTCAGTTTCAGCCACCAGGGCGAGCTCCTCGGCGAGTGCGTCGAGCAGTCGCTGGAGGAACTGGCCAAGCTGCCGCCGAACATGCGCGCGCCGACGCGCTGCCCGCGCGAACGCTCGCCGGTCACGGTCGAGATCGACATCGACGGCGCGTTGGCTCACAGGCAGATAGCGCAACCTTCAGGCCTGTCGAGCGATGGCGCTTCCGCCGTCTATCACCGTCTCGAAGTCCCTGCCGGCAATCATCGTGTCGGCGTGCGCCTGAAGGACAACGCGCGCAGCGCCGGCTTCGACTACACGCTTGAACAGGACGTCACCCTCGCTCCCGCGGAAATCCTGGTAATTGATTTCGACTCCGAACACAAACGGATCACACTGCAATGAACCCGCAAACAGCCAGCGGCATGGGCGAAATTCCAGAAGGGGCAAGGGGCAGGGGGCAGGAGAGCCGGCTTGACGCATCGTCTGACCGCAACGCGGTCTCCACCCCTTGCCGCCTGCCCCATACCGCTTCGTCTTCAGCGCGCGCCACCGCATCCACACCATTCCCCTACGCGCTGGTGGTCCCCGCAGACGCCCGCCAGTCGCTGGCGCGCGGCTGGCTGTGGCTGGGCATGGCGGCACTCATCGGCTCGGGCCTCTACTCGCTGCTGCTGGTGATCTCGCGCACGCCGGGTGTCAATCGCTGGCTGCCGGTGGCGGACTTCTTCCGCGTCGCGCTGGTGGTGCATGTCGACTTGTCGGTGCTGGTGTGGTTCATCGCGCTGGCCGGCATGCTGTGGAGTCTGAACAGCCGGCCGGTCGCAAAAGTGTGGGCGTGGTCGGCGCTGGCGCTGGGCGCGGTCGGCACGCTGCTGATGGCGCTGGCGCCGTTCGTCTCGGCGGGCGCGCCGATCATGGCCAATTACATTCCGGTGCTGGATAGCCCGGTGTTCCTCGCAGGCCTGGTTGTGTTCGGCTGCGGTGCGACTTTCCTGGTCGCCCATGGCCTGTATGCGGCACCGAAGCTCGGCATCAGCTTCGATGGCAGCGGCGCGCTGCGTTTTGGCCTGAATGCCAGCTTGATCTCGACCGCGGTGGCGATTGGCGCGTTTGTTGCGTCGTTGTTGCTGACGCCGAGCGGGCTGGATGGCAAGGCGTATTACGAGATCGCGTTCTGGGGCGGCGGCCATGCGCTGCAGTTCGCGTGGACGCTGCTGATGCTGGTCGGCTGGTTGTGGCTGGCCAGCGCCATCGGTGCGCGCGTGCCGCTGAGTCCGCGCGTAGCGCTGCTATTACTGGCACTGGCGCTGGCCAGCGTATTCGTCGCTCCGTACGCCTATCTTGCCCACGATGTCGCCAGTGTTGAGCACCGCGACCTGCACACCTGGGCGATGCGCCTTGGCGGCGGCGTGTCGATCGTGCCGATCGGACTGGCGGTGCTGTATGCGTTGGCAACGCGCGCACGCTCGACGGACGCCACACATGCTCCACTGCGCGCCGCGCTGATCGCGTCGATGGCACTGTTCGCCGCCGGCGGCTTGATCGGCGTGTTCATCAGCGGCAGCAACGTCAAGATTCCAGCGCACTACCATGGCTGCATCGTCGGCGTGACGCTGGCACTGATGGGCCTGGTCTACTTGCTGCTGCCGCAACTGGGTTACCGCGCGCCAGTCGGGCGCCTGGCCAACTGGCAGCCGACGCTCTACGGCATCGGCCAGCTGATGCATATCGTCGGCCTGGTGTGGTCCGGCGGCTACGGCGTGCAGCGCAAGGTCGCCGGTGCAGAGCAGGTCCTGCGCTCGACGTCCGAGATCGCCGGCATGGGCCTGATGGGGCTCGGCGGGCTGATTGCGATCATCGGTGGGTTGCTGTTCGTGGTGGTGGTGTGGAAGTCGTTGCGGAGTGGCGGATCTGCAGACGGTGATGCCGCGGGTCGCGCCTCCTCGCGCATCGAAAGTCTGAATGTAGACCCTATGCCTTGGGTTGGGGCCGCCGACAAAATTGCTCTCCCATTCGAC
>CALEZI010000128.1 GCA_937928755.1 uncultured Rhodanobacteraceae bacterium | reverse complement strand
GACGCTCCTGATCCGGCACTTGGTGGGTCCAGACTTGTCTGGACGCTTGTGATCCGGCGCTTGGTGGGTCCAGACTTGTCTGGACGCTCCTGATCCGGCACTTGGTGGGTCCAGACTTGTCTGGACGCTTGTGATCCTGGTCCAGCGAAAAGCGTCCAGACAAGTCTGGACCCACAAGTGCTCAGGGCTCAGCCATGTTGGCCGAGCAGCGGGCTGCGTGCCATCGCGAGCCCGGCGCCACGCAGCTCGCCGCGCGAGCAACGTGACTCGGCGTTCGACCGTCGCGGCATGCCGCTGAAAGCCCCGTTTCACCCTTTGCGAAGACCAGCCCGCATGGTCGCAGCCCGTTCGATGCGCGGATGAGCGCGCCGGAGGAGGGCAACCGGGACTCCCGGAAGTGCCCTAAGGCGCTCCGGCGGCGACAATCCCTGCCTTGTTTGCCTGCAATGCCTGCTCCGCCAGCGTGCTCGCGGCGCACTGCAGGAAGGTCGACTGGCTCAGCCAGTCGGCGTCGGGATAGTAGGCGAACAACAGTTGCCCCTGCTTCAGGCTGTCGATCACGCCGTGCGCCACTTCCCGACGCACGGCCGGGCAGCCAAAACTGCGGCCTAGACGCCCCTGGCGCTGCGCCAGTTCCGGATTCACGTAAGGCGCACCGTGCATGACGATGGCCCGCGCGCGGGCGCGATCGTTGATGCCCGGCTCCAGGCCGTCCATGCGCAGCGAGTAGCCGTTGCCGCCCTGGTAGGTTTCGGCGGTACGGAACAGGCCCAGGCTCGACTGGTGGCTGCCCTCGATGTTGGAGAAGCGCTTGGCGAGGTTCTCGCCGCTGCCGCGGCCGTGGGCGACGTGTTCATGGTAGAGCAGTCGCAACGGCGCGAGTTCGAACACCCACAGACGTGGTTCGGTCGAGGGCAACGAATAGTCGATCACCGCCAGGCGATCGTCGGTCTGCGCTTCGTCATGATGGATGGCGCAGGCGCGCGCCTGCAATGCCAGGCGCAGAACCTGCGGATCGGCGTCCGGCGCCAGCCGAGCGAGATCCTCGACCGCGACTGCCGCCGCGGCGCTGGTGGACAGGAACAGGCTGAGCGCCGCGAGCAGTCGCAGGGGAGAGATCGTCATTGGCCGGAAAATAGCCGAAGTTCAGTGGTCGCGAACCGTGTCCGCGTCCGCAGCTTCAGCTGCGTCCAACACGGTTACGCTCGGTCGCGGATCGATCGGGTCGTCGGTGACGATCACCGTGGTGCCCGGAACGAGCCAGCTGTAGACCGTGGACGCGAACACCGGCGGCAGGTTCATCGCGCGCATGGCGACCGCGTCGAACAAGGCGTGGCCCGGCGGATCGTGTGCGGGCAGCGCCAGTTCCAGCCAGCGGTGGGCGCGGCGATTGGGCAACACTGCACTCGCTTCCCCGCTGGCGCCCTCGAGCATGACGAAGGCATGCAGGCCGAAGCGGATCTCCGGCGCGATGTCGATGCGCGCGCGGGCGATCTCGACGCCGTCGCGAATCACCACGATCGCCGCATCCGCGCTGCTGATCAGGATCGACAACGGGCCCTCGGGCGCCAGTTCCGGGCTGATGTGGTAGCGCTGCGGTGAGCTGAAACGACGTTCGCGTGGCTTGCCGCTGTCTGCGGCGATCGGCGCGAAAAAACCGGGAAACGCGAGCGCCGGAGCCGGCGATGCGGCATCGGCGACGATCACCGTCATGCCGCGCTCGGTGACGTCAAAGAGTTTGCTGGCGAACGGCTTGGGCAGGCGGATGCAACCGTGCGATGCCGGTTTGCCCGGAATATGGCCGGCGTGCAACGCGACGCCGTCCCAGGTCAGTCGCTGCATGTAGGGCATGGGCGCGTTGTCGTAGCGATTGGAATAGTGCTCGACGCGCTTCTGCAGGATCGAATAGACGCCGGGCGGCGTTTCGTAGCCCGGTCGGCCGGTGCTGACCGTGGTGACGCCGATGCGCACGCCGTTGCGGTATACGTAGCCGAGCTGTTGCGGCAGGCTGATCACCATCACCAGCGGGCCGCTCGGGGCCAGTTCCGGCATCCACAGGTATTCGCCCGGCTGCAGCGTGATCGCGGCGGGGGCGTTGTCCTGCGCGGGGAGCACGACCGCAGTGAATACCGACAGGCCCAGCAGCAAGCTCAGCAGGTAACGAAGGCGATTTGAACGCAGTCTCACAAATTACTCCGAAGCCTGATGATTCGTAGGTCACGTTGCCCGCAGGGCTACGTGACTCCTGGCTCATTGTCACGTAGCCCTGCGGGCAACGTGACCTACGGCACGTTCACCTCGACGCCGCCGGCATGGTCTCGACCAGAAAGTCGATGAACGCGCGCACTGCCGGCAGCAGGCCGCGGCGATGCGGGAACACGACGTGGAAGATGCCCAGCGGCAACGACCAGTCGGGCAGGACGCCGACCAGTTCGCCGCGCGTCAGCCGGTCGCGTACCACCGATTCGGGCAGCAGCGCGATGCCGCAGCCGGCCAGCGCGGAATGCAGCAGCACATCGAAACTGTGGCAGATCAGCCGTGGGCGCAGTTCGACGCGCGCGGTCGCGCCATCGCGTCCGGTGAGCAGCCAGGTCTGGCGTTCGTGCGATGAGTCGAAGCCGAGGGTGGCATGAACGGCCAGATCGCCCGGGACCTGCGGAGACCCGTGTCGCGCGAGGTAAGCCGGACTGGCGACCAGCAGTTCGCAGAGCTCGGCAAACTGGCGCATCACGACGCCGTCTTCCCCGGTCGGCTGCGTGCGCACGCGCAGCGCGGCATCGAAGCCTTCGGCGAGCAGGTCGACGCGGCGGTTGCTGACGTCCAGATCCAGGCGCACCTGCGGATAGCGCGTCATGAATTGCGGCAATACCGGTGCCAGCATGCCTGCAGCGATGGCCACCGGGCAGGCCACGCGAATCCGCCCGCGGGGCTCGGCGCGCGCGTGCTCGACCACATCCAGCGCTGCCTGGGCTTCGGTCAACATCGCTTCGCAGTGGCTGTAGAGCTCGCGG
Organism: uncultured Rhodanobacteraceae bacterium; assembly: GCA_937928755.1. Taxonomy (GTDB): domain Bacteria; phylum Pseudomonadota; class Gammaproteobacteria; order Xanthomonadales; family SZUA-5; genus JADKFD01. Next base: position 13,623 of record CALEZI010000128.1, on the reverse strand, counting down.
CCGGTGTCGGTGACGCTGAAGTGGCGTGTCGAGCGCTGCAGCAGGCGCACGCCGAGGCGCGCCTCCAGCGCATTGACATGTCGCGACAGCCGCGACTTCGGCACGTGCAACGCACGCCCGGCCGCCGCGAAGCCGGCGTGCTTGACCACCATGGCGTAGTAGTAGAGATCGTCGAGGCTGGCGGCGGGGATCATGGTTGGGGAAGCCGGAAAAAGGAAAAGGGAAAAGCAGATGTAGGTCATGTTGGCCGCGCAGCGGCCTACGTGACATCGGTCTGACCGCGACGCCACGTTGTCACGTAGGCCGCTGCGCGGCCAACGTGACCTACGATCGAATTGAACTCAAATTCAGAACGCTGCGTGTCGATTTGGCCAGATTATCATCCATTGGCGTTGCCCATAACATCTCTCCATCGCGGAATACCCGCTGATCCCGACAAGGAGAGCCTCATGAACATCCTGCACATCGATTCCAGCATTCTCGGCGACCAAAGCGCCAGTCGCGCGATCACCGCCGAAATCGTGACCCGCCTGCGCCAGCGGAATCGCGGCGTCACCGTGACCCGCGTCGATCTCGCGGCCGAACCGCTGCCGCATCTGAGCGCAGCATCGCTGGCGCGCAGCGATGCCACCGAAGCCGCTCGCGCCGAACGGGCGATGGCGGACTTTCTCGCTGCCGACATCGTCGTCATCGGCGCGCCCATGTACAACTTTTCGATTCCATCGACCTTGAAGGCGTGGATCGATCGCATTGCGGTCGCCGGCAAGACCTTCCGCTACACCGAAAGCGGCCCGGAAGGCCTGGCTAGGGGCAAGCGCGTTTTCCTGGCGATCACTCAGGGCGGCATCCATGAACTCGGCGGCGCCAGCGAGCATCATGAATCCTATCTGCGCTTCGTGCTTGGATTCCTCGGCATCGACGACATCACCGTCGTGCGCGCCCAGGGTCTGGCATCCGCGGCGCATCGCGAAAGTGCATTGGGCAACGCACTGGCTTCGGTGTCGCAGAATCTGCCGCTGGCGGCGTGAGGTCGGCCGTAGGTCACGTAGGCCGCAACGCGGCCAACATGACCTACATGCTACGTCCCGAGGCAACCAACCCATTTGAAGGAGAGCCACCCAATGAACACCCGCCAAGTCACCCAGCGCATCCGCGGGATGGCCACGTCGGATGGCGCTGGCGTCAAGCTGACCCGCGTGATCGGTTCGCCGCAACTGATGGAACTCGACCCGTTCCTGATGCTCGACGAATTCGGCACCGACCGTCCGGAGGATTACATCGCCGGTTTTCCCGATCACCCCCACCGTGGCTTCGAGACCGTCACCTACATGCTCGACGGGCGCATGCGCCATCGCGACAACCACGGAAATTCCGGCCTGCTGGTGCCGGGATCTGTGCAGTGGATGAGTGCCGGACGCGGTCTGGTGCACTCGGAAATGCCGGAACAGGAGGAAGGCCGCATGCGCGGCTTTCAGCTGTGGATCAACCTGCCGGCGCGACTGAAGATGAGCGAGCCGCGCTACCAGGAATATGGTCCGAACGAGATTCCGACGGTCGACGTCGCGCCCGGCGTGCGCGTCAAGGTAATCGCCGGCGAAGTCGCCGGGGTGCGCGGTCCGATCGACCAACCGGCGACGACGCCGGTTTACCTCGACCTGCATCTCGAAGCCGGTGGCGCGTTTCGCCAGACGCTGCCGGCGGACCACAGTGCCTTCCTGTATGTCTACGAAGGCGCATTGGCGGTGGGTGAGGGCAGTGGCGCCACGCCGGTGTCAGCGCAGCAACTGGCTGTGCTCGGTCGCGGCGAGGCCGTCGTACTCAAGGCCACGGCGGCCGGCACCCGTGCCATTCTGGTCGCCGGAGAGCCACTGCGCGAGCCAGTGGCCCGTTACGGCCCCTTTGTGATGAACACTCGCGAAGAGATCATCCAGGCCGTCGACGACCTGCGCGCCGGCAGGTTCTAGGTGATTCGTTGATCTTGATGTGGGAGCGGATTTACTCCGCGAGCGCTTTCGCGGGACCTGATCAGCGTCGAACCTCAGTGGCAGGGTCCACCCAGTACCGTTCGCCCTGAGCCTGTCGAAGGGCGAGGCTCGCGAGAGCGCCGTTCGGCAGGCTCAGGGCGAACGAGACACCTTGCTCCACCCAAATCGAATGAGGTTCGACGCCAATCAGGTCGCGGCATGAACCCGCCCCCGCAGGTTCGTTGAGCGATCAAGCGCAACGACCGGGGCGAGCCGAACTCCTACAAAACAAGTCCGGTGCGGGTATCTTCCACCGACCCCGCCCGTGCGCCCCGGAAGCTGCCGTGACCCTGATCATTCCCGAAGACCACGCTCTGCATGTGGCCGGCGCCGAGATCGGCGGCTTGCTGCTGGCGCGGCGCATGAAGCTGGCGGCGGCCGAGTCCTGCACCGGCGGCTGGCTGTCCAAGGTGATGACCGAGATCGCCGGCTGTTCCGACTGGTTCGACTGCAGCTTCGTGGCTTACAGCTACGAAGCCAAGGAGTCGATGCTCGGCGTGTCGCGCGTCACGCTCGAGGAACACGGCGCGGTCAGCGAGGAAACCGTGGTCGAGATGGTGCGTGGCGCGCTGTCGCGCAGTCGCGCCAATGTCGCGGTGGCCATCACCGGCATCGCCGGCCCGAGCGGTGGCACGCCGGGCAAGCCGGTGGGAACCGTCTGGTTGGCGTGGGGCAGGGGACACCACCCGCCGGTCACGCAGATGGTCCATTTGCATGGCGATCGCGACGCCGTACGCCGCCAGACGGTCGCGGTGGCGCTGCAGGGATTACAGAAAATTCTGACAACGCCCAGCGAAGCTTTCTGACAGAGCGTCGCCAGGGGCTATGGCATCATCGATCCATCCGCTGCCCAATCTCAGTCCCTGAGACCAGGGCTGACGATAAAGCGGCCACCACTCTCGCAATTGAGGATCAATCATGGACGACAACAAGCGCCGTGCGCTGTCGGCTGCGCTTTCGCAGATCGAGAAGCAGTTCGGCAAGGGCACCGTGATGCGCATGGGCGATCGCACGTCCGACGCCATCGAGGCGATCTCGACCGGTTCGCTGGGGCTCGATATCGCGCTCGGCATCGGCGGCCTGCCGCGTGGCCGCGTGGTCGAGATCTACGGGCCGGAATCCTCCGGCAAGACCACCCTGACGCTGCAGGTGGTGGCGGCCGCGCAACGCGCCGGCGGCACCGCGGCCTTCGTCGACGCCGAGCATGCGCTCGACCCGACCTACGCCGAAAAACTCGGCGTCAACGTCGACGATTTGCTGGTGTCGCAGCCGGACACCGGCGAACAGGCGCTGGAGATCACCGACATGCTGGTGCGCTCCAATGCGGTCGACATCGTCGTCGTCGATTCCGTCGCGGCGCTGGTGCCGAAGGCCGAAATCGAAGGCGAAATGGGCGATTCGCATGTCGGCCTGCAGGCGCGCCTGATGAGCCAGGCGCTACGCAAGCTGACCGGCAACATCAAGCGTTCCAACTGCCTGGTGATCTTCATCAACCAGATCCGCATGAAGATCGGCGTGATGTTCGGCAGTCCGGAAACCACCACTGGCGGCAATGCGCTGAAGTTTTACGCCTCGGTGCGCCTCGACATCCGTCGCGTCGGCAGCGTCAAACGCGGCGACGAAGTGATCGGCTCGGAAACCCGCGTCAAGGTGGTCAAGAACAAGATGGCGCCACCGTTCCGCCAGGCCGATTTCGAGATCCTCTATGGCGAAGGCACCTCGCGCGAGGGCGAGCTGATCGAACTCGGCGTGCTCAACAACATCATCGAGAAGTCCGGCGCCTGGTACAGCTACAAGGGCGAGCGCATCGGTCAGGGCAAGGACAACGTGCGCCTGTTCCTCAAGGAGCACAAGGACATGGCCAACGAGATCGATGCGCGCCTGCGCGAGAAGCTGCTCACGCTGGCGACTCCGACGGTCGCCGCCGTGGCGGATGAAGCCTGACCGAGCTACTGAAAAGCCACGCCGCAGCGCCTACGCTGCGGCGCTGGCGCTGCTCGCCGGGCGCGAGCATTCGAAGCTGCAACTCTCGCTCAAGCTGGCGCAACGCGAGTACCCCGAAGAAGAGATCGCCGCGGCGCTGGAAGCACTGCTCAATGACGGCTATCTGAGCGACGAGCGCGCCGCGGTGGCCAAGGTGGCCAGTGGCTTGCGGCGCGGACACGGTCCGGGCCGCATCCGCAACGATCTGCGCGAGGCCGGCCTCGGCGCCGCCAAACAGATCACCGGCGATGACGGTCTCGAAATCGATTGGGTCGAACATGCCCGCGCATTGGCCGAGCGCAAGTTCGGCAACCAACCACCCGCCGACTACAACGAATGGAGCAAGCGCGCCCGCTTCCTGCAGGCGCGCGGTTACGACAGCGACACCATCCGCAAGGCGCTGCCGCGGCTTTGATCCCCGGTGAATGCGCTGACGCGCGTGCACCGGGCTACAGAAAGCGAGCACAGGTAGGCCGGTGTACGGCGTAGCCGTTCACCGGCAGCGGATCCGCGCACGCGCGCGCACGTTCCCGAGTGCAGCCGGCGTAGGTTGGGCACAGCACCACCGTGCCCAACGCCAGATGGTCGTTGGGCACGAACAGCCGTGCCCAACCTACGACATTGGCCCGATCCGAGTGCAGTCTCACCCAAAGAACAGGTAAATTCCGCGGTTAGCCTCCATTCGGTCAATCGCGATGCAAACCACCAACCAAATCCGCCAGGCCTTCATCGACTACTTCGTCGGCAAGGGCCATCGGCATGTGCCTTCGAGCTCGCTGGTTCCCGGTGGTGGCGATGGCACCTTGCTGTTCACCAACTCCGGCATGGTGCAGTTCAAGGACACCTTCCTTGGCGCCGAAAAACGCGACTACACGCGCGCGGCATCGGCGCAGCGCTGCGTGCGTGCAGGCGGCAAGCACAATGATCTGGATGCGGTCGGCTATACCGCACGGCATCACACCTTCTTCGAGATGCTCGGTAACTTCAGCTTCGGCGACTACTTCAAGCGCGACGCCATCCATTACGCCTGGGAACTGCTGACCAAGATCTACGGCCTGCCGGCCGACAAGCTCTGGGTTACCGTTTACCAGACCGACGACGAAGCCTTCGATCTGTGGTCGAAAGAGATTGGTGTCCCGGTTGAACGCATCGTGCGCATCGGCGACAACAAGGGCGCGCCGTTTGCCTCCGACAATTTCTGGCAGATGGCTGACACCGGTCCCTGCGGCCCGTGTTCGGAGATCTTCTACGACCACGGCGAGGGCATCGAAGGCGGCCCGCCGGGTTCGCCGAATGAGGACGGTGATCGCTACATCGAAATCTGGAACCTGGTGTTCATGCAGTACGACCGCTCGGTGCTCGGCAGCAGCGAGTTCGCCGATGAATCCGCTGCACGCGCGGCCTATGCCGCGGCGCTGGCCGCCGGCAAGGTGGTGACGGCGCCAACCGCCGGTCGCACGCCGGCCGGCGAGCTCAAGTACACGCTGACCGAATACCGCATGGCGCCGCTGCCGAGCCCGTGCGTCGATACCGGCATGGGCCTGGAGCGCCTGACCGCGGTGCTGCAGCACGTGCATTCGAACTACGAGATCGACCTGTTCCAGGCGCTGATCCGCGCCGCAGCGGAGTTCACCGGCGCGCCGGACCTCGGTAACGCCTCGCTGCGCGTGATCGCCGACCACATCCGCGCCTGCGCGTTCCTGATCGTAGACGGCGTGCTGCCGGGCAACGAGGGGCGCGGTTACGTGCTGCGCCGGATCATCCGCCGCGCGCTGCGCCACGGCTGGAAACTCGGCGTGCGCCAGGCCTTTTTCCACCGCATGGTGGCGCCGCTGGTGGAGCAGATGGGCAAGGCCTATCCGGAACTGGCGGCCAAGGCGACACTGGTCGATCGCGTGCTGGCTGCCGAGGAAGAGCGCTTCGCCGAGACCCTGGACAGCGGCATGAAGGTGTTCGAGCAGATCGCGGCGAAGGTCGATGGCACCATTCCCGGCAGCGACGCCTTCCGCCTGTACGACACCTACGGCTTTCCGGTCGACCTGACCGCCGATGTGGCGCGCGAGCGCGGCATGCAGGTCGACATGGACGCCTTCGAAGTCGCGATGAACGAGCAGCGTGCGCGCGCGCGCAGCGCCAGCAACTTCGGCGCCGGCCTGCAGGTCACCGCCGAGCACGTCGAGGGCCTGGCGCCCACCGTGTTCACCGGCTACGACCATGACGCCAGCGACGCCTGCGTCGTGCGCCTGCTGGTCGATGGCCAGGTGCGCGAGCAGATCGTCGGCGGCGATCACGCCGTGGTGATCCTCGACCGCACGCCGTTTTATGCCGAAAGCGGCGGCCAGATGGGTGACCATGGTCATCTGACGGGCGCCGAGGCGGTGTTCGATGTTCAAGACACGGTCAAGCTCGCCGGTGTGTTCCACGGCCACGTCGGTCAACTCGCCGCCGGACTGCTGCGCGTCGGCGACCCGATCAGGGCCTGCATCGACGGCGACCGCCGACGCGCGATCGTGCTCAACCACTCGGCCACGCATCTGTTGCATGCGGCGCTGCGCGAAGAGCTCGGCGATCACGTGCAGCAGAAGGGCAGCCTCGTCGCGCCGGATCGCCTGCGCTTCGACTTCTCGCATTTCCAGCCGATCACCGTCGAGCAGCTCGGCAGGATCGAGGTGCGCGTGAATGAAGAAATTCGCCGCAACGTCGACGCCGAAGTGCATCACATGGGCATGCAGGAAGCGCTCGACTTTGGCGCCATGGCCTTGTTCGGCGAGAAATACGGCGACCGCGTGCGCGTGCTGAAGATGGGTGAGTTCTCGACCGAATTGTGCGGTGGCACCCATGTCGAGCGTGTCGGCGACATCGGCCTGTTCAAGATCGTCAGCGAAGGCGGCATCTCCGCCGGCGTGCGCCGCATCGAAGCGATCACCGGCGCCGCGGCGGTGGACTGGGTGCAGGAGCAGGAAGCACGCCTGCGCGAACTGGCCGGTCTGCTCGGTGGTGGCGATCAGGTGATCGCCAAGGTGCAGCAATTGCTGGAACGCATCAAGCGCGACGAGCGCGAACTGGCGGCGATGAAATCCAAGGCCGCCAGCGCATCCGTCGACGACATGCTGGCGCAGGCGCGTGCCGTCGGTGCGATCAAGGTGCTCGCCGAACGCGTCGAGAACGTCGATGCCAAGGTGCTGCGCGAGATGCTCGACAAGATCAAGCAGAAGCTCGGCGATGCGGTGGTGGTGCTTGCCTCGGCGCAGGACGGCAAGGCCACGCTGATCGCCGGCGTCAGTGGATCAGCGCTTGGGCACATCAAGGCCGGCGACGTGCTCGGCCACATTGCCGCCCAGGCCGGCGGCAAGGGTGGCGGACGACCGGACATGGCGCAGGGCGGCTGCAACGATGTGCCGGAGCTGCGCAGCGCCTTGAGCGCGCTGCCCGAGTTCGTCGGCGCCCGGCTCGTGTAGCGGCCTGGTCGCCCGGTGCGCATTGTCGCTCTTGTGGGAGCGGGTTCATCCCGCGAGCACTTTCGCTCAATAAATCCGCTGCCACATGAAAATCAATGGGTTGCGGTACGTTCGCCGAGAGCAACCCGGTCATGCCGTGACCGATGGCAGCGATTCCGCCTCTCCTCCTCCAGAGCAACATTGCTCCAACCGGTACTCTGCGCTAACATTCGCGGTTCGCGCGCTGCAGTACGAGCCCGCGAGAGTTCAACATGGACAGTTGCGAGTGCAAAGGCTTGCACTCACGATATCCCCGGCAGGTCCGAGGATGGCGGCAGGAGGAATGGATGCTCATCTTGACGCGTCGCGTCGGCGAGGCCCTGATGATTGGCGATCAGGTGTCAGTAACGGTGCTGGGCGTGAAAGGCAATCAGGTGCGCATCGGAATCAACGCACCGAAAGACGTGGCAGTACATCGCGAAGAAATTTACCAGAAAATACGCAAGGAAGATGATTCGGACGGCGATCTGCCCGCGCCGGAATCCGCTTCCTGAAGTTCACGGAGAGATGCCCGAGAGGCCGAAGGGGCTCCCCTGCTAAGGGAGTATGGGTGCAAAACATCCATCCAGGGTTCGAATCCCTGTCTCTCCGCCAACACCGAAGCCCAAGCCATTGAAAGCTTGGGCTTTTTTGTGTCCGGTCGTTTTGCCGTACCTACTTTCGTCCCTACATCGGTATGGGTTTCGGCGTTGATCGCCTCGATGACGACCGCTGTGGTCGAAGCCGTTGCGGGCGTGCCGATGTGGGTGGGAGGGGCTTCGATCACGCTGTGGGCAGCCGGCGTCGCGTCCAGCGCACCGAACTCGCACCCCACCGCCGCCAGATGCGGCAGTATTGGCCCGACTTCATCGAGCAAGGACGACGGGCAGCCAGGTGGTCAATCGGGCACTTTCGTCAGGCCGCCTGAAGCCCGCCGTCCCCCCGCTCCCCCGACCAGGACCCGCCGCACATGCAATGGATTGCCCCTTCCGAGAAGGACGTCGCTTCCACTTCGCTGGAGAAGCGCCTGTGGGATGCGGCTGACCAGTTCCGCGCCAACTCGGGGCTGAAGGCGCAGGAGTACTCCGGCCCCATCCTCGGCCTGATCTTCCTGCGCTTTGCCGAGGTGCGGTTTGCTGCGCAGCGCAGCAAGCTCGAAGCGGCTGGCGTGTCGTCGCGCCGCGGTAGTCGGGTCGATGAGCCTGCCGCCTATCACGCGGAGAGCATTCTCTATCTCGCTCCGGAGGCGCGCTACGACTACCTGCTGACGCTGCCGGAGGTCGCGGACATCGGGGCCAAGGTCAATGCGGCGATGCGCGAAGTGGAGAAGCACAACCCGCAGTTGGCCGGCGTGCTGCCCAAGACCTACAACCTGTTCACCAGCACGCTGCTGAAGGAACTGCTGAAGAAGGTCTCGGAGATTCCGGCCACGCTCGACTTCGATGCCTTCGGCCGCATCTACGAGTACTTCCTCGGCGCGTTTGCGATGACCGAGGGTCAGGGTGGTGGCGAGTTCTTCACGCCGAGCAGCATCGTCAAGCTGCTGGCGGAGATCATCGCGCCGTTTCATGGCCGCATCCTCGATCTGGCCTGCGGCTCCGGTGGCATGTTCGTGCAGTCGGCGCGCTTTGTCGCCGAGCACCAGCGCAATCCGGCGGCTGAACTCGCCATCTGCGGCGTCGAGAAGACCGACGAGACCGGTCGCCTGTGCCGGCTGAATCTGGCGATCCACGGGCTGGAGGGCGATATCCGCCACGGTGGCAACGTCAACAGCTACTACGACGATCCGCACAACGCCACCGGCGCCTTCGACTTCACCCTCGCCAATCCGCCGTTCAACGTCAACGCGGTGGACAAGGAGCGGCTGAAGGACATGGTCGGCCCCGGTCGGCGCTTCCCGTTTGGACTGCCGCGCACCGACAACGCCAACTATCTGTGGATCCAGCTGTTCTACTCCGCGCTCAACGAGCACGGCCGCGCCGGCTTCGTGATGGCAAACTCGGCGTCCGACGCGCGCGGCTCGGAGCAGGAACTGCGCCAGAAGCTGATCGAATCGCGCGCGGTCGACGTGATGGTCGCGGTCGGCCCGAACATGTTCTACACGGTCACGCTGCCGTGCACGCTGTGGTTCTTCGACAAGGGCAAGGCGCGCACGCCGCTCGGCGGCTTCGTGCTGTTCATCGACGCGCGCCACATCTACCGCCAGGTCGATCGCGCCCATCGCGACTGGACCCCAGCGCAGATCGGCTTCATCGGCAACCTGGTGCGCCTGCACCGCGGCGAGGCGCCCGACTACACCCAGGGCGGCGCTGCGGCCGAGCAGAAGATCTTCGAGGTCTTCGGCAACCCGCCGCGCTATGCCGATGTGCCCGGCTTGTGCAAAGCCGCATCGATCGCCGAAATCGAAACCCAGGGCTGGTCGCTCAACCCCGGCCGCTACGTCGGCGTCGCGCCGGGTGAGGAGGTCAGCGACGAGGACTTCAAGGCGCAGTTCGAGGCGTTGAACGAGGAGTTGGAAGTGCTGAACGCACAGGCGCGCGAGTTGGAGCAGACGATTGCTGCGAATGCGGCTGCGGTCTTGGGGGCGTGATCATGGTTATCGAAGGTTGGCAAGTTACGAAATGGGGGTGTCTCGCAAGGCTCGAATATGGAAAAAGTCTTCGTGATTACGATCGGGACCCGAGTTCTGAAAAGCCATATCGGGTCTTCGGAACTAATGGACCTATTGGCTGGCACTCGTCGCCACTCTGCGCCCAGGAAGGCATCGTTGTTGGGCGAAAGGGTGCGTATCGAGGCATTCATTTTTCACAAAATCCTTTTTTCGTGATTGACACTGCTTTTTATTTGAAGCCAACCACGCAATTCGATATCCGCTGGGCTTACTACCAGCTCAAGGATTTTGACATCAACAAGCTTGACAGCGGCTCTGCTATTCCATCAACGAGCCGAGACGCCTTTTATGATATTCCCGTGGCGCTCCCGCCACTTGCGGTCCAGCAACGCATCGCGAGCATCCTGTCGGCCTACGACGAACTGATCGAGAACAGCCAGCGGCGCATCAAGATCCTGGAGTCGATGGCCCGCGCCCTTTACCGCGAGTGGTTCGTCCACTTTCACTTCCCCGGCCACGAGATCGTACCCCGCGTTGCTTCCGCCCTCGGCGAGATTCCACAGGGGTGGGAGGTGACAACCCTTGGCGAACTCTACAACACCGGCTCAGGCGGAACGCCAAGTCGCGGGCGCCCTGAGTATTTTGAGAACGGGACGATTGATTGGGTCAAGAGCCAGGAGTTGCTTGACGGATTCGTGCTTTCTACTGGGGAGCGCATCACCGAATGGGCGCTGAAGGAGTCTTCTGCAAAACTCTTCCCAGCGAATGCAGTGCTAATTGCGCTCTACGGTGCAACCATCGGCAAGTTGGCGATTCTCTCGCGCCCAGCTGCAACCAACCAGGCGTGCTGCGCGGTCCTCCCGAAGTATTCGGCGTTTGGGCGCGAGTTTGCGTTCCTGACACTGCTAATGAATCGAGAGCGAATCATTGGCCTACGACTGGGTGCAGCCCAACAGAACATAAGCCAAGTGCTGTTAAGGAATTTGGAGTGCGTGAAGCCGCCGGATGAGCTTGTGCGCCGTTTTTCGGATCAGTCGGCGCCGTTCTTTGATCAAATCCTTGCGCTTCAACGCAAAATCCAAAACCTCCGCCGCACCCGCGACCTGCTGCTGCCGCGCCTGCTTTCCGGCCAGATCGACGTCAGCGCTCAGCTCATGCCAGATGCAGTCGGGATGCTCGCATGACGACTCAAGACCTCAAGCCCGTGCTCGACCAACTGATCGCGGACTGGGAAGGCGAGGTTGTCGAGTTCAAACGCGCGGGCGATGGGTTTTCGACGTCGGAGATCGGCAAGTATTTCTCTGCCTTGGCGAACGAAGCCAATCTGCGGGGCGCGGAGCGGGCCTGGCTGGTCTTTGGCGTGGACAACAATAGTCGCACCGTCGTCGGCACCGACTTTCGACCCCAGGCAGAACGTCTGCACTCCACGAAGATGCAGATTGCGCAGGGGAGCGCGCCCAGCGTGACTTTCCGCGACATCCACGAGCTAACCCTTCCCGAAGGCCGAGTGCTGCTTTTCGAAATTCCCTCGGCGCCACTTGGTATGCCGATCGCCTGGAACGGGCACTACTACGCGCGGGCAGGCGAGAGCCTGACGCACCTGGGGCTGGACAAGCTCGATAGCATTCGGGCGCAGACCGCTGCGTCCGACTGGTCCGCTCAGATTTTGGCCGGCGCAGGCCTGGCAGACCTCGACCCCGACGCCATCGCGCAGGCACGGCGCTCTTTCGCAGAGAAGCATGCGAACCGTTTCAAGCCCGGGGAGATCGAGGGCTGGCCGGAGATCACTCTGCTGGATCGAGCGCGGTTGATCCGCGACGGCCAGATCACGCGTGCGGCGTTCTTGTTGCTCGGTAGGGCTGAACAGGCGCACCTGCTGTCACCGCATCCCGCTCAACTGACGTGGAAACTCGAAGGTCAGGAGCGCGGCTACGAGCACTTCGGGCCGCCGTTCCTGCTCAGCACCACCGAGCTCTACCGCAAGATCCGCAACATCCAGTTGCGTGTGCTGCCCGACGACAGCCTGTTGCCGGTCGAGGTCGCCAAGTACGATCAGGCGATCATTCTGGAGGCTCTGCACAACTGCATCGCCCACCAGGACTACAGCCGATGTGCGCGTGTGCTGGTGACCGAGTACCCCGACCGTCTGGTGTTCGAGAACGAGGGTAGCTTCTACGCGGGCGATCCCGCCGACTATGTGCAGGGTCGGCTCACGCCGCGGCGCTACCGTAACGCCTTTCTCGCGCAGGCCATGGCCGCGATCAACATGATCGACACCATGGGCTATGGCATTCACAGGATGTTCGAGGGACAGGCGCGGCGCTTTTTCCCTTTGCCGGACTACGATCTTTCGGAGATGGGAGTTGTGCGCCTCACGCTGCACGGGAGAGTCATTGATCCCGCATACAGCCGCCTGCTGATCCAGAACACCGCGCTCCCTCTCGACGACATCCTCGCTTTGGATCGCGTGCAGAAGCGTCTGGCGCTGGACGACGGCGCCATCAAACGGCTTCGACGCGCGGGACTGGTGGAGGGCAGGAAGCCGAACCTGTACGTCTCGGCCGCTGTCGCGGGGGCTACGGCAGCCAAGGCCGACTACATCCGTACTCGCGGTCAGGACGACGTGTTCTACGAGAAGCTCGTCATGGATTACTTGTCCCGGTTCGGATCGGCGTCGCGTCGAGAGATCGACGATCTGTTGCTGAGCAAGCTCAGCGATGGGCTTGACGACGAACAGAAACGCAACAAAGTGGGCTACTTGCTGACTCGGCTGCGACGAGCGAAGCGGATTCAGAACGCCGGTACACGCAAAGAGCCGCGTTGGGTTCTTGCAGAAAAGAACTCAAGATAAAAGTGCCGCGCTGCAGAAAAGGCCCTGGAGACAGTCTATATGTATCAATCATTTAGCCCATTCTGAAGTACGGGAGCCTGCAGGTGAACGCAGAAAAGGTGGCGCATAAGAGGTTCGGTCTGGGCGCCTTGGTCTGGAAGGCCGTTGCTCTCGCCAGTCGCGAACTCCCGTGCATCCATCGGGGCGCTTGGAAGCGATGAGCAACCACGCCTACAGCGAAGACCAGTTGGTCGAACAACCCGCCATCGGCCTGTTCGCCGAACTCGGTTGGCAGACGCTGTCGGCGCAAGACGAGAGCTTCGGTGCCAGCGGGACCCTGGGCCGCGAGACGCGCAGTGAAGTGGTATTGCTCAGCCGCCTGCGCGCGGCGCTGGTCAAGTTCAATCCGAACCTGCCGCCGGAGGCGATCAGCAATGCCGTCGACGAGCTGACCCGCGACCGCTCCGCGATGAGCCTGGAAGCGGCCAATCGCGAGGTCTATCGCCTGCTCAAGGAAGGTCTGCCCGTCTCTGTGCCGGACCGCGTGCACGGTGGGCAGAAGACCGAACGCCTGCGCGTGGTCGATTGGGAACATCCAGCCAACAACGACTTCCTGCTGGTCAGCCAGTTCAGCGTCACCGGCGCGCTGTACACCTGCCGGCCCGACCTGGTCGGCTTCGTCAATGGCCTGCCCTGGGT
>CALEZI010000127.1 GCA_937928755.1 uncultured Rhodanobacteraceae bacterium | reverse complement strand
GCGATCAAGCCAGAAGGCAGCCAAAAGAGTCTCTCTCTGCGCCAAGGCAGACAAGCAGATTGTCTAGAGCGAAAGAGCGAAGAGACCATGAAAAGCAACATACAAGGGTGGATCCTTCGCCGCAGGCGAAGAATCCGCCGCCCGTGTCACGGTGAGCCTACGGCTGGCGCATCGCGTTCCCACGGCAAGCCTACTCCGCTGCCGCGTCCAGCGCCTCGGCCAGGGTCGCCGCACCCACCACCTGCATCTCCCCGACCAAGCCCTTCTTCGGCTTGTTCGCCATCGGCACGATGGCGCGCTTGAAGCCGTGGTGCGCGGCCTCGCGCAGGCGCTCCTCTCCATTCGGAATCGGCCGGATCTCGCCGGCCAGACCGACCTCGCCAAACGCCAGTGTGTGTGTACCCAGCGTGCGGTTGCGGAAGCTCGAATGCACCGCGAGCAGCACCGGCAGATCGGCCGCAGTTTCGCTGACGCGGATGCCGCCGACAATATTCACGAACACGTCCTGGTCGTAGATCGCCACACCACCGTGGCGGTGGGCGACCGCCAGCAGCAAGGCCAGTCGATTGCTTTCGTAGCCGACCGCGACCCGGCGCGGATTCGCCAGCGGACTCTGGTCGACCAGCGCCTGCACCTCGACCAGCAGCGGTCGCGTGCCTTCGCGCGTGACCATGACGATGCTGCCGGGACCACGTTCCACCTGTGCCGACAGGAAAATGGCCGACGGGTTCGGGACCTCGCGCAGCCCGCGGTCGGTCATCGCGAACACGCCCAATTCGTTGACTGCGCCAAAACGGTTCTTCAGCGCGCGCAGAATGCGGAAACGACTGCCCGCCTCGCCCTCGAAGTAGAGCACCGCATCGACCATGTGCTCGAGCACGCGCGGGCCGGCGATGCCGCCTTCCTTGGTCACGTGGCCGATCAGGAACACGCTGACGCCCTGCTCTTTTGCATAGCGCACCAGCCGCGCCGCGCACTCGCGCACCTGCGACACCGAGCCGGGCGCCGATGTGAGTTCCGGCAGCCACAACGTCTGGATCGAATCGATGATCAGGACTGCGGGCTTTTCCTTGACCGCGGTGGCGAGGATGCGTTCGACATTGGTTTCGGCCTGGCAGCGCAGCCCGGCAACTTCGACCTGCAGACGCCGCGCGCGCTGGGCAATCTGCCCCAGCGACTCCTCGCCGCTGACGTAGATGACCGCTGCCTTGCCCTGCAGGCTGGCGTGCACCTGCAGCAGCAGCGTCGACTTGCCGATGCCGGGATCGCCGCCGACCAGCACCACCGAGCCCGACACCAGGCCGCCACCGAGCACGCGATTGAGCTCGGACATACCGGTGTCCATGCGCACTTCGAGTTCCGTCGCGACGCTGCCCAGATCAGCGACATCACCTGCGCTGGCCGTCCCGGCGTAACCACCTCGCCGCGCACCCGGACCGCTGCCCACCGCGAGTTCTTCGGTCAGACTGTTCCAGGCTCCGCAGTCGCCGCACTGCCCCGCCCACTTGGGTGCAGTACCGCCGCATTCGGAGCAAACGTAGCGGGTTTTCGCCTTGGGCGTGCTCATGGTCGTTGGTGTCGCAGCCGATAACAGCCGGATAGCATCGCATGCGCGCCCGCGAGAGTCCGGGTCGCCCCTGTCGGTGCGCTGATTCGTGCATCGAACTGGCGGCGAACATGCGGACTGCTTTCTTGTCCGCAAAGGACGCAAAGGACGCAAAGAAAGCCAAGAGCCGATGAGTTGATGTCCTGCTGGCTTCGCATTCCTTTGCGTTCTTTGCGTCCTTTGCGGATACATCCATTTTTTCAATAACTTGTGGCATGTCTGGCGTGAGCGACCTCGCGGCGCGAAGTGCGGTCACGAGTCCAGCACGCTGGCGCAGGTGTCGGCCCGTCCGTGGGCGCGAGTGTTTGCCCGGATCAATGGTGATGCTGATGCCCATCGTGTCCCGAAGCCGCCTCCGGCGTCGCCTCGCGCACCACAAAGCTCACCACCTTGTCGGTCTCGGCGCACAGTTGCAGCGACACGTCGACACTGTCGCCGACCGCAAACGCGCGTTTCGGGCCGATAAGCATCAGATGCATCCCACCCGGCGCCAGCGCCACGGCATCCCCAACCTTGACTTCGATCTGATCCAGCTTGCGCATCTTCATGACGCCGTCTTCATGAGTCATGTCATGCAGTTCCACACGCTCGAACGCATCGGAACTGCCGCCGGTCACCAGCACCGGATCAACTCCGGCATTCGACATGGTCAGGTAGCCGGCCATCACCGGTGCATTCGGCGGCGCCAGGCGTACCCAGGCATCGGCGATCGTCAATTCACCACAGGCCTGTGCCTGCGCGCCTGCCATCAACATCGCCACGGCAAACAAGTTCAGCTTCATGGAATTCCTCGGTTGAGTCAGTCGTCATCTTGCCGATGTTATGTTCGGCCACCTGAACCCGCCACCCAGTGCCCTCATGCTCGAACATTTCAGCCACGACGATATCCTCGAAATTCGCCTCGCGCGTCCGCCGGTCAACGCGCTTTCGCCGGAACTGATTGCGGCGCTGCGCCAGTCGATTTCCGCAGCGCCGGATGGCGGTGCCCGTGCGTTGGTGATTTCGGCAGGGCCGGGATTGTTCAGTGCCGGCCTCGATGTGCCCGCGCTGCTCAAACTCGATCGCGCCGGCATGCTGGCGATGTGGAAAGATTTTTTTGGTTTGCTGAGTGCCATCGCCTGCTCGCCGATCCCGACGGTTGCAGCGATCACCGGCCACAGCCCGGCCGGCGGCACCGTGGTGGCGCTCAACTGCGACTACCGCGTCATGGCAGAAGGCCCATTCAAGCTCGGCCTCAACGAAACCCAGGTCGGCCTGGCGCTGCCGCGCGCGATCCTGGGCTCGCTGCAGCGACTGCTCGGGCCGCATCAGGCCGAACGCCATATCGTCGCCGGCAACATGATCGACAGCGCGGCGGCGCTCAAGGTCGGTCTGGTCGACGAGCTGGTCGCGCCGGAGCAGGTGATCCCGCGTGCGCTCGAGTGGTGCCGGTTTCACCTCGGCCTGCCGCGCCGAGCGATGCGCATCAACCGCGAATCCGCGCGCGCCGACCTGCGCGCGATTTACCAGGATCCGGGTCAGATGCAGGTCGAAGAGTTCATCGACGGCTGGTTCCATGAGGAGACGCAGGCGGTGCTGCAGGCGTTGGTGGCGCGCTTGCGCAGCAAAGGCTGACTGCTGCGTCCCGGAGTGAGCTCCGCCCGCGATCCCTGGCCTCGCTTCCCTGTGGGAGTCCCGGTTGCCTTAGCGGTGCGCTTATTCGCGCATCGAACAGTGGGTGTCGCAAGAATGCGGACTGTATTTCTGGACGCAAAGGACGCAAAGGGACGCAAAGGACGCAAAGGAGATCAACAGCCAGGACTGCATGAATGGCCGCTGGCGTCTGCTGTTTTCTTTGCGCCCTTTGCGTCCCCAATCACAGGGTCGTTGGCTTTACGGTAAAAATGTATACAATTCAAGTTGTTACAATATGTCGGTGATAGCGAGTTTATCCCGCGAGCTGTAGATCAAGAGCTCGCGGGGTGAACCCGCTCCCACAGGTGAAGCAAGAGCTCGCGGGACCATCCCGCTCCAAGCCTATCGAATCACGTTTCCGGCGCACCCGCGTTCAATGAACATCCAGATCACCGGCCTGACCCGCTCCTTCGGCACCACGCGCGTCCTCGACGGCGTCGATCTCGGCATCGCGCCGGGCGAGTGCGTCGCTCTGGTCGGCCGCAGCGGCGCCGGCAAGTCGACCCTGCTGCATCTGCTCGCCGGCATCGATGCGCCGGATGCCGGCCATGTGCGCTACGACGAGATCGACCTGACCGCGCTCGACGAGGATCGGCGCACCGCCTTTCGGGGCCAGCATCTGGGGTTGGTGTTCCAGAGCTACAACCTGGTGCCGTCGCTGACGGCGCTCGACAATCTGCGGCTGCCGCTGGAACTCAATGGCATGACAGCGCGCGAGGCGCGGGTCGAGGCCATCGCGATGCTTGCGCGGCTGGATCTTTCAGAGTTGTCCGAGCGCTATGCCGACCAGCTTTCCGGTGGCCAGCAGCAGCGCGTCGCGGTAGCCCGCGCGCTGGTGCACAAGCCGACCGTGCTGCTCGCCGATGAACCGACCGGCAGCCTGGATGCCGACAATGCCGCCGCCGTGATGCGCCTGCTGATCGGCGCCTGTCGCGAACGCGGTGCCAGTCTGGTGATCGCCACGCATGCGCAGGAGGTCATGGGCCAGGCCGATCGGCTGCTGCGCATCGAGTCCGGGCGACTGGTGGACGCGTGAGCGCACCCCTGCTTGAGGTAGGTCATGTTGGCCGCGCAGCGGCCTACGTGACGCGAATCTCGCCGCTGTGCGGCCAACGTGACTTGCATCGAAGCAAGCATCCGGACAAATGAACGCCCTGCCCCGGTTGCTGCACGCGCTGATCAACGCCCACCGACGCGCCCCGGGCCAGGCGCTGCTGATGTTGCTGGCGTTGAGTCTCAGCGTCGCCGTGGTGGTCGCCATCGACCTGTCGATCGACAGCGCACGCTCGGCCTTCACCGACGCGCGCCGCGCCTTGTCGGGATCGGCGACCCACCAGATCGTCAGCGACGGCGCGCCGGTGCCGGGCGCATTGCTGGCCGAACTGCGTCGCCGCGGCGTGCGAACGAGCGCGCCGGTGATCGATATCGAAGCCGTCCATGGCGCCAGCAATACGCGACTGCGCCTGTTCGGCATCGACCCGCTGAGCGAAGCGCAACTGCGCCCATGGCTGGCCAGCGGCACCAGCGTCCCCGTTGACGCTGCCGAACGTGGCTATCCCACGCTGATCGGCGACGCCGACGGCGCGCTTCTGCCGGGAAAACTGGCTCGGCGGCTGCAGCTGGACGTCGGCGATCGCCTCCGGCTCGCGGTCGACGGACGCCCGTTCGAAATCGTCGTGCGCGGCTTGTTGCCTGACGGCGTGTTGCCATCGTCCACGGATGGATGGGTCGTGCTCGATATCGCCGCAGCGCAACGCGCGCTGGATTCCGACGGTTACAGCCGCATCGACCTGGTGCTCGACAGCGCCACCGCGATGCAGCTGGCGGGAACGCTGCCGCTCGGTCTGCGCCTGCTGGCGACCGCCGAGCAGGATCGCGATCTGGCGCTGATGAGCCGCGCCTTCGAGATCAATCTGAAGGCGCTCAGCCTGCTCGCGCTGCTGGTGGGCCTGTTCGTGGTGTTCCAGACGCTGAGTTTCCTGACCCTGCGCCGCGGCCCGGTGATCGGCCTGTGGCGTGCGATCGGCGTCGATCGGCGCACGCTGTCCGCGCTGTTGCTGGGCGAAGCGGCGCTGGTCGGCCTGATCGCCGGCCTGCTCGGCATTGCGCTCGGAATCCTGCTCGGTCGGGTCTTGCTGGTGGGCATTGGCGTGACCTACGCCGATCTCTATGGCCGTGGAGCTGCAGGCGGCCTGTCGATCGCCCCGATGCTGCTGGTCAAGGCGCTGCTGCTCTCGATCGGCGGCTCGCTGCTGGCGGTCTTGCTGCCGCTGTACGAAGTGCTGACGCAGACCGCGATGCAGGCGCTCGGGCGTACACGCCGGAACCCGTCCGACGGCGATCCCGCAGCGCAGCGGATTCGCGCGCTCGCACTGCCCTCACTGCTGCTGTTCGGCCTCGGTGCGCTGGCGCTGAAGCTCGGCCCCGATAACCTGGTGACCGCATTCAGCGCGCTGTTTGTCTGCCTGCTGGCGTGCCTGGGCGTGGTGCCGTGGCTCGCGTGGATGCTGCTTCGTGGCCTCGAACGGAATTTCCGCGATGGCCCCGTGCTGCCGCTGTGGCTGCTGGCCGGCACTCGCCGCGGTCTCGGTCGCACCGGCATTGCGCTGGCCGCCCTGTGCCTGGCGATCGCCACCGTGATCGGCATGAGCAGCATGATCCACAGTTTCCGCAGCGCGGTGTCCGAGTGGATCGAGCGCAGCCTGCAGGCCGATGTCTACATCTCGTCGTCCGGGCGCAGCGCGCTTGCACCGGAGTTGATCGAAGCGGCGCGCGCGCTGCCGGGCGTCGAAACGATCGGCCAGACGCGGCGCAGCCAGCGCCTGCTCGACAGCGGACCGATCAGCGTCATCGGCCTCGACCTGCCGCTGGCTGGGCGCGACAGCTTCGACTTCATTGCCGTCGACGAGGCGAGCATCTGGGACGCGCTTGCGGCCGGCGACGCGGTGATCAGCGAGCCGCTGGCGACGCGCCTGAAACTGGCGCCTGGCAACACCTTGAGTCTGCCCGCCGCCGCTGGCCCGACCCCCGTGCGCATTGCCGCGGTCTATCGCGACTATGCCAGTTCGCAAGGTGCCGTGACGCTCGACCTGGCGCACTACCAGCGGCTTTTCGGCGACTCGCGCGTCGGCGCCATCGGCATCTACGCGGCGCCGGAGAATGTGCCAGCCATCGTCGCCGCACTTCAGGCACAGGTCGAAAGCCAACCCGGCGTGCAGATGGTGTCCGCCGCGGAGATCCGCGAACGCACATTGGCGATCTTCGCCCGCACTTTTGCGGTGACGGATTTGCTGCGCTTGTTGGCGGGACTGATCGCAGTGGTGGCCGTGATCGGCGCACTGTCGGCGCTGGCCATCGAGCGCCGCCGCGAGTTCGCGCTGCTGCGTAGTCTTGGTCTGGCCAGCGGCAAACTGCTGCGCCTGCAGTGGCTCCAAGCCAGCCTGCTCGGCTTGATCGCCGGATTGCTGGCTCTGCCGCTCGGTATCGGTCTGGCGGTGCTGCTGATCGAGGTGATCAATCGCCGCTCCTTCGGCTGGAGCATGCAGTTGCAGTTGCCCCTCGACCAGTTGCTCGCCGCGATCGCCATTGCCGTGGTCAGCGCGATGCTCGCCGGCACCTGGCCGGCGCGCCAGCAGCGCAACAGTAGCCTCGCCCAGCAGTTGCGGGAGGCGCCGCTGTGAGGGCATTTGTCGGGCTGGCTGTCACGGGACTCGCTCTGCTGCTGTGCGCCTGCACCCCACAGTCAACGACGCTACCCGAGCGCCCCACCCTCTCGCGCACGCTCGGCTCCGAGCCAGGCGCCGGTTTTGAGGAAATCACCGCACCGCTGCAGCTCGAATTCCCGCGCGATCACGGCGCACATCCGCGCCATCGGGTCGAATGGTGGTACGTCACTGCACGCCTCGCGACGGCCGAAGGTCGCCGCTTCGGGGCGCAGTTCGCGCTGTTCCGCTACGCGCTGCGACCCGAGGACGCGCCCATGCGCGACGATTGGCAAAGCGGGCAAATCTATCTGGCGCACGCGGCAATCACCGACATCGACGGCGATCGATTCCTGTTCGACGAACAATGGGCGCGTGGCGCTGCCGGACTGGTTGGCGCCGAGGCAGCGCCATTTCGAGCCTGGCTCGGCGATTGTTCCATCGCTGCCGCAACGGACGTCGCGACGCTGCCGATGCAACTGCACTGCGGCGGCGCCGAGTTCGGCTACCGCCTGGAGCTCGACGGCGTCGACGTACCCGTGCTGCACGGCGAACAGGGCTACAGCCAGAAGTCCGAAGGCGGCAGCGCGTCGGCGTATTACAGCTACCCGCAACTGGCGGCCAGCGGCGAACTGTGGATCGGCGCCGAGCGCTTCCCGGTTGCCGGCAACGCCTGGTACGACCACGAATGGACCTCGGGTGTGCTCGCTGCGGATCAAGTCGGCTGGGACTGGTTCTCGCTGCGGCTGAGCGATGGCAGTGCGTTGATGCTGTTCAATATCCGTCGTCAGGATGGCAGCGTGGCGTCACGTCGGGGCACCTTGATCGGGGCTGACGGTAGCGTGCGTACGCTCGCCGAGGCTGATATCGAAGTACGCGCAAACGGCGCCTGGAGCAGCCCGCGCAGCGGCGTTCGCTGGCCGTTGCGCTGGACACTGTCGTCGAAATCGCTCGACCTGTCGCTGGACATTGCACCGGTGCGCGACGATCAGGAATTCGATGGCACCGTGCGTTATTGGGAAGGCGCTATCGACGCCAGCGGGCAGCTCGACGGCAAGCCGATAACCGCCGAGGGATATCTGGAATTGACCGGCTACCCGCCAGCCGCCTTGTAGGAGCGACGCGTACGTCGCGACCAGCGACGCCCCCGACCATGGACGTGACGCCCATGCCGACGGTCGCGACGCACGCGTCGCTCCTACCCCAGCTTCGCCGCCGCCTGTTCCCAATGCCGTCCATCGAAACGCTCGATCTGGCCAACATGCTCGGCGCCGCCCTCGATGCAGCGCAGATTGACGCTCCAGCAATCCGGATGCGAGCGCGGCTGGTAGTAGCTCTTGATGCCGCAGACCTTGCAGAACAAATGGGCCGCGGCGCCGGTGCCGAAGCGGTAATCGGTCAGGGCATCGGCCGACGTCAGCAGCGTGAATGCCGCATGCGGCACGGTCACGTGCAGATAACCGGTCATGGCGCAGATCGAGCAGTTGCACTCGAGCACGTCGAGCTTTTCCGGGCCGAAGAATCGGAAGCGCACGGCCCCGCAATGACAGCCACCCGTGTACGCGTGCTCGCCGTGATTGACGAAATCCGCCATGGTCAAAACAGCGTGTAGATGAATGGCGCGATCACCGAGCCCTTGACCGCCACCAGGATGCCGCCGATCGCTACCAGCACCAGCACGATCGGCATCAACCAGTATTTCTTGCGCACGCGCAGGAAAGACCAGAGTTCACGCAGGATGTCGAGCATGGGGTGGGCACGTCGGGGATTGAGCGGAGAGTATAGCGAGGCAAGCCCTGGCGTGATTCGTCAGTCACCCTGGGGTTTGCAGCCAACAGACGTAGGTTGGGCTAAGGCGTAGCCGTGCCCAACTCCGCGCGCATGTTGGGCACGCTGCGCTTAGCCCAATCTACGCCGTGCGGCTGTGAGCATCGCCGCCACAAAGTGTGACCGCCATCACACATATGGAGTACTCTGCCCCATCGATCCAACACTGGTGATCCGCATGTCGACGCGAGCCGTGGGTGCGAACTGGGTTGCATCACTGATCGCGCTAGGCGCGCTGATATTCAGCGTCGGCGCCGGCGCTGGCCCACGTCATGACATGGTGCCGCGGGTGGCGAGTGCCCCCACGCCCAGCGCGGCTTCGGCGAACCCGCAAGCGCCGGATGGCACGACGGTCATTGCGGGCAACACCGCGCCGATTGTGATCAACGACAACGCGTCGGCAGCGTTGTACCCCTCGGTGGCCACCGTGACTGGCGTGACGCCGTCCTTGACCCGCCTGCGCGTGCAGTTGACCAGCTTTACCCACACCTTCCCGGACGATGTCGACATCATCCTCGAAGGCCCACAAGGGCAGCGGGCGGTGCTGATGTCGGACGCCGGTGCCGGTATCGACGTCAGCGGGATCGACCTGATTTTCGATCCCAATTCAACCAACGTGCTGCCCAACGACCTGCAGTTGGCCACCGGCACGACCAAGCCGGCCAACTATTCCAACGACACTGGCGGCACCGACTTGCTGGACACCTTTCCGGCCCCCTTCGCGGCACCGAACGCGCTGGTCGATGCGCCGGCGGACCTGAGCGTGTTCAACCTGACCAATCCCAACGGAGAGTGGAAGCTGTATGTGGTCGACGACGCTACTCAAGATACCGGCACGATTTCCGGTGGCTGGCTGTTGTTCATCACGGTGCCGACGATTTTTACCGTCAATTCCATTGCCGATCCGGGCAATGGCGTGTGCGATGACAGCGAATGCACACTGCGCGAGGCGATCAATGCGGCGATCACCGGCGTCGGCAATGGCGATCAGATCAATTTCTCCGCGCTGTTCAACGCGCCGCAGACCATCGAGCTACAGACCGCATTGCCGAACATCAGCGAAGCGCTGACCATCAACGGACCCGGCGCGAACCTGCTGACGGTGCAGCGGGCGTTCAATGCGGTGACGGCGTTTACCGTATTCACGATTCCGGGTGGCATTCCGCAAGTTGATATTCGGGGGATGACCATCAGCAATGGTGATGCGGGTAGTCAACTTTTCGGCGGTGGGATCTCAAGCGATAGTAAGCTATTGCTGACCCAGGTACACGTTACCGGAAATCGAGCAGCCAATGGCGGTGGCGTTGCGTTGGCATTTGCCGACGGCGTTTTCACCGGCTGCACCTTCAGTGGAAACACGTCAGGTGACGGTGCTGGGATCAGCTATCAGGGAGATTCCGGGAAGGTCTTGCGCCTGGTGAACTCCACGATTAGCGCGAATCGCGGCGTTGGCGTAAAGCACTTTGCTGCGAATGCTCGATTGGATGTTGTAGGCAGCACCATTGTCGACAACAGCGCCGACGGCATTCTCACCGCGTCCCTCGTTGGCAATACCTCAACAACGACTCTGCGTAATTCGGTGATTGCCAATAACGCCACCAACTTCGCCATCGGTGGCACAGGCACTCAAGCCGTCACCTCGCTGGGCTTCAACCTGAGCAACAACTACAACGGCGTGGTGACGCCTTTGGCCTCCGATATCACCACCGCCACGCCCCGCCTGGGCCCGCTGTCCCTGGGCGGCGGCACGACGCCGACGCATGCCCTGCTGGGCGGCAGCCCGGCGCTGAATGCGGGCGATGCGTCGGGGCAAGCCCTGGACCAGCGCGGCCAGCCGCGCGTGTTCGGCGCGAGTGCCGACATCGGTGCGGTGGAAATGCGCTCCATCATCGTCAGTACCACCGCCAACGCCGGAGCCGGAAGCCTGAATCAGGCCATTACCGACGCCAACATCAACGGCCCTGGCCTCGACGACATCGTCTTTGCCCCTGCGCTGGATGCCGGCAGCACGATCAACCTGACATCGGCGCTGCCGACCATTATCAGCGGACTGACAGTGAACGGCTTTCGCGCGGATAGGCTGGAAGTGCGGCGCAATGTGGCGGCAGAATTTCGTGTCTTCAACGTTTCAGGAAGCGTCGCGGGCGGCGTCGCCATTCGCAGCATGACCATCGCGAACGGCCGAGCCACGGGTGGCGGAGACCAGGGTGGCGGCATCCTCAGCCAAAGCGACCTTTACTTGACCAATGTCCACGTCACCGGGAATGTGTCCAACGCGGGCGGTGGCGTTTCATTGTCGGATGCAAGCGGCGTTTTTGCGGGATGCACCTTCAGCGGTAACCTGGCGAACTTGGGCGGCGGGATTTCTTACGGCGCCAGCGCAGACGTTTTGCGTCTCGCGGGCTCCACTGTCAGCGGCAACGACGCCTTCGCCGCCGCAGGGCTGGCTGTTCAACTGACCGGGACAAGCAGCAGATTGGAATTGATCGACAGCACTATTGCCAACAATGTCGGAACTCAAAGCGGAGGCATTCGCGCGGTTGGAGTTCCCGGCTCTGCTGGCACTACGACTGCGCTGCGCAACACCATCATCGCGGGCAATACGCCAGACAACTTCATCACCCTCGATAACGCGACCATCACGTCGCGTGGCTTCAACCTGAGCAACAACTACAACGGCGTATTGGCGCCGACGGCCACGGATATTACTTCGCCCAACAGCAACCTCGGCCCGCTCGCCGACAACGGCGGCCCCACGCCCACGCGCGCCTTGCTGTTTGGCAGCGCAGCATTGGATGCGGGCAGCAGTGTCGGTTCGGGCAGGTCCACGGACCAACGCGGATCAGGCTTCACCCGACCGATTGATCTTGCGGGGATAACCAACGCCGCCGCCGGCGACGGCAGCGACATCGGCGCCTTTGAAGCGCAGAGCGCCCCCGCTGCACCCGTACCGCCCACCGTCATCTACACCCCGACCGCCGCCAGCACCATCGTTTTTCCCGCCGGCCCCACCGGCGCAGCGACCAGCGCTATCGGCGTCAGTTCCAGCGGCGGCACCGCGCCCGGCACCGTGAATCTGGGCAGTTGCAGCGCCACCGCCGGCTTCACCATCAGCAACGCGCCGATCAATCTGACCGGCACCGCGGGTGGTACGCAGATCAACGCGGCGATCAACCTGAGTTGCACTCGCGGCGCCAGCCTGCAGACCGGAACCCTGAGCTGCACGGAAACGCCCAATCCCGGCAGCCCGGTCGCCCGCAGTTGGACGCTCAATTGCCCAGTGGCGAGTGCGACGATCTCCGCAACCTTGTACGGCCTCACCCAGACCAACAGCCTGGTCACCTTCAATGCGGCAACCCTGGGAACGGTCAGCACGGTGGCGCTCACCGGCTTGATCGCCACTGAAAAGCTGGTCGCAATCGACACCCGGGTGGCCACCGGCGAACTTTATGGTCTGGGGCTGGTCGACGACGGTGCGACACGAACCGCGCGCATCTATCGAATCAATCCGGTCACGGGTGCCGCAACCGTGGTCAGCGCCACACCATGGACGACCAACTTTCCCGATACCGATTTCAATGGCTTCAATTTTGATCCAATCACGGACGTGATCCGCGTGACCTCTCGCGAGGGTCCCAACTTCCGCGTCAATCCGGTTTCGGGCGCATTGATTGCCACCGACAGCAATCTGTCCCGCACCGGCATCAATGGCGTCAGCTACAGCAACAACGATCTGTTTCAGGCAGGAAGGACGCTCTACGGCCTGGATTTCAATAACGACCAATGGGTTACGATTGGCGGTTTGAACGGTGCCCCATCGCCGAACGGCGGCGTGGTCAGCGTCATTGGCAGTACGGGAATCGTTGCCAACGACGCCTATGGTCTGGAAATCATCGCCGCCAACGGCGTGACCACCACCGGCGTCGCCACAGCGAACGGCCGCTTGTACACGGTCAATCTGAGCACCGGTGCATTCACCGAAGCAGGACCGATCGGCGCCGGGAATCTGAATTTCTTCGGACTCACGGCAAGTCTTTGTGCCCCGGTAAGCGCTTTGTCACCGACCGGCACTAGTGCAGGTATCGCGGGCGGCGCCTTCAGCGTGGGCATTACCGCCTCCGCCTGCGGACCCTGGCGCGCACTCAGCAACGATCCGTGGCTGAGCATTACCGGCGCCAACACCGGATCCGGCAACGGTAGCTTGAACTACAGCGTCGCCGCCAATCCCGGTGCCGCACGCACCGGCAGCATCACCATCAGCGGCCGGGTGTTTACCGTGTCGCAAGCGGGATCGGACATCCTGTTTGCCAATGGCTTTGAGTGAAGGAGCTTGTGAGCACTGACGTTGGGGCATGCCTCTACTCCTCTTTCGACAAGCGGAAAACCAGGAAGGGTCGCCAACAACCACGACCAGAACCAATCTCGCAACCGGGCACAGAGCGCCAGAGTAGAGTACGGATACACTGCTCATGCATCGTCCAGAGCCGAGACCCTCAGCGGGTTCATGGCCCGTGTACAGCTTTCCCCAAAAGCGGGTTGCTCGCAATGACCAGCGATTGTTTTCTTCCTTCGCATGCCCGCAATTCGTCTTTCGTCGACGCCCGGTCTTGCGGCGCTTGCGCCATAATCGCGGGCTGATTCTGGCGATCTGCCGTTGAACCGGTGGGCGCCCGGTGATTCATCTGCATCCTCGGAGGCTACCCATGAGCAACAGCTTCGGCACGCGCGCCACGTTCACGTCTGGCGACAAGACCTACAACTACCATCGCCTGACGGCGCTGGAGCCCAAGTACAACCTGGCGCGGCTGCCCTACTCGCTGAAGATTCTGCTGGAGAACCTGCTGCGCTTCGAGGATGGCGAGAACGTCACGCCGGCGCACATCGAGGCACTGCTGAACTGGGATCCGAAGACGCCGTCGACCCAGGAAATCCCGTTCATGCCGGCGCGCGTGGTCATGCAGGACTTCACCGGCGTGCCCTGCGTGGTCGATCTGGCCGCCATGCGCGATGCGATGACCTCGCTCGGCGGCGACCCCAACAAGATCAATCCGTTGATTCCCGCCGAAATGGTCATCGACCACTCGGTGCAGGTGGATCGCTTCGGCAGCGCCAGCGCGGTCGACGAGAACGCGCGCATCGAGTTCGAGCGCAACAAGGAGCGTTACGCCTTCTTGCGGTGGGGCCAGAAGGCCTTCGACAACTTCAAGGTGGTGCCGCCGCGCACCGGCATCGTGCACCAGGTGAACCTGGAGTATCTCGCGCGCGTCGTATTCGCCACCGACGGCGCGGAAGCCTGGGCTTACCCGGACACCGTGGTCGGCACCGACTCGCACACCACCATGATCAACGGCATCGGCGTGCTCGGCTGGGGCGTCGGCGGCATCGAGGCGGAAGCGGCGATGCTCGGTCAGCCGTCGACCATGCTGATCCCCGAGGTCATCGGCTTCCGCCTGACCGGCAAGATGCCGGAAGGCGCGACCGCGACCGACCTGGTACTGACTGCGACGCAAATGCTGCGCAAGCGCGGCGTCGTCGAGAAGTTCGTCGAGTTCTTCGGCGAGGGCCTGAACCAGTTGCCGCTCGCCGATCGCGCGACCATCGCCAACATGGCGCCGGAATACGGCGCCACTTGCGGCATCTTCCCGATCGACAATGAGGCGCTGAATTACCTGCGCCTGTCCGGCCGCAGCGACGAGCAGGTCGCGCTGGTCGAGCAATACGCGCGCCTCAACGGCATGTTCCGCGAGCCGGGCCAGCCGGAGGCCGAATACACTGACGTACTGCACCTCGACCTCGGCGACGTCAAGCCGAGCCTGGCTGGCCCGAAGCGCCCCCAGGACCGCGTGCTGCTGTCCGACATGAAGGCCGACTACACCAAGAACCACGCGTCGATGGCCGAAGCGCGTGCTGCCAAGCCGAAGACCGCCACGCCGGGCACCGCAACCGTCGCCACCGATGCCGGCAATTACGAGATGACCGACGGCGCCGTGGTCATTGCCGCGATCACCAGTTGCACCAACACCTCCAACCCGTCGGTGATGCTCGGCGCCGGCCTGCTGGCGCGCAACGCCGTGGCCAAGGGCCTGACCACCAAGCCGTGGGTGAAGACCTCGCTGGCGCCGGGTTCGTTGGTCGCCACCGACTACTTCAAGAAGGCCGGCCTGCTGGAGCCGATGGAAAAGCTCGGCTTCCACGTTGTCGGTTACGGCTGCACCACCTGCATCGGCAACTCCGGCCCGCTGCCGCCGCCGGTCAGCAAGGGCATTGCGGATGGCGACCTGATCGTCGCTTCGGTGCTCTCGGGCAATCGCAACTTCGAAGGCCGCGTGCATGCCGAAGTGCGCATGAACTACCTGGCCTCGCCGCCACTGGTGGTGGCCTACGCGCTGGCCGGGCGCGCCGATCTGGACCTGACCAGCGAACCGCTGGGAACCGGCAGCGATGGTCAGCCGGTGTATCTGAAGGACATCTGGCCGAGCAACCACGAGATCGCACAGACCGTGCACAACGCGGTCACGGCGGCGGGTTTCCGCGCCTCGTACGCCAATGTGTTCGATGGCGATGCGCGCTGGCAGTCGGTGCAGGCCCCCGAGGGTGCGCTGTATTCGTGGGACGACAGCTCGACCTACGTGCAGAACCCACCCTACTTCGCCGGCATGACGATGAATCTGCGGCCGATCAGCGACGTCAAGGGCGCGCGTGCGCTGGCATTGCTCGGTGACTCGATCACCACCGACCACATCTCGCCAGCCGGTGATTTCAAGGCGAGCACGCCGGCCGGCAAGTACCTGAACGAGCGCGGCGTGCAGTACGCCGATTTCAATTCCTACGGTTCGCGCCGTGGCAATCACGAAATCATGATGCGCGGCACCTTCGCCAACATCCGCCTGAAGAACCAGCTGGCGCCGGGCACGGAAGGCGGTTTCACCACCTACTTCCCGACCAACGAAGTGACCTCGATCTACGATGCGTCGATGCAGTTCCAGGCCGCTGGCACGCCGCTGATCGTGATCGCCGGCAAGGAATACGGCACCGGCTCCTCGCGCGACTGGGCGGCCAAGGGCACCATGCTGCTCGGCGTCAAGATCGTCATCGCCGAGAGCTTCGAGCGCATCCACCGCAGCAACCTGTGCGGAATGGGCGTATTGCCGTGCAAGTTCCTCGATGGCCAGAACGCCGCCAGCCTGGGCCTCAGCGGTCGCGAGACCTTCGACTTCGAAGGCATCGGCGACGGCACCGGCAAGCGCCTCAAGGTCACCGCGACCGCTGAGGACGGGTCCGTCAAGCACTTTGAGGTGCGCGTGCTGCTGGAGACGCCGAAGGAAGTCGAGTACTTCCGCCACGGCGGCATCCTGCCTTACGTGTTGCGCCAGTTGGCAGCCTGAAAATCCATGCAGGAGCGACGTGTACGTCGCGACCAATGGCATCACCGGTCGCGACGCACGCGTCGCTCCTGCAACTGCGCAGAACCTGGGGCAATCGCCACATGACCGCCACTTCGCATCCTCTGAACGTACTGGGCACGCCGCTGCAGACCTGCAGCACCGAGCCGATGACCGGCTGGTTCCGCGATGGCTGCTGTCGCGGTGACCCGAGCGATCGCGGCCTGCATCTGATCTGCGCGGTGATGACTTCCGAATTCCTGCGTTTTTCCAGATCCGAGGGCAACGATCTCAGCACGCCGCGGCCGGAATACGGCTTCCCCGGGTTGAAACACGGTGATCGCTGGTGCCTGTGCGCCACGCGCTGGCGCGACGCCTACGCTGCCGGCATGGCACCGCTGGTGGTGCTCGAGGCGACCCACCTGAACGCGCTCGGCGTCGTTTCGCTGGACCAGTTGCGCGAGTACGCGGTGGCTTGATGCGCTTGCGGCCCGTGGCAGCGACGTTGCGTCGCGAGCTTCCGGGCGCCGAAGCTCGCGGGGCAAGCCTGCGGGCATGACACTCTCACAGAACATCCTCTAAACGTTTGATTGTAGAGCATTTATTTGTAGGTCACGTTGCCTGCGCAGCGGGCTACGTGACAATGGACAGCGTCACGTAGCCTGCTGCGCAGGCAACGTGACCTACTTCCGTGTGTTCTTTGCGCGAAAAAGCGCGCCGACAGGGGTGACCGGGACTCTCACCAAACATAACGCAAGTATCTGAAAGAAGAGCTTTTCCGCAAAGGACGCAAAGAACGCAAAGGAAAGCGAAGCCAGCAGAACATCAACACCTGGGTTCTAGGCTCTCTTTGCGTCCTTTGCGTCCTTTGCGGACAAAAAAGGCAGTCCGCATGGCCGCCGCCAGTTTGATGCGCGAACAAGCGCACCGACAGGGGCGACCAGAACTCTCACCGGACATGCCGTAAGGCATTGATTTTCATGTGGGAGCGGATTCACTCCGCGAGAGCTTTCGCGGGATAAACCCGCTCCCACAGGTTCGATACGCGAATAAGCACGCCGCCGGGGGTGACCAGTTCTCTCAACGAGCAGCGTAAACCTGCCCCAGGCTGATTGCCCCGTCGTTGGGCGGCAACAGACGAGGAAGCAGCGGCAACAAGCCACGCTGTCGCAGCGCCGACGACAGCCCCTCGGCCAGCACCCGGTTCAACAGGCACCCACCTGAAAGCGCAACCTGACGCAAACCGGTGGCTGACGCCGCCTGTACGACCCAATCGGCCAGCGCTGCGATCAGCGTGCCGTGGAAGCGATTCGATCCCGAACGCGCATCGAGGCCCGGTTCGGCGAGCGCCGCCAGCAGCCTGCGAAGATCGAGCACACCCGCTTCGATGGCCCAACCGCCATCGACGATCTGCGCATCGGTGAAAGCGGCCTCCAGCGCCATCGGCGCTTGCCCCTCGTACTGGGAATGCCAGTGCAGCCCGAGTAGCCCACAGGCGGCGTCGAACCAGCGGCCGGCGCTTGATGTGGGCGGTGCCAGCCCGCGGTCCAGAAGTTGCAGCACCAGCGGCGCGAGGGATTCGTCCTTGAAGCGCGAAATGATCTCGCCGGAGCGCCCGAGCGCATGCAGCGCGGCCGCGGCGCAGCGCCAGGTCTCGCGCGCGCAGCGATCGCCACCCGGTTGCGCCAGCGGATGCAGATGGCCGAGGCGCTCGAAACTGGCGCCATCGACCCGCAGCAGTTCGCCGCCCCACGCCTGCCCACCCGTGCCGTAGCCGTAGCCATCCAGCGCCAGTCCCAGCAGCGCGCCGGTGATGCCGTGCTCCGCAGCAACGGCGCCGACATGCGCGTGGTGGTGCTGCACCGGCGTGAGCGGCAGCCCCAATTGTCGCGCGAACTCGCTGCTGGGAAAGTCCGGATGCCAGTCGCAGACCGCTGATTCGGGCTGCACATCGAGGATCCGTTGCAGGTGGGCTACGGTTTCGCCGAGGAAACGCCGCGCCTCGGCATTGTCGAGATCGCCGATGTGCTGCGATACGAAGGCCTCGCGTCCGCGCGTGATGCACACGGTGTTCTTCAGGAACGCGCCGACGCCGAGTACCGATGGGCCGTCCGCGCCGAGATCGATCGGCTCGGGAGTGAATCCCCGCGCACGGCGAATGAAGCTCGGCCGCGCATCCACCACGCGCATCACCGAATCGTCGCAACGCACCAGAATCGGCCGGTCGTGGTCGACGATCAGGTCGGCGATGCCAGCCAGACGCTCACGCGCTTCGCCATCGGTATGTACCAGTGGCTCGCCGTGCGGATTGGCGCTGGTCATCACCAGAGCCAACGGCTGCGGCTGGTCGAGCCAGTTGCTGCCGTCGGGCTCGCCGGCCGCGGCGTGACACAGCAGATAGTGAATCGGCGTGTACGGCAGCATCAGGCCGAGCGTCGGCAGGTCCTGCGACACCGATGCGGCGATGCCGTTGCCGGCGCGCGCGCGAAGCACGACGATCGGGCGCTCGCGCGAAGTCAGCAGCATCGACTCGCTGGCGTCGACCTCGGCGAGTGCCTGCGCCGACGCCAGATTGGCGACCATCACGGCAAGCGGTTTGGCCTCGCGTTGTTTACGCGATCGCAGTCGTTCCACCGCATCGGTGTTGCGCGCGTCGCAGACCAGGTGATAGCCGCCGATGCCCTTGATCGCGACAATCTCGCCCTGCCGCAGGTGCGCCAGAATCGCGCGCGGATCGAGCGACAACCGCGGCCCGCAGACCGCGCACGCGGTGCTCTCGGCATGGAAACGCCGATTGCCGGGATCGGTGTATTCGCGCTCGCACGCGGGACACAGCGGGAAAGCGGCCAGCGAGGTCTGCGGACGGTCGTAGGGCAGGCGCGCGCAGATGGTGAAACGCGGCCCGCAGTGCGTGCAGGTGATGAACGGATAGCGATGGCGCCGATCGGCCGGGTCGAACAATTCGCGCCGGCAATCGGCGCAGACGCCGACATCGGGGCCGATCTCGGTATGCAGCGCCCCGCCCAACGCGCTGCTGGCGACGATGAAACTCGATTCGGCGCGGACCAGCGCGATGGCTTCGACCTCGATCGAATCGATTCGCGACAGTGGTGGCGCCAAGTCGCGCAACGCGGCCACCAGGGCGTCGACGCCTTCGCCCTGAACCTCGGTCAACACGCCATCGCGGTCGTTGAGCACGTACCCGGTGAGCCCGAGCCGGCGCGCCTGAGCGTAGACGAACGGACGGAATCCGACGCCCTGGACCCGGCCTCGGACGCGGATACTCAGGCGGCGTGCGGATGTCACGGCGCACGGCGGCGAAAGAAAAGATCGCGGGATAAACCCGCTCCCACAGGCAGAGCCGCGCAGTCTGGCGATTCTGTGGGAGCGGGCTCGCCCCGCGAGCTTTCGCTGGCTCGCCGCAAAAGCTCGCGATACAAGCCCGTTCCCACAGGCGCCCAGCGTGTGGTCACGGAGCCCTGCGGGAAACGTAACCTACGTCCACCTGAGCCTCGATCCAGCGCGTCCATGCGTCCATTCCCTCGCCCGTCTTCGCCGAAACCCGGAGCACTTCGATGTCCGGCTGCACCTTGCGCGCATTGGCGATCAGCAGGTCGACGTCGAAATCGAGAAACGGCAGCAGATCGCACTTCGCCACCAGCAGCAACTTCGATGCCGCAAAGATGTTCGGGTACTTCAGCGGTTTGTCCTCGCCCTCGGTCACTGACGCGAGCACGACCTTGTGCGCTTCGCCAAGATCGAAGCCGGCCGGGCACACCAGGTTGCCGACGTTCTCGATGAACAACACACCATCGCTGAGTTCATGCAGATGGTCGAAGGCGCGGGCCACCATCGACGCATCCAGGTGACAGCCCTTGCCGGTGTTCACCTGCACCGCCTGAACGCCGGTGGCGCGAATGCGCATCGCATCATTGCTGGTCTGCTGATCGCCCTCGATGACCGCCACCGGCAGTTTGCCCTTGAGCGCCTCGATGGTGCGTACCAGCAGTGTGGTCTTTCCCGAGCCCGGGCTCGACACCAGATTCAGGACCAGCAGGCCATGCGCGCTGAAGTGCTCGCGATTGTGCTGCGCCAGTTCCGCGTTCTTCGACAACAGATCGGCTTCGATGCGCACCAGACGCGCTTCGCTGACGCCCGGCGCCGACAGGCCCGATACGCTGGGGAGGACCAGCGCTGGCCCATGGGCGTGTCGATGCCGCGTGCCGTCGGCATGCACGTGTTCATGGTCATGACGGTGCGCAAGCGCCTGCGGGGTCAGAACCGACATTCCGGCTTCCACACTGACTTCGCTCTTGCCGCATCCGCATACGCTACACATCGCAGCACCTCCCACGGTCATTGCGCCGAGCGAAGAAAACTCCACCCGGCAGCCGCAGTTTACGCCCGCTCCCTGGCCCGCCGACATGCGCGGGATCAAGCCGCCACGCGCACCTCGATGCAGGGATCGAAGGCGGCGAGGATCCAGCGAACGGCCAGCAGCGGCTGATCGGCGCGCTTGAGTTCCTGCAGCAACTGCGCCACCGGACCGTGGTCGGCAAAAGCACGATCGGTCGGCGCAATCATGCTGCAGGCAGCGACGTGGCCGGCAACGATATCGACCCGGTAATGTAACTCGCCGCGGGCGGTTTCAGCACGGCCAAGACCATGCCCCGAAAACGCCGCCAACGAGGCGAACGTTCTCGGCATTGCGTACAAGTCCGCCGCTGCGCACAACTGCGCATCGAGCGAGTCGAAGCAGGTCACGGCGGCTTCGGCCATGCCACCGAAGCAAGCGTCCATTCGCGGCAGCCACGCATCGCCCGTGCCGGCCATCGCCGAGCGCAAACCGCGGCGAGTCGCCGACAACGCAGCAGCAAGGTCGATCTCGCCACGCAACTGGGCAAGTTCCGCGCGTGTGTTAGACAGCGCGTCGAGACTCGGATTCAGCCGCCCGCCGCCGACGCGCCGCCAATCCTGATCGGGATAGAGTGCGAGCGCAATCCGGCCGACCAGTCGGCGCGCCCGCGCGACCTGCGCGGCGTCGACCGGACGCTCCAGCAACTGCGCCCAGTCGATGCAGGTTCGCCACACATGGGCCGCCATCGCATCCGCCGTCGCCAGCGTCGCCCGCGCCAAACGCTGCGCGGGCTCCGGCTCGACCCCCAGCGCCGCCTCGACAGCTTGCAGCGCCGCCAGCGCATGCGCCGTACCGCACAAGGGGAACAACAACGGCAGCAGGCGCAGGCACTCGTCGACGGACCTGCCGTTCAGGCCGGCCAGCACCTGCAGCGGCCGATGCAACTGCAATTCCACCGCGTCGATGTCAACACCGCGACAACGCACGCGCGCACCGAGCCAGCCATCGATCTGGATCGTCATGAGTCACGAACCAACGATTCTGCGCAAGCAACTGGGGAAGAGCATTTGTCCGCAAAGGACGCAAAGGACGCAAAGGAAAGCAAAATCGACAAATTGTTCGAGCGCGACGGACAAGGGCGTTGAGCTGGCAACTTTCCGCTGGTCCTTCTTTGCGTCCTTTGCGTCCTTTGCGGACAAAAATCATTTCGCACGATCGACGCCAACCTTGATGCACGAGTGACCACAGCGGTAGACGCGACGCGGTTTCCAGTGGTCACATGATCTCCATCTCGGTGACCTGCAACTGGTCGCCGTCGTCGATGCGCAGGGCGCCGCGACTGCAAAACGGGCAATCGTCGCCGCGGCGCTCGATCAGCACGCTCTTGTTGCATTCGAAGCACCAGGCCACGCCGGGCAGCACCTCGATGTCCAGTTGCGCGTCTTCCAGCGGACTTCCCTGGGCGGCGCTCTCGAAACAGAACGCCAATGCCTGCGGCTCGACGTTGCCGAGCGCGCCGATGGTCAGCTTGATGCGCAATACGCGCGTGGCGCCCTCGGCGCGGACGCGCTCGTTGACCAGATCGATCATCGACAGGCATAGCGACATTTCATGCATTGCGGCTCTCACCAACCCAACAGCAAGTCGTTGACCTAAAGGATTGTCCGCAAAGGACGCAAAGAACGCAAAGGAAGGCAGGAGACGGAACTGCTTATCGCCGCCCGTCGGACGAACCGCCGCCGGTCAGGAACGCCCGTCGGCCCGGGCTTGGCACCGCCGGCCTGGTTTGTG
Organism: uncultured Rhodanobacteraceae bacterium; assembly: GCA_937928755.1. Lineage (GTDB taxonomy): Bacteria > Pseudomonadota > Gammaproteobacteria > Xanthomonadales > SZUA-5 > JADKFD01. The sequence goes on along the minus strand of CALEZI010000127.1, from coordinate 113,277 downwards.
GGCTCTGCATCGCTTCGGCCAGCCGTATTCGCGCTTCGCTGCGCGCATGCGTTTGCGAGGCGAACTTGTGCATCGGCGAGTGCAAGGAATGCGCCCAGAACGAGCCAACGACCTCGTCGCCACCGTAGCGGAACTCGATTCCGCCACCGGGCAGTGCGAAGCTGCGCGATTTGCCATAGCGATTGGCGTCAACGGCAACGTAATCGAGCGGCAGGAGCACCAGATTCATGAACCACGGCGTGATCAGCACGCCGATCAGCTGGTCGTCGCCGAACCGCGAGAAGTCGAAGGCTTCGACCTCGAGACTGGCGTTGTAGAACGGAAGTTCGCGCATCTGCGCGTCGCCGATCTCGCGAAAATGCACCGCGAGGCGGGAGATGCGCAGGTCGGCGAGGTGATCGTTCATCGGCCCGTTAACGTTCGTTGTGAATCCTTCGGAGGAAGGAAGTAGGTCACGTTGCCCGGAGGGCTACGTGACATTCGGCTTCGAGTCACGTAGCCCTTTGGGCAACGTGACCTACGATCTGGCCATACAGTCCAATCAACTCGTCAGCTTCCTCGACACTCAGCCTCGCCACCGCATGTCGCTGCGCCTGGACGGCCAGCCAATCGCCCACCGCGACCGGCTCGTCGAGCAGGTGCAGCAGGATCGGCAGGCGCTGACCCTCGCGCTCGATCACCGCGAAACCGGGGCCGAGTTCGACCACCCGCTCTGGCGTGGTGAGGCACATCAGGCGGTTGCCGCCAGCGGTTGCGGCGCGGCGCCGAGAGCGCGCAGCCGTGTTATCACCCGCTGCAACGCGTCTTCGCAGGCACGCTCGCCGGTGGCGGTCATGCTCATGCCCAGTTCGATACTCTCCGGCTCGATGGCGACCAGCGAGAGCTCGGCCGGCAGTGCATCGAGCAGCGCGGCTGCCGCCAGCAGATCGGACAGCCCGATCTGATGCGGCGAGATCCGCTGCTGGAAAAACGCCGGCACGGCGTTGCCGTGAAATTCGTGCACGGTGCCCGCAGGCCCGTCGAGCCGGGCGCAGTCGACGATCAATAGATGCTGACATGCGGCAATGTCATCCAGCAGGGTCATCCCGGAGGTGCCGCCATCCAGCACTGTGACGTTGCCCGGTAGCAGGTATCGCGACTGCAGACGCTCGACGACATGCACGCCGATGCCCTCGTCTTCGAGCAGGATGTTGCCGATACCGAGCACAAGGATGTCCATCAGTGTGGTGCTCCGCTAGTGTGGTTTGCCATTAATTGGCTGAAGAAATTTCCGATGCATTTTGGCTCGAGGCTAGGCGAGAGGAGGAGTCATAGCAGGGCTATGGCGACGACGAACAACGACGCATTCGGGTCAAAAGGCGCGGAAATTATTCAACGAATTAATGGCAAACCACACTAGAACGCCTTGACCTGCACGATCGGCCGCCGTTGCGGATCGGTCATGTGGATGGCGCAGGCGATGCACGGATCGAAACTGTGCACGGTGCGCAACACCTCCAGCGGCAGTTCCGGATCGGCGACCGGGTTGTCGAGCAACGCCGCTTCGTACGGCCCCGGCCGGCCCTGGTCGTCGCGCGGACCCGCGTTCCAGGTCGACGGCACCACCGCCTGGTAGTTCTTGATCTTGCCGTTGTCGATCACCACCCAGTGCGACAGCACGCCGCGCGGCGCTTCGTGGAAGCCGAAGCCGCGGATTTCGCCCTTGGGGAAGGTCGGGCGGTTGTAGGTATCGAAATCGCGTTTGGCGATGTTCGCCATCAGCAGGTTCCACTGGTTGACCAGGCTGTCGTGCAGCACCGCGCAGCGCACCGCGCGCGCGGCAATGCGGCCGATGGTCGAATGCAGCGCACTCACCGGAATCTGCGAGCCGGCCACCGCGCTGGCCTGTGCCAGCAGCTTGTTCAGATGTTTCGTCGTCGACTCGTGCCCTGCCGCCGCCATCGCCAGGACATTGGCCAGCGGGCCGACCTGCACGCGCTCGCCGTGGAAGGTCGGCGCCTTGATCCACGAATATTTGCCGTCGTCCTGGAAGTCCGTGTAGTTCGGCTCGGTCTGGCCGTCCCACGGATGCAGCGCCGGCGAATCGCCCGCGTACTTGTACCAGGAGTGACCGATTTCCTCCTTGACGCCGTCACGGAAGAACGCGTCCTGGTACGTGCCGATCGCGCGGAACTTGCCGAGATCCCCGTCGGGAATATGGCCACCCGGCAGCTCGAACTTCGTGCCCAGTTCATCCAGCGGCAGATCCGGCACCGACAGGTAGTTCGTGATGCCCTTGCCGTAGCCGGTCCACTCGGCATACAGCGCGCCCACTGCTGCGACGTCGGACATCATCGCGTTGTGCACGAAATCGCCGAGTTCGTCGATCAGCGCCTTGACCGCGTACAGCCGTTCCAGCGTCAGCGTCGACTGGCTGTCGGGGTTGATCGGATTGGCGACGCCGCCAACCGCCAGGTTCTGGATATGCGGTGTTTTCGAGCCGAGGATGGCGACAATCTTGTTGGCGCTGCGCTGCACTTCCAGCGCCTGCAGGTAGTGCGCGGCGGCCATCAGGTTGGCGTCCGGCGGCAGCTTCATCGCCGGATGGCCCCAATAGCCGGAGGCGTACACACCGAGCTGGCCGCTGCCGACAAAGTTGCTCAGGCGATCGCGCGCTGCCTGCATCTGCTGTTTCGAATTGCCCTTGTACTCCGACAGTGACTGCGCCAGCGTCGCCGCGCCGCCCGGATCGCCGCTCAACGACGAAACGATATCGACCCAGTCGAGTGCCGCCAGGTGATAGAAGTGCACCAAGTGATCGTGGATACCGTGCGCGGTGATGATCATGTTGCGGATGTACTGCGCGTTCAGCGGCACCGGCAGTTGCAGTGCGTTCTCCACCGCGCGCACCGAGGCCACCGCGTGCACCGTGGTGCACACGCCGCAGATGCGCTGGGCGAACACCCAGGCATCGCGCGGATCGCGTCCCCGCAGGATCAGTTCGATGCCGCGCCACATCTGACCGGACGACCAGGCCTTGCTCACCCGCCCGTTGTCGACCTCGACATCGACGCGCAGATGGCCTTCGATGCGGGTGATGGGATCGATCACGACACGCGTCATGGGATTCTCCGATATCAGGCGTGCGCAGCTTGCCGCACTGGCGAGTGCAGCACGGGAAACAGCTTGATGACGACCACGTAAGCGAGAATCTCGAACGCGATCATGCCCAGCGTCACCAGAATCTCCTGCACCGACGGGAAGTACTGGTAACCGTCGACCGCTGGCGTGTAGGCAACCAGATAGGCATTGAAGCGGTAGACGATGGCGAACAGCAGCAGCGCCACCGCAGCGAGGAAGGTCCAGACCTCATCGCGCCGCGCCGCAGGCGACAGGAAGGCAATCGCCGCGAACAGCGCCAGCGCGTTTTCGAACCAGAAGCTCGCCGCCAGCGGCGTCATGACCAGCGCGTCGCCGAGGGCGTCACGCCAGAGCAGGTCCGCCCAACGCAGCAGCAGCCATGCCGCCAGAATCCAGCCGATCACGGTCGACAGCCGCGACAGCATGTGATGCTCGGAAGCCAGGCGGAAGCTCCTGGTGACCACGGTGGCTTCGAACACCACCAGCGCGTAGCCCATCGCCAGCACGGAACTGACGAACAGCAGCGGCAGCCACGGCGTCAGGTACAGCGGGGACAGCTTGTGGCCGACCACCAGCAGGATCGAACCCAGCGAGGACTGGTGCATGAACGGCAACAGGATGCCGATCGAGATGATCAGCCACATCACGCTGGCAATGCGCTGACGCCATTTCTCCAGGCCAAAGCGCTCCAGCACCATCGGCGAGTTCTCGACGAACAACAGCATCGTGTAGGCGGAAACGCACAAGCCGGTTTCCAGCATCACCGAGCTGAAGTTCCAGTGCCATGGCAGCAGCAGGTTGTAGAACTGCCACCAGCGACCCATGTCGATGACCGCCGCGGAGCCGGCCAGCACGTAGCCGAACAGGCTGCTCACCAGCGCCGGTCGCATCAGCGGATGGTAATGGCCCTTGTTGAACACGTAGATCAGCATGGCCATGGCAAAACCGCCGCAACCGAGCGAACTGCCGATGATCAGATCCCAGGTGACCCACAAACCCCACGGATAACCGGGGCTCAGGTTGCTGACATCGCCGAGGCCATAGACGAAACGCTTCAGCAAAAACACGCCGGCGATCAGCACCAGCAGGCCCAGCACCATGCTGAACGGCGTGAACAGCGATACCCCGCGCAGTCGTTCCGGATGACCTGACATCTCAGTTCTCCTTCCCGTGGCGAGCCTGGTCCTGCGCATCGATGCCGGGTTTGTTGCGACGCACCGCCCAGGCCAGGCCGAACAGCGCAAGCGCCGGCGCCAGCAGGTAGTTGTAGAGCTTGTGCTGCAACCCCTCGACGAAGCGCACCGGCGCATCGGGTCCGAGTTGGGGCAGACCGAGCTTTTCGAACGGCACCGCGCTCAGATAACGCACCTGGGTGCCGCCGACCTCAGTCTCGCCGTAAACATGCTTCTGGTAGATCGGAATCGGCGCTTCGTGCAGCGGCCGATCGGCGCGGATGTCGCCACGCGGGAATTGATGCAACGAACCCGGCTCTGCCGCAAGTCGCGCTTCGGCCTCGGCCTGCAACAACGCCACCGGGCCAAACAGCGACGCCCCGGTGGGACAGACATCGCAGCAGGCCGGGATGCCGCCCTGCGCCTGCAGGTGCGCGCACATCTCGCATTTGTTGATCTGCCCGAAGGTGTTGTTGAGGTCGAACTGCGGCACGCCGAATGGACAGCCGTAGGAACAGTAGCGGCAGCCGAGGCAGGCACTGGCATCGTGGGTGACGATGCCGGTGACCGGGTCCTTGATCATCGCGCTGACCGGACACACCGAGACGCAACTGGCGTCGACGCAATGCAGGCAGTTACGCTTGATGAATGCAAAGCCGTTGGTTTCGCGGTCCTTCACCGAGGCGTCACCGTTGCGATAAACCTTGATCACGTTCAGCGTGACGCCATCGAGGTCGTCAGCCACGGCCCAGGTGTTGGCGGCATTCCAGTCGGCCAGCGGTGCCGGTACTGCGCCCAGTTCAACGCCGTTGGCGGCGCGGCAGGCCGACACGCAAGCCTGGCAGCCAATGCACAGCGTCGAGTCGAACAGCATCCCGAGTGCACCCTCGGGCATCTGTTTCGGTTCACGCGAGATCGCCTGCGCCGGGGCTGAGACCAGACATGCCGCCGTTGCTGCCCCGGCGCCCGCGCCGGTCAGGAATTGTCGACGAGAGAGCGTCATTTCACACCTCCCGCGCGGACTGCTTCTCGGCTTGATCGCGTTCCCGCGCCATGTCCTTGACGAACATCGCGCCCGCACCGAGCGCTACCCCGACCACGCCACCGACCAATGCCGCAGCACCCGGACTGGCGCCCTGCCCGCGCGCGCCGTCAACCGCCGGATACACCGACGGCGGGGTCTGCGATACCAGGTCGGCGAGCGCGTGAATCGGCTTGCTGAAGCCGACGCCCTTTTCGGTGCAGCCGAAGCACGGCGCGCCGATGCCGACCGGCCAGTTGCCCTCGCCGACGTCGCCGAAGCCGATGGACGGGCAGTTGGCGTAGGTCTCCGGTCCCTTGCAGCCGATCTTGTACAGGCAGAAGCCCTGGCGATGGCCGGCGTCGCCGAACTCCAGCGCAAAACGACCGGCGTCGAAGTGCGGGCGGCGCTCGCAGTTCTCGTGGATCAGGCGGCCGTAGGCGAACTTCGGTCGATTGTGCTCGTCCAGCGCTGGCGGTTCGCCGAAGGTCAGGATGTGCAGCACCGTGGACAGGAAGTTGTACGGATTCGGTGGGCAGCCCGGCACGTTGATCACCGTCTTGCCCGGAATCACCTCCTGGGTGCCGACCGCGCCAGTCGGATTCGGGTAGGCCGACTGCACGCCGCCCCAAGCTGCGCACGAACCGATCGCTATGACCGCCGCCGCACCCTCGGCAGCCTCGCGAACCAACTCCACCTGGGTCTTTCCGCCCACCTTGCAGTAGATCCCACCGTCAGCCATCGGCGTGCCGCCCTCGGTGACCAGGATGTACTTGCCGCGGTACTCGTCCATGATCTTGTGCTTGTAGTCGAGCGCCTGCTTGCCGGCGCCCACGCACAAGGTCTCGTGGTAATCCAGCGAGATCACATCGAGGATCAACGACTCCAGCGTCGGGTGATACGAACGCAACAAGGACTCGGTGCACCCGGTGCACTCCTGACCGTGCAGCCAGATCACCGGTGGACGTTTCGGGTTCTCCGCCGCCAATGCCATGCGCACACCGGCAGCCTGACTCAAACCCATGGTCGCCGCCACGCCGGCGCAGAACTTCAGCATCTGGCGGCGACTGATGCCGCCGAGCAAGGCGATCGGTTGATCCGCCTGGGCGTCTGACAGCGCATCCTTCAGCCATGCGTCCAGGGTCGTCCGTTGCTTTGCATCGATGATCATCGCGCCCACTCCCGAGCTATGTCATGGCCATGCATTCCGCGCCAGCGCCTCGCATGGTGCTCGTGCTGACCAAGCCGATGTTGATCACGATCAAACTCGGTGAACTTTGACGAATGTCATGACGCGACCCGCGCAAACGTAGGTCAATGGCGCATGTCGCCGCAGCGGCGATGGGGAATCAGGCAGGAGGACTCCCGTGCGCTTCTCTCCGCAACTGGCAACCCTGGGCGCGGCCGCGCTGATCCTGGCCGTAATCACATGGGCGCTGGCGACCGAGTCGGGCGACCATCACGGCAATGTCGGCACCGTCGATGGTCTGCGCTACAGCACGCTGATCCCCTCCGAACAGGGCCCGCTGGCGCCGTGTGCGGTGTGCCATCGCATCGACGCCGTCGGACCGGAAAGTTCCGCGCCAGCGCTGTGGGGGATCGACGGGGCCGACAAGGCCAGCTCCTCGTGGTTCGGTTACTCACCTGCGCTGGCGGGTTCCGCGGGAAGCTGGTCGGCCGCTGAGATCGATGCATATCTGGCCGATCCGGTAGGCTATCTTCCCGGCACCAGCAAGACCCTGTCGCAGGTCCGCGACGCCGACGAGCGCAGGCGCATCATCGATGCACTGCAGAAGCTGAAATGAGCCCCTCGCTTTTCCTGCACAAGGACTGACCGTCATGTTCGAATTCAACGCATGTTCACCGTCAGCGAAGCGCATCGGCCTCGCCCTCGTCGCCGCGACACTGCCGATGCAGGCGTGGGCGCATTCCGCCGCAGATGGCCACAGTGATGTCGTCCACGGGATGTTGCACCCGGTTGCCGGCCTCGACCATCTGCTGGTCATGGTGGGCGTAGGCCTGTTTGCGGCGACACTGGGCGGAAAGGCGCGCTGGTTGTTGCCGACCACCTTTGTCAGCGTGATGGCACTCGCCTCAGTGGCGGCCATGTCCGGGCTGATCGGCGGCAGTCCCGCCGAGCACCTGATCGCGCTCAGTGTGCTGGCGATCGGCCTGCCGATCGCACTCGCGCTGAAGCCCACCCTGCCCTCCGCAATGACCCTGGTGGCACTGTGCGCCGCGCTGCACGGCCATGCCCATGGCGTCGAACTTCCGACGGCAGCCGGCGCGGCGGCGTTCCTGGTCGGCTTCGTGACGTCGACCGCGTTATTGCACGCCACTGGCGCCCTCGCCGGAGTTGCGCTGGCACGCCTGTCGGTCACTGGCTTTTCGCTGGTCCGAAGCGCTGGCGTTGCAATGGCGCTGGCCGGCGTGGTGCTGCTGCAGAGCTGAGCCCCGACGCGTCGTTGCGAGTTGCGAGGCGTGCGTAGGTTGGGCCAAGGCGCAGCCGTGCCCAACTCCTGGCGCAGCTGTTGGGCACGGCTGCGCCTCAGCCCAACCTACGGTTCATGGCCGGTGTACATTTTCGGGCCGAAAAACCGATCTCGTAATATCGATTCGTTGGTTCCCGGGTTCCCAAAGCAATCCGCGACGCTTGGCACTATCCTCGTCGCCCAGATTCCCTGAGCCCGATGCCGTGTCCAATCCGCAATCCACAGCAGCAACGCCCACCGCCGCCGACGATCCCGAAACCGTCAGCGCCCCGATCCAGCAGGATCGACTGTGGTCAGACGACGGCTGGACCGCGAAGGTCATCAAGAACGAGGACGATGACGGCTGGGCGGTGGCGATGACCCTGGATGGCCAGAGCGAGCCCTCACTAGTCGGTCCGTGGACCATGGGGCGCGACAAGAAGAACCCGAAGCCGCTCGACGCCGGTGCGTTCACGACGCTGGTCAAGACCGCGTCGGAGATCATCCGCCGCCACGAACAGCAGACCCATGCTGCCCTGCACAAGAGCACCAAGGTGGCGGTCCCGGGTGGTCGCGTCCGCGTGAGCCTCGACATTGTCCCGGACGAGGACAACCCCTACGCCGAACTCAGCGCCTGCGACGACTCCGGCGTGGAATTGGCGCGCGAACGCGTCGCGCCGAACTTCAGGTTCAACCACGACGTGGCCAGCGCCTGGGTGGCCAGCGGCTACGCACGCCATCGCGGCAGTGAATCCTGATCGGCTTGACGACGGCGTCGCCCATGCCTGCGCCCGGTCAAACATCGGTAACATGCCAGCCTTGGGCACCGGGCCGGCTGCTGGCAGAGCAATGATTGATCCAGGAAACACCCGCATCGACCTGACGGTCACCATTCCGGTCTACAACGAGCTGGACAATCTGCTGCCTTTGCACCAGCGCACAGTGGCGGCACTGGGCGCACTCGGCCGCAGTTGGGAACTGGTGCTGGTCGATGATGGCAGCACCGACGGTTCCGCCGAGCGCCTCGACGAAATCGCCGCAATGGACCCCAGCGTCACGGTCATCCACCTCAGCCGCAACTGCGGCCAGACTGCCGCTCTGATGGCCGGACTGGATGTGGCCCGTGGCGATGTCATCGTGCCCATGGATGGTGATCTGCAGAACGATCCTTCCGATATCGGCAAACTGCTGGCGAAGCTCGACGAGGGCTTTGATGTGGTCTCCGGCTGGCGCAAGGACCGCAAGGACCACCCGATCAAACGCAACCTCACCAGCCGTGTTGCCAATACACTGATCTCGCGTGTCTCGGGCGTGCATCTGCACGATTACGGCTGCTCGCTGAAAGCCTACCGGCGCAGCGTGCTCGATGGCGTCAAGCTGTACGGCGAGATGCACCGATTCGTGCCGATCTACGCCTCCTGGAACGGCGCCCGAGTGACGGAAGTCCCGGTGCTGCACCACCCGCGACTGCATGGCGAATCAAAATACGGACTGGAACGCGTACTCAAGGTCATTCTCGACCTGATCGTGGTCAAGTTCCTGTTCCGTTACGCCGGCAAACCGATCTATCTGTTCGGCGGCTTCGGCCTGTTCAGTCTGCTGATGGCCTTCGGCGCGGGTGTCTGGGCGCTCGCACTGAAGTTCTTCGCGGCGACCTCGTTGATCCAGACGCCGATGCCTCTGCTCAGCATCTTCCTCGCCGTCACCGGGATCCTCAGCATCCTGATGGGCCTGCTGGCCGAGATGCTCAATCGCACCTACCACGAATCGCAGGCCAAGCCGGTATATCGCATCGGCCGCATCGTGCGCCAACGCGGATCGGACTGACATGTGCGGCATTGCCGGTTTCGTCGGCGCCTCCAATCCTGCCGCGCTGCGCGCGATGGCCGACCGACTGGCGCACCGCGGTCCCGACGGTGAAGGCCTGCTTGCAGACGGTCCCGATCACGTGCATCTGGCGCACCGTCGGCTCGCCGTTCTCGACATCGCCGGCGGAATTCAGCCGATGCGACTGGCGGACGATTCGGTCAGCATCGTGTTCAACGGCGAGATCTACAACTTCCAGGAATTGCGCGAACAACTGCAGCGCGCCGGCGCGCTTTTCGCGACCGATCATTCGGATACCGAAGTGCTGCTGCACGGTTGGCGCCATTGGGGCAGTGACCTTTTCCGACGCCTGAACGGCATGTGGGCGCTGGCGCTGCACGATCGCACTCGGCGGCAACTGATCCTGTCGCGCGATCGTTTTGGCAAGAAACCACTCTACTACCACGCTGGCGAAGTCTTCGCCTTTGCCTCGGAACTGTCTGCGCTGCGCTTGCATCCGTCGACGCCGACGCGACGCAGCGAAATCGCCTTGCGCAAGTACTTCGGCTACGGCTTCATTCCCGCGCCGCACACGTTGCTGGAGGATGTCCACAAGCTGCCGGCTGGCCACACGCTGACGCTGAATCTCGTCAGCGGCGACGCCTGTGTCGAGCGCTATTGGCGCTATGAACCGATACCCGAGGCGCGACTGGGAACACGCAGCATTGCCGAGGTGTCCGAAGAGCTGCTGCAACGACTGGATGCCGCGGTTTCCCGACGTCTGGTCGCCGACGTGCCGGTTGGCGCATTCCTGAGCGGCGGCATCGATTCGTCCACGGTATCGGCGCTGGCGATGCGCCACGTCGGCGCGCAGCGCCTGAAAACGTTTTCGGTCGCCTTTTCCGACGACAGCTTCGACGAATCGAACCATGCGCGCGCGGTTGCGCAGCACATCGGCGCAGCGCATCAAGTCGAGACCTGCACGATCGCCGACCTGCGCGAGCACCTCGACAGTATCCTTGACCGTCTCGATGAACCGATGGCCGATGCCTCGCTGTTGCCGACCTTTCTGTTGTGTCGGCATGCGCGCCAGCAGGTCACGGTCGCGCTCGGCGGCGATGGCGCCGATGAGTTGCTCGCCGGTTATGACCCGTTCCGCGCGCTTCGATACGCACGCCTGTACCAGCGTGTGATTCCGCGTGCGGTGCATCGCGGCATCGTCGCCGCCATTTCGCGCCTGCCGGTCTCGCACGGCTACATGAGTCTGGACTTCAAGCTCAAACGCACCCTGCGCGGCGTCGGCGACGCCCCGCGTTTGTGGCTGCCGTTGTGGATGTCGCCGTTGTCGCCCGACGAATTGCAGGAGTTGTTCCAGGAACCGGTAGACCCGGAAGAGGTCTACAGCGAGGCGATCAGCGCCTGGGAACGTTGCAGCGGCGCCGACGATGTCGATCGCAGCATTTGCTTCTACATCGACCTCTACCTGCAGGATGACATTCTGACCAAGGTCGACCGCGCCAGCATGATGAATTCCCTCGAGGTCCGCGCGCCGTTCCTGGACATCGAACTGGTGGATTTTCTGCGCTCGCTGCCGTCCAATCTCAAGCTGCGCGGCAACCGCGGCAAATGGCTGCTCAAGCAGGCAACCCGCGAACTGCTTCCGCACGGCATCATCCATCGGCGCAAACAGGGATTTGCGGTACCGACCGGTCGTTGGTTCGAGCAGGGACTGGTTCCTGCGAATGCTGATGGCAGTTCGTTCTGGCACTCCCGACTCGGCGAGCATCGAGCCGGCAAGGCCGATCATCGACTTTACCTGTGGAGTCAACTGGTGCTGGATACCTTTTCGAGCGCCCGCGTCAACGGAGTACGACGATGAGCAGCAGCCCAGACCAGGCGACCGCCCAGGCCTTCGCCAGTTCCTGGAACAACCTGCCCGCAGGTTCGGTGTACACACGCGCCCAATTCGAAGACTGGATGGCGCCGTTGACCGCAACCGACGTCAAGGACCGGCAGGTACTGGAACTCGGCTGCGGCAACGCCAGTCTGCTGCTGCATTGCTGCGCCTGGCGGCCTGCCCGCCTGGTCGGCGTGGATCTTGGCGCTTCGGTCGACACTGCGCGCGTGAACACGGCGGCGTATTCCTTCGTCGAGATCGTGCAGGCGGACCTGGTCGCCTACGATGCTGGTGGCTATGACCTCGTTTACTGCATCGGCGTGCTGCACCACCTCAAGGACCCGCGCCGCGGCTTCGCCGCCGTGCTGCGCAATACCCGCCCTGCAGGTCAGTTCCATTGCTGGGTCTACGCCCGCGAAGGCAATGCCATCGTGATTGCGCTGGTCGAGCCGATCCGCAAGTTCGCATCGCGCCTGCCGTGGTGGGTGACCAAGTACCTGATCGCCACGCCACTGGTGTTCCCATATTTTGTTTACGCCAAGGCCCTGAGCTGGCTGCACCAGCGCTTTCCACAGGCAGCGCCACGCTGGCTCGGATGGGCGCCCCTGCGCGAATACTCCTTGTGGATCGCCCAACGCGACTTCGCCTTCTTCCGCCACGTCGCCTTCGACCAACTGGTGACGCCGCAGACCACCTACCTGTCGCGCGCAGAGCTCGAAGAATGGCTGAGTGACGCCGACGTTGAGCCCGGTAGCGGTTATGTGATCCAGCGCAACGGAAACTCGTGGAAGTTCGGTGGTCGTCGCCGTTCCCCTTCTGGCGCCACGGAAACCGCAGGCAAACCATGAGCCACGCTTACGACAGTCGATTCATGAGTTACGCCGACGTTTCGTCGCGCGCGTCGGCGCAGCGCATCGCGCAATTGATGCTGCGGGCGCTGCCGATCCGCAGTGTGCTCGATATCGGTTGTGCCAAGGGTACCTGGCTGCAGATGTGGAGCAGCCTTGGCGTCGCCGACATTCAGGGCGCCGACGGACATTATGTGCAGACCGAACAACTGGTGATCCCGGCGGATCGCTTTCACGCGGCAGACCTGTCACAGCCGCTGCAGTTGCAGCGCCGGTTCGACCTGGTACAGTCGCTCGAGGTCGCCGAACATATTGCAGCTGACCGTGCAGCGACCTTTGTCGAAAACCTGACGCGCCACAGCCGTGGACTAGTGCTGTTTTCGGCGGCGCCGCCTGGCCAGGGCGGCGAGTTCCACATCAACGAACAACCCTACGAATATTGGCGGGCGCTGTTTCGTGAGCTCGACTTTCACGCCTTCGACTGGATCCGGCCGCAGATCGGCGGCGATGCCGCGGTTTCATTCTGGTATCGCTACAACACCTTTCTCTATGTCCACCGCGATGCCATAGCGGATTTGCCTGCCTCCATCGGCGCAACTCAAGTGCCTGCCGACAAAGAACTCACGGATGTTTCGCCGGCTCTCTTCAAATGGCGCAAGCGTATCGTGCGAATGCTCCCGGTCGCGGCGCGCGATGGCCTGGCGCGCTTCAAGGCGCATTTCCTGCCGAACGGGCGTTGGTAAAAGCGTCAACCTGAGGTTGGCCGTAGTACTGGCACTGCTGCGACATGCAGAAACTGCGCACCCGGAACGCAATCGTTCGCAAGACGTCCCGCATTGCATTCAATACGCTTTGCCGGACTTCCATTTGCGCTGCCGGCAGCATCAGGAGTCGATCCGGCCGTCGGCTCTGGCGGCGGCCGTCACAGCCACAATCCGACGCTCATCGCGACCGCCGCGATGTGTGCCGCGGCGATGGTCATCTTGATCGCCGGCGCCAGCTGCTTTGGCATGGTCGCGAAACGCAACAGGCCGACTGCCGCAGTTGCCGCAGGCACGAGTGCGATCATGCCCAGCGCTGCGCCGGGCGGAAGCGCGCCGAGCAACACCGGCAGCGCCATCGCCAGCAAGCCAAGGACCACGATGATGAGATATCCCCAACGCGCCTGCGACACCGGCATGCGCGCGACCCAGTGACGCTTGCCCGCCGCCAGGTCGGCGTCGCGATCAGGAAACTGATTGATGTAGAGGACATTGGTGGTCAACAACGCGTATCCGACACTGGCCCAGATCGGAGTGGCGCCGAGACTGCCGCGCTGAACGAAATCGGCGCCAACCACGACCAGTGCGAAGGTCAATGCGACACAGATTTCCCCGAGTCCGCGGCTGTTCATTTGCAGTGGCGGCGCCGAGTAAGCCCAGCCCACGAACACGCCCCAGAGTCCGATCCAGAGCAATCCGGATCCCACCCAAGCGCAGAGTGCGAGTCCGCCGGCGATGGTGAGCGCGAACAAGGCGCGTGCGAACAGCAAGGTGGCGCGCGGCGTCAGCACACCGTTCTGGATGAAGCGCGAGCCCCCGGTGAACGGAAAGACGCGCGCGGTGTTCAACGCGTCGGTGCCATTCATGTGATCGCAATAGTCGTTGTGGACGTTGACTGCGGCGTTCAGGGTTACGCCCAGCATGACCGTGGCAACCGCCGTCAATAGGTTGATCGAAATGCCGTCGGCGTGTGCGGTCGCGATGCCCAGCAGGCAACCGACCAGTGTAAGCGTCACGAATGGCGGTCGAGTAGCCAGGAAGTAGCGCCGCAGCGGATTGCGCAGCGCATCCGCATTTGGTTCGCCCTGCAGACCAGAGACGCCGGGAGCGACGAGTTGCGCGGTCATCTCGGCTCCCGACTCAGATCAGTTGCAGTATGGACTGGTTCCTTGCGGCGCGGTCCCGGCGCCGCGGCGCGGATCGGCGAATGATGCCGCAACGACGCATCGCGGGCACGTCGCGACGGTCTCTTTCCGACAGGTCATGGTGTTTCCGCGCAATGCCGTTCTTGACTATGCTCAACATGCGGCCTTCACGGTTCCCGCACAGTCCGTGTCTGGCGCGGGTTGCAGTGGATGATCGGCAGCAAGTTCGACGCAGCAGTGCCGCTGGACTGCAGCAAAACAAACCCACTATCTGGAATCGTCGATGAATACGCCCTCTCCTGCATCGCGACCCTGGAACTGGCTGTTGGCTGGCGTACTCGCTTTGCTGATCTCAGCCCCCATGCTGGCGTTGGCGCAAGACGAAGACGCCGAAGACGAGATCGAACTCGCTGAAGAGGATCTTGCGTGTCTCGAGTGCCACGACGATCCAAAGCTTTCGACCAAGCTGGAAAGTGGCGAGACCCTGTCATTGCACATCTCGACCGAAGCCTTCCTTGGTTCGATGCACAACGAAAACAGTTGCACCGACTGCCACTACGAAATCGACATCGAAGACCATGGTCAGGGTCAGTCGACCATCACCAGCAAGCGCGAACTCGGCGTTTCGATGGGCGACTCGTGTCGCGACTGCCACAAGAAGAAGTATCGCGAATACGATGACAGCGTACACGCGCTGCTGATCGCGCAAGGCAACGAAAAGGCGCCGATGTGCGCGGATTGCCACAACCCCCACACGGTGACCTCGTGGGAACTTGCCGAACCCGAAGCCGCGATGCCGTGCGGCAAGTGCCACGAAGCCATCTTCGAAGCATCGGCAAAAGACGTGCACGGTCTGGCGCAGGCAGACAAGGACAGCAAGGCGCCGGTCTGCTCGGGCTGCCACCAGGCGCACGGCGTGAAGGCAGCGTCCCTGGGCAGTGGCATCCGGGATACCTGTCTCGACTGTCACGAGGACGCCGCCGAAAAGCACAAGGTCTGGCTACCCAACAGCGAACGCCATTTCGAGGCGATCTCCTGCCCGGTTTGCCACGCACCGACCGCGGAGCGCAGAGTCAACCTGCGACTGTATGAGGGCACCGGCAAAGACCAGAAGCAGATGCTGGAGAAGACCGGCGTGCCGCAATTCGTCAAGAGTGCCAGGGCAGCCGATGCCGACGGAACCGGACTGGGCGACCGCGAACTTCTGAGCCTGTTGAAAGAATTCACTGAGGAAGCCGGCGAGAGCAAGACCGTCGTCCGCGGGCGCCTTGAGGTCACTTCTGGCGTTCAGGCGCACCAGTTGGCGGCCAAGTCCGAAGCAATCAGCGACTGCAAACTTTGTCACCAGTCTGGCGCAGAACCCTTCCAGACCGTGGTCCTGAGCATGGCTGGGCCTGACGGCCGACCGTTGCGTCATGAAGTCCGCAGCGAAGTCCTCAACTCGCTGTTCTCGATCGACGCCGTGAAAGGTTTCTATGTGCTCGGCAGCACCCGCATCAAACTGTTCGACTACCTGCTGCTGCTGGTTGTCGCCGGCATGGCCGCCGGTCTGCTGGTACACATTGTCGCCAGATGGCTGTTTCGCCGTGCTCGCGAAAAGGCCGAAGCAAAGCTCCGTGAACGCGATGGGAAATAGCCGGTCCGAATGCAACCAGCGGCGCAAGCCCTAACGCGACTTCAGAATTGGCAGGAGAGCATCATGCGCAAGATTTACATCCATCCGCTGCCGGTCAGGATCTGGCATTGGCTCAACGCGTTGGGGATCTTGTTGTTGATCCTTACCGGACTGCAGATCCGCTACGCAGGCCTGTTTGATGTGATGACCTTCCGTGATGCGGTGGTGCTGCACAATTGGGTCGGTTTTTTCGTCGGCGCCAATTTCCTGTTGTGGCTGTTTTTCTACTTCTTCTCGAACAAGATTTCCGTCTATCAACCCGAGCTGAGTCCGAGCAAATACTTCCCGGCCATGTATCGGCAAGCGTACTTCTACGCCTGGGGAATCCTGCACGGCGAGCGCAATCCATTTCGGGTCACGCCTGAGAAGAAGTTCAATCCGATGCAGGCGATGACCTACCAGATCGTCATGCTGGTGATGCTGCCGTTGCAGTTCTACACCGGTGTATTGCTGTGGGATTCGGTCGGATTCGCCGGCCAGATCGAGATGTTCGGCGGGCTGCGCGTGATTTCGACCGTGCACATGTTGCTGACCATCGCCTTCATCGGGTTCCTGATGACCCATCTGTATCTGGTCACCCTTGGCCACACCTTCGGCGCGCACACCAAGGGCATGATCACCGGATACGAAGAGGTCGACGACGAACCCGTCGCAAAGACTGACGCACCGGACGTTCGCTGAGGCCTGGGAGCGGACTTACTCCGCGAGCGCTTTCGCGGGATAAACCCGCTCCCACAGGTTCGATGCGCGAACAAACGCACGGGCGAAGATACGCATCGGAACGCTGCGGCACAGACTCCCGCAGTGCAGCACACTCCCGCCGAGGGCGGAAGCACGCACAAACCGACGGCCTGCACCCTGTCAGGCGCTGCCGCCGCGACCCTCAGTATCGCCCGTATTCCCGGATACCAGCATCTTCAGCGCGACGCCCGGAAACGCTGCCATGTACGCCAACGCGATGAATGGCGACAGCAGGAACAGGATGATTTGTTTCAACCGCGCAATCAGCTTCGACATTGTCAGGTCTTCCGTAGTCAAATGTTCGATCGCATCGGACGATCAGTGCTCGCATGGGGATCTTGACAACTCTACCTCAGTGTAGCCGCCGCAAGCCGGGCGAAGGCAAAGTATCCACAACGGCTACGCGAGGATCTCCGGGCGCACGGCCGACAAGTTACGCCGCGCCGGTCGCGCGGACGTTGACAGCGATCAACACTCATGGCCAGGGTCGCCGCTACGGTTCATCTGTGCGGTGTAGGATGATCGGCGATGGCTGTGCCGACGTTGCCTCGTCGTACACTGTCGACTGATCGATTCCGCTACCGCACCACTCTGCGTATGGCAGCGATCACCGCTCAACCAAGGAGGAACCCATGAACCAGTCCGTTTCCCTGATTCTCGCCGGCTCGTTGTTTCTCGCCTTTGCGGGACTGAATCCCGCCTACGCCGAGATCGATGCGAAGGCAGCCGAAAAGCTGATGAAGAGCAACAAATGCGGTGGTTGTCATCACGCCACGAAGGACAAGTCGGGACCGTCGCTGAAGAAGATGGCGGCAGATCTCAAGGGCAAGCCCGACGCAGAGCAGTTGGTGATCACGGCAATCACCACCGGCCCGGAAATCGAGATCGATGGCGAAAAGGAAAAGCACAAGAAGATCAAGACCACC
The DNA here is from genome assembly GCA_937928755.1 of uncultured Rhodanobacteraceae bacterium. Classification (GTDB taxonomy): domain Bacteria; phylum Pseudomonadota; class Gammaproteobacteria; order Xanthomonadales; family SZUA-5; genus JADKFD01. The sequence continues at coordinate 95,694 of CALEZI010000127.1, read as the reverse complement.
GACCAGGCCGAACTGAAGAACCTGGCACAGTGGTTGTTGTCGCACTGACCTGAAAAGAAGGCAATGAGCGGACCCTGCGGGGTCCGCTCTGCGTTCCCGATTCGTTCCAGAATCGGCGACGCACGAACTCGTCCGGACCCGGCCCGGACCGACCACCGCAACACCCCCATCTCGCCGGCAATCCCACCTCCTTGTATTGCTCCCACGGCAGAGGCGCACCGACGCAACGCGGTACCCGTTTGGGCGCTGTGAGGCGCGCTCGCGTATTCACACTGCATTGACTTCGATCAATACTTCGGCATCCGCTGCGGTTCAGGCTAGGGCAACATCAAAGCTTGAGCACCGGAGCATTCGTCCCATGGCCGCGCAATCAGATTCAGGCATGCAATTGCGCCACGGTGATGATGTTCCGACGGGCAGAAGAGGATTTGGGGAAGCCGCGGCAGCGCTGCGGATTCTCGTGCGGCAGGTAGCGAATGACCGGTGAGGTCCAGACGCGGTAGATCAGGATTGGCGCCGATTTATCAAGTTTCTGATGCAGAGTCACAAGGAGGAGATCATGCGGACGTACAGGAAACGAGCTCATGGGGCGCTGCTGACAGGATTGTTCCTGCTGGCCGGAGCGCTGCTCGCCGGCTCGACGGCCACTGCGCAAGACAAGGTCGGCGCGGACGACCCGGGATACAAAAAATGCGTCCGCTGCCATGACGAGGAGTCGGAGCACCCAGTGCTGTCGATCCTCATGACCAAACATGGCGTCGTCGCCGACAGCCGCACGCCGATGGCCAATGACGCCTGCACCAGTTGTCACGGACCGAGCCAGTCTCATCTCGACGACGACTCGCTGCCGCCCGATGTGACCTTCGAAGAAAAGGACACGAGCATTGGCAATGGCCAGTGTCAGAGCTGCCACAACGGCAAGCAACTGATGCATTGGCAAGGCAGTCGCCACGAAACCGAGAATCTGGCATGCGCCGACTGCCATAACACGCACGTCGCTCAGGACCCGGTGCTCGACAAGACGCTGCAGGCGGACGTCTGCCTGACCTGTCACCAGGACCAGCGCGCCGCCATGACCAAGCCCTTCCGCCATCCGATTCGTGAAGGCGAAATGACTTGCACCGGTTGCCACAATCCGCACGGCTCCATGAGCCAGGGCAATCTGGTCAAGAACACGGTCAATGAAACCTGCAACAACTGCCATGCCGACAAGCGCGGCCCGATGCTCTGGGAACACCAGCCGGTGACGGAGGACTGCACCATCTGCCATTCGCCGCACGGGTCGATACACACCGGCATGCTCAAGCAGCGCGGGCCCTGGCTGTGCCAGACCTGCCATCTTGCCAACCAGCACCCGAGCACGGCCTACAGCGGAACCGGTCTGCCCGGCGCGACGCGGCCTTCCGGCGCGCAGCAGATGCTGCACAAGAACTGCATGAACTGTCACGGTGAAGTGCACGGTTCCAACCATCCGTCCGGCCCGCGCTTCACGCGCTGACCTCAACGCCGATCGCATGCGAGATACGCCATGAACAACCAGCACAAATTGCTGAGCAAGGCCATTCGCGAGAGCCTTTTCCGCGGCAATGTTCTTTTCCACGGTGCAATATGGGCTTCGGTGTTTGCCGCCGCCCTGGCCAGCGGTAGCTTGAGCGCCCAGGACGCCGACGAAGCCGACGACGAAGAAGACGAAAGCTCACTGCTGCTCGAAGAGCAGACTGTGGTGAAGAACTATGTCGAAGTCGGAATCGGCAACGTGTCCAACCCCTCCTACCGCTTCGGCCGCTATACCGGCCTCGAGGACGACGGCCTGTTTCCGGTCGTCAATCTCGACATCTACAGCCGTGGTCCGTGGGATGGCGACGATGCCGGTTATTGGCGCCTGACCGGGCGCAACCTCGGCATCGATTCGCGCGACATCCTCTTCGAGGCGGGCCGACAAGGCGCGTGGAATTTCCACATTGGTTTCGACCAGATTCCCCACTACCAGCTCGACGATACGCAGACCATCTTCAACGGTGCGGGCAGTACCAACCTGACGCTGCCGGCAGGCTGGGTACCCGGCCAGAACACGGCGACGATGACGCAACTGGTGCCGAACCTGCGCACCTTCGCCATCGAACACGAGCGCGAGCGCTTCGACATCGGCGGCGACGTCAACTTCCTGTCGGGCTGGAACTTCGAGGTCAACTACAACCTGGAACAGAAGGACGGCAACAAGACCATCGCACTGACTCATGGCAATTCCGGCGGCAATCCGCGCGCGGTCATTGCCCCGGAGCCGGTGGACTATGAAACGCGCACGGTCGACGCCGTGTTGAGTTATGCCGACAGCACCAAGCAGCTCACCTTCGGCTATTACGGTTCGTTCTTCGAGAACGGCAACAACTCGCTGGTGTGGCAGAACCCCTACTCCAGCATCAACGGCTGGACGCCGACCGCGCAGGTGGGTTATCCGAACGGTCAGGGGCAGATGCACCTGGAACCGGACAACGATTTCCACCAGTTGAATCTGAGCGGCGGCTGGAATTTCTCCAGGACCACTCGTCTCAGCGGCGTGGTTTCGTTCGGCCGCGGCACCCAGGACCAGGCTTTCCTGCCGTACACGATCAACCCGCTGCTGGCGGCGACGATCACCCAGCCGCTGCCGGTGAACTCGCTCGATGGCGAAGTCGACACCACGCACATCGCGCTGAAATTCACGACCAGGCCTTTCGATACTTTGGCACTCGGCGCCAGCTACAAGTACGACGAACGCGACAACAAGACGCATCATCATGAGTTCGTCTACATCGGTGGCGATTCGCTGGCTCAGAACACCGGGTTGACCAGCATCCAGCGGCGCATCAACGAACCGAAGAGCTATGAAGACCAGTACTTCAAGCTCGACGCCAACTGGAATGCCAGCGATTGGCTGCGGGTCACCGGCGAAGCGCGTTGGCGCCAGACCGAGCGTCCGCATCAGGAACGCGAAGAGATCGAAGAGGATCTCTACACGTTGAACTTTGCGGTGGACACCGGCGGCTACGTCAGTGGTGGACTGCGCATGAGCAGTTCCGATCGCGACGGCGGCAGCGAGTACCTGGGCTACACCACATTCATCGGTGGTTATTCGCCGGGCTACTACAACAACGTGGTGCCCTTCGTCGACGGTTTCCCGTTCGAGAATCACCCGGACCTGCGCAAGTTCAACCAGGCCGATCGTGAACGTCTCGACGGTGAAATCTATGCCAGCTTCATGCCGGTGGAAGAAGTCTCGCTCAGCGCCAGCGTGAGTTACGCCGAAGACGACTACAACAACTCCCTGAAAGGCCTGACCTTCTCGCGCGTCAGTGCCTACAATGTCGACGTCGCCTGGGCACCGCGTGCGGGACTCACGGCCTATGCGTTTGCCTCCGAGGAACGTTACAAGAACGACCAGGATGGTTCCTCTTTCGGCGGCGCAACCCGCGGTACGCAGATCTACGACCCCGCACGCAGCTGGAACGTCAGGAGTCGCGATCACGTGTTCACCTGGGGCGCGGGCATCAATACCAAACTGCTCGAAGACAAGCTGACGCTGGGCTTCGACTGGGTGGATTCCGCAGCCGATTCCGATGTCTACACCACGGTTGGATCGGGTCTCACAGCGCGTCCATTGCCAACCTCGGTGAGCGATCTGACTTCGGCGAGCCTGTACGGCGACTACGCCTGGCGCCGCAACATCGTGTTCCGCCTGCGCTTCGCTTACGAGCAGTTCGACTCCACCGACTGGGCGGTCGACAACGCCCCGCCCAACCAGATGGCCAACGTCATCAGCATGGGTGGAAGCAGCCCCGATTACGATGTGTGGGTGACCACCTTCAGTGTCGGATATCGCTTCTGAGCCGGGAAACCGGTTGAACGAGAAAGGCGCGCGAAAGCGCGCCTTTCTCGTTGGGGTCAGTGCAATGCGCGCTCTACCCGCTCAGCTGCGACCAACGCCGGTGCGATCGGCAGCAGCGCCTCGCGCAACACCGGCAGCGCCTCGGCGACCAGCCGCCGCGCGCGGTCGGGATCGGTCGCACTCCACAGTGCGGCCAACTCGGCCTTGATCTCCGCCGTCGCGACCGGATCGACGCCGGCCGTCGCGCCGGCGAACTGCAAAGCCATCTCCAACTCTGCCGTCGCAGCCAGCGCATCGCCGCGATCGCGGGCGATCAGGGCGCGCAAGCGCAACACGTGCAGCTTCAGCGGATGCTCGCTGCCGACGACGCCGAGAATCGCCGCCGCGCTCGATTCCAGCTCCGCCGACGCCGCGTCGAGTTGCCCCGCGCGACGCAGGATGCCGGCATGGCGGAAGCGGTCCAACTGGTGCGTCAGGCTTTCGCTGCCCTCGCTGGCGATGCCCTCCTCCAGCGCCGTTCTCATTTCCGCCAGCGCCTCGGCATGCTGCCCGGCGAAACTCAGCGCGCGCGCCAGGTTCACGCGCGACTGACGGCGCATGTCCACCACCACCATGCCTTCCGCGGCGAACACCGCCAGCGCACGCCGCGCGTGATCGATGGCCTGGGCGTAGTCGCCCATGCTCTCGAAGATGGCGCCGATATTGGCGTCCAGGTGGGCCACGTTGGCGTCGCCGCTGACTGCACGGCGCAGGTACACCGCGCGCGCCCGCTGCAGGTGCACCAGCGCCTCGCGGTAGCGCCCGAGGCCGTTCAGCGCAACGCCCAGATCGTTCTCGATCCCGGCGACGACGCTGGCATCGGCACCGATGACCCGCAGCGCCAGCGCGGACGCCTGCTGCAGGTCGGCCACCGAGTCCTCGAAGCGGCCCTGCAGCTCCGCCAGTCGCGCGCGTGCACGCAACACGTAGAGACCGTCGGGATGATCCGGGTCGAGCTTCGCCCACGCGGCCTCGGCGTCCGCCAGCCAGCGCAGCGCGGCGGGCTGATCGCCGAGCGCGCTGGCCGCCACGACCAGGCCAGAAAGCACATAGCAGCGATCCTCGGCGTCTCCTGCATTACGCGAGCGCTGGCTGTCGAGCAGTTCCAGTGCGCGCCGCAGCCATTGGTCGGAACGCTGGAATTCGCCGTAGTTCTGCGCCGCGTAGCCGAGTTCGCCGTAGCTGCTGGCGAGCGCCACCGGATCGTCCGCCGACAGCTCCTCACGGATCCGCAGTAGTTCTTCGTACAGCGGAGCCGCGTCCGGATAACGGCCGAGCTGGTTGTAGGCGGCGCCGAGCGCCTCGATGACATCGGCGCGCGCCAGGCGCTGGGCGCCTTCGCTGCCTTCGGTATGGCGCAAGGCCTGCTCCGCGGCGTGTGCCGCCGCCTCCGGCACGCCGAGCGCGTTGTAGGTGTCGGAAAGCGCCATCCACGTCGCCACGGCGGCAGGCCGATCGGAACCCAGCTCGCGCTCGACACGCTCGCGGGCGCCGTCGAGCAGCTCGCGCGGCGATACCGGCTTTCCCAGCGTTTCGCGCGGCGACGCCGAAGCGAACACCGACACCAGGAAATCGCGCGCAAGGCGTGCGCTCCTGCTCTCGCGCTGGGCCGCGGCCTCGGCCTCGAGCGCGCGATCTCGCTCGACGTCGAGGCGCCAGACGAATCCGGCAGACAGCAGCAACGCCAGCGCACCGGTGACGGCCGCGGCACGGTGGCGACCAAGGAACTTGCGCAGCCGATAAGCGAGGCTGTCCGGCGTCGCCAGCACCGGGCGCCCTTGGTGGAATCGTTCCAGATCGTCCGCAAGTGCCGACGCCGACGCGTAGCGGCGCTCGGGGTCAGAGTGCATGGCCTTCGCCGTGATCCGGTCGAGATCGCCGCGCAGCGCCGCACGCATCTGCGGGTCGCGCGTGGTGGCGCTCGGCGGCGGCAAACTGGACCCATCGCGACGAAGTTCGGTCAGGCTTTCGCCGCTCAGCACCTCGTAGGCCACCGCGCCGAGCCCGAACACATCGGTGGCCGTGGTCAGGCCGCGGCCGGTCAACTGTTCGGGCGCCGCATAGGCCGGCGTGAAGACGAGCGTCGCCGTGTCCGCCGACTGGCCGTCGCTGAGTTCGCGACCGATGCCGAAGTCGAGCAGTACCGGATCGCCGTCGGCGCGCACCAGGATGTTGCCGGGCTTGATGTCGCGATGCAGGACCAGCCGCTGATGGGCGTGTTCGACGGCGCGGCACACCCGCACCAGCGTCTGCAGGCGCTTTGCCAGATCCGGCCGGGCGCTCTGCACCCACTGCGTGATCGGATCGCCCTCGATGTACTCCATGACCAGGAAAGGCTGGCCTTCCGCGGTCTCGCCGCCGTCCAGCAGCGCCGCGATGTGCGGATGGTTCAGCCCCGCCAGCAATGCACGCTCGCGGGCGAAGCGACGGCGGCCGTCCTGGGTCGGGATACCGTGCAGCAACTTCAGCGCCACGCGCTGCCGTGTACCGTCGACGTCGCGTTCGGCCAGGAATACCGCACCCATGCCGCCGCTGCCGAGTTCGTCGATCAGCGTGTAGGCGCCCACCCGTCGCGGCCCTGCCAGGTCCGGCGGGTGGCCTGCAGACGGTTGCGAGTCGATCGTCGCGGCCATCAGGCGCTCGACGTGCTGGCGCAATGTCGGATCGGACTCGATGCGTCGCGCCGCCTCGATGCGCCGGGCATCGTCGCCGGCGCGCAGATCGCGCAACAGTCGCTGTGCCGCCTGCAGAGTCGACGGTTGTTCGGAAGTCATGCAGACAGCTTACGCAAATCGGGCGCCGGGATGCAGTGACAACCGGCACAATCAGTCTGGCGTGGTCAGCAATGCCGCGCGCTCGAAAGCCCTCAGACTTTGGCATGCAGGAATGGGTAATATTGACGAATCGTCAACCAATTACTCCGAATCCGACTGATGGCTGCCCTCCTGCCCACCTTGTTCGCCGTCCTGTCGCTCACCGCCGTGGATCGCCCACCTGCGCCGGCCGCGCATTGCCTGGATGCACGCGCAATGAGCGACATGCAGATTCTCGACGCGCGACAGTTCCTGGTTCGCGCGGGTGAATCCCGCTATCACCTGGTGACAGACGGTGACTGCCCGCTCGATCGAGGCGACGCGTCGATGCTCGCAGCGCACGGTTGGGTCTGCGGCGGGCCGCGCGAATTTGTCCGCAGCGGAAGTCGGTTGTGCCCGGTGCAGCACTTTCGGAGCATCGATGCGCGCGAGTACGCTCGCTTGGCGAAAACCAGCGAACTGGATTCAAACGCAACCCTGCTGCAAGCGGTCGAGACGCGGGCGCGACGCAATACGGCGAAGGGATTCGTCGGTTCGCACGACTATTGCTTCCGTCCGAGTCAGGTACGCAGTTGGTCGGCCGCACCGGATGCCATCATCGTGCACACCAGCAAACGGCGCTCAGGCGGCAACGGCGCCTATCGCATCGAGTTCAGTGGCAATTGCCCGGAGGCGGCCTACAACAACGAACTGGTGCTGAGATCCGGCGTTGGCCTCGACTTGATCTGCGGCCATCCGGGCGACATGGCCGAACTGCGCGGCGGGCGAGGTCAACTCCTGAATACCGGATTCGCCAACTCTTCGCCGAGCCTCACGCTGGAAACCGGATCGAACTCCGCCGCCGCGATTGGCGTGCGCGGATGCCGTATCCAGGAGGTCTACCCGATCGACGGCTGACCGCGGACAACTCTGGAACCGCGGCTCTGTACGGCCAGCATGGCTGGTGATCGCGCTGGCGCCATCCCTGGCGCACGCCAGAGACGTAACCTGATCGAGAATCCAGCATCATGAACGGGCCGGGGCCCCTGCCGCGGCTGTCAGCATTGCTTCAAGGATGATCTGGATGCCGGAAACTGAAACCGCGAATCGTCCACGGCAGCTCAACGCAGTGCAACGCGCCGCGCTGTGGGGAGGACCGATGGCCGCGGCAATGACCGGCCTTGGCTTGCTCGGCCTGGGTCAGGCAACGCCGATGGCTTGGGTAGCAGGCTTGACGGTGTGGGTGGCGTGCTGGTGGATCTTCGAGCCCATCGAGATTCCCTTGACTTCCCTACTGCCGCTGGCGGTCCTGCCTTTGGTTGGCGTATTGACGCCGGCGCAAGTCGGACAAGCCTATGGCGATCCGATCATCCTGTTGCTGATGGGGGGCTTCATGCTCAGCCTGGCGCTGGAGAAGTCCGGCGTGCATCGGCGCCTGGCTCTGGGAATGTTGGCACTCACCGGTGGTCGAGGTGGCCGTCCGTTGGTTTTCGGCTTTCTGGTCACCGCGGCTCTGCTCAGCATGTGGATTTCGAATACCGCAACCTCGCTGATGCTGCTTCCCATCGCACTGGCGATCTTGCGCGACGATACCGACCAGCGGGTCGTGGTGGCCGTACTGCTCGCGATCGCGTACGGCGCCAGCATCGGCGGACTGGGCACCCCGATCGGCACTCCACCGAATCTGATTTTCATGAAGGTCTACGGCGACAGCACCGGCGATGCGATGAGCTTCACCGACTACATGCGCTATGGCGTTCCGGTCGTGCTGGCGATGTTGCCGGTGGTGGGTTGGTGGCTGGCGCGCGGACTGCCCCCCGGCGAGGCATTGCAACTGCCACAGCCCGGGAACTGGCGCCCGGCCGAGCGTCGCGTGATCACGGTGTTCGCACTGACCGCCACCGCTTGGATCACCCGCAGCGAGCCCTTTGGCGGATGGAGTGTCTGGCTCGACTTGCCGCAAGCCAACGATGCCACGGTCGCGCTGCTGGCCTGCGTGCTGCTGGCGCTGATTCCGGACGGCGATCGCGAACGGCCTGGACGATTGCTCGATTGGCAGCATGCGCAACGAACACCGTGGGGCATCCTGTTGCTGTTCGGCAGCGGCGTTGCGCTCGCCAATGGCTTCGCCAGCAGTGGTTTGAGTGCCTGGATCGGTACCGCCGTCGGCGGAGGACTGGTGCTGTTGCCGGCCTTGGTGCTGATCGCGACCATCTGCCTGGTCGTGACCTTCCTGACCGAAGTCACCTCCAACACCGCGACGGCGACGCTGTTGATGCCAATCCTCGCCGCGGCAGCCCTGGGCGCTGGCATCGATCCCAAGCTGCTGATGATTCCAGCTGCGCTGAGCGCCAGTTGCGCCTTCATGCTGCCGGTAGCAACCGGGCCCAACGCCGTGGTCTTCGGCTCCAATCGCATTGCCATCGTTGAGATGGCGCGGACCGGACTTGCCGTCAACCTGCTCGGCAGCGTGGTCATCACGATGGTTTGCTGGTGGTTGTTGACCTGAGCTTGCCGGACCGGCACCGGCAGGCTTCGCCACAAACAAGAACGGCCTGCGATGTTTAGTCGCAAGCCGTTGGTTTCCCGCTTGTTTTTGGCTCCCAGAGCAGGGATCGAACCTGCGACCCAGTGATTAACAGTCACTTGCTCTACCGCTGAGCTATCTGGGAACGGTAGAAGCGGAATGATGCCGTCAGATTCGCAGATCCGTCAAGTGGCAGGCTTCAGTCGATAACAAGGCTTGTAAGGTTCGCTACCCGGCAGCTTCATCCGGTGCTGCTCGACAAAAGCCTTCAGCAGACCGTCCATGGCATCCATGATCGCCGGTTCACCGGTCAACTCGTACGGACCGTGGGCTTCGATCGCGCGAATGCCCTCTTCCTTGACATTGCCGGCCACGATGCCGCTGAAGGCGCGCCGCAAGTCCGCGGCCAATTCGTGAACCGGACGGCCGCGATGCAACTGCAGTTGCGCCATGGCTGCATGCGTCGGCGCAAATCCAAACTGGAAGGCTTCCGGGATCTTCAAGGTCCAGTTGTAGAAGAACGCATCCTTGGTCTCGACACGATGATCGGTGACCTGGACCATTCCGGCCTTGATGTGACGGGCGACTTCGACCGGGTCGCCGACGATGATCCGGTAACGCTCTGCGGCCGTATCGCCCAAGGTCAGCTTGAGGAAGGCATCGATCTGCTCGAAGTAAGCCGCACTGTCCCTGGGCCCGGTGAACACCACCGGGAAAGGCACGCGTGCATTGTCCGGGTGCAGCAGGATGCCCAGCAGATAAAGGATTTCTTCTGCCGTGCCGACGCCACCCGGAAACACGACGATGGCATGGCCGACGCGAATGAACGACTCCAGCCGTTTTTCGATGTCCGGCATGATCACCAGATGGTTGACGATCGGGTTCGGCGATTCCGCGGCGATGATTCCCGGCTCGGTGATGCCGATGTAACGGGTGTCGTCGATGCGCTGTTTGGCGTGGGCGATGGTTGCGCCCTTCATCGGCCCTTTCATCGCACCCGGCCCACAACCGGTGCAAATGTCCATTCCACGCAGGCCAAGCTCGTAACCGACCTTCTTGGTGTATTCGTACTCCTTGCGGCCGATCGAATGGCCGCCCCAGCAAACGACCAGGTTGGGCGCGTGCTGCGCGCGCAGGATGCCGGCGTTGCGCAGGATGTCGAACACTGCGTTGGTGATGCCTTCGGCTTCGTTGAGGTTGGCGCGGGTCTTGATCTCGTTCTCGACGTAGAGGATGTCGCGCAGCACCGCGAACAGCAGTTGACGAATGCCGCGGATGATCTCGCCGTCGACGAAGGCCTGTGCCGGCGCGTTGATCAGGTCGAGCTTCACGCCGCGATCCTGCTGCACGACGCGCACATCGAAGTCCGGGTGGCGCGCGAGCACTGCCCGCGCATCGTCGCTCTCGCTGCCGGTGGTCAGAACTGCCAGCGTGCAGCGACGGAACAAGTCGTAGAGGTTGCCGGTCGTCGCCGCAGTAAGGCGGCGAACCTCGGCTTTGGAAAGCACATCCATGCCCGCTTCGGGATTGATGCGGGCACTCACGGGTCGATGATTCATGGGACGTCCTTGTATTTGCGCGACGCCGTCGCCGCGCTTCCTGGGGTTGAAACGAGCCAGGGAGTACGTGGCTCTGGTAGAGCGGAGCTTGCTCCGCTCCGCTGACGCGAAAATCAGCCGAGCAAGCTCGGCTCTACAATGGCCGCGAATCGCGAGGCTCTTGCAGAGCGGAGCTTGCTCCGCCTGGGGAAAACCAACGACGTGATGCCGAGCAAGCTCGGCTCTGCAAAGGCTGGAACTCTACGCGGCTTCGGTCAATTGCGCGACAGTGAGGCCACCGCGCACCAATTTGGCGTCGAAACCGCGTTCGGTGAGCAGGAATACTGCCGATGCGCTGCGACGACCGGTGTCGCAGTAGACCCAGTATTCGCGCGCCGGATCGAGTGATTGTGCCAGCACGCGCAATCGCGCCAAAGGCACGTTGATCGCGCCTGGCCAGTGCCCGCGCTCGAACTCGCTGGCCAACCGCACATCCACCAACTGCACATCGCCCGCGATTTCGCTCATCTGCACTTCGCGCATCAATGGCGCCTTCAGCAATCGCGCGAACGCCGCGTTGGACAGTCGCATCAGCGTACAGCGGGTGAGCGCGCGTACGGTGGCGTTACGCGGCTCTCCGGACACCAGCGCTTCCTCGCCAAAAGCGCGACCAACGCCGAGCTGCGCCAGTTCTTCTTCCGAGTTGCCGTTGGGATCTTCCAGTACCACCTGGGCGCGGCCCTCGGTGATCACGTAGTAATAATCGCCCGGATCGCCCTGCTTGAGGATGATCTGGCCGGCATCGAAGGTCACCGACTGCATGCTGGCGAAGATCTGCGCAATGTTGCCGGGCGGAATGCGCAGAAAAGCCTTGCTTTGCAGCAGCGCCGTCATCCAGTCGTGCGATTCGTCGTCTTTGTCGCCGGAGCCGATGTCGCGCACTTCGACGCCGCCTGTCTGCGACCACGTCAACATGACATCGAGCAACTCGCGGTCGACGAACAGGATCTGTGCGGGTTTCAGACACAACGCGGTCTGCGCACGTCGTTGTCCGGGTGCCAACGCGTAACGCGATTCGGGATCCGCCGCACGCAGGCGCCGCGCAGAGTGCTCGTCCTGCAGCTCGATCTCGCCGTCGATCAGAAACGCCTGGGTACGCGCCAGTTCGCCACGGCTGAAAATCACCTGGCCGGGCTGATAGTTGACCAGACTGCTTTGCTTGGCGAGTTGCGATTGATCCGACGGGACCAGCGACTGCAGAGGCACGAAGCGCCCGAACAGGCTGATATTCACCATGGGTTGAGTCCGGATCCAGCGCGAAGGTCGCGATTCTATGCCTTGCGGAGGCGGGTGACGAGGGGCTTGCGCGTCGGTCCTTCGATCGTCGGCCCAGTCGGTCCGCCGGAGCCGACCTTTCTCCGCGGTGCTTGCGGCGCCGCTTTCGTTGGCTGCGCAGCGAACCAGCCGAGCAAGCTCGGCTCTACCAGAGCAAGACCTAGAGCAAGCCAGCCGAGCAAGCTCGGCTCTACAAGAGCAGGAGCAAGAGCGAACCAGCCGAGCAAGCTCGGCTCTACCAGAGCAAGAGCTAGAGCAAACCAGCCGAGCAAGCTCGGCTCTACAAGAGCAAGAGCTAAAGCAAACCAGCCGAGCAAGCTCGGCTCTACAAGAGCAAGAGCTAAAGCAAACCAGCCGAGCAAGCTCGGCTCTACAAGAGCAACACGCGGACCTTCGCCGTTGTAGAGCGGAGCTTGCTCCGCTGCTCTTCCGATCGGGTACGAAGCAGGGTCACCCCCGCCGTCTTCATCAAAGCAGGTACGCCCTGCCGGATCCACAAAAAGAAACGGCCGGCAAAAGCCGGCCGTTTCCCTGCAACGTTGAAGCGCGATCAGAAGCTGTAACGGAATCCAACCTGCAGCGCCCAGCGCGATTCGCCGGTGCGGTCGCGACGAGCCAGACCTTCCGGGGTCGCCAGAACGTCGTAGATGTAGCGACCGTTCGCGTCGATACCCGCGAAGTTGGCGAAGCTGCGCGCCTGGCCACCGTTGGACTGGAAGCCGACTTCATCGATCAGGCCCCAGTCTTTGTTGACCAGGTTGCCGACGTTGAGGATATCGAGCCAGATCTCAGCCTTGTTGTCGGCGAAGAAGCCCGGCAGTTCCTGCGAGATACGGATGTCGAAGTTGTGCACCCACGGCGCGGTTTCCGTGTTGCGCGGCACCACGCCACCGGCGTACTGATCGAGGCCGTAATTGCGCACCAACTGCTCGAACACTGCCGCTTCGGTGGGGTCGGTGAACACCACCTGCCCTGGCAACGGGATGTACATCAAGTCGTTGCCGGCCAGACCATCGCCGTTCATGTCGTTGTTGAAGGTCCAGCTGTACGGCTTGCCACGACGACCTTCATAGAACATCGCAAACTCGGTCTTGTAGCCCTCGAAGAAGAAGTGCCGGTAGCTCATCGTGCCGATGAAGCGGTCCTTGTTGATGTACGGCGACGTCGACGCGATTTCTTCGTTCGGGTTGAAGACCGAACGGCTGGCCCAGTTGGAGATTGCGCGGCTGGAGGTCAGGCCGTTGACTTCGGTGGCATCGGTGTACGAGTAGGCCGCCTGCCAGAACCAGTTGCTGTCGACCGTCATCGGCTTGGTCAGCGACAGCGTGTAGTTCTCGCCGTGGCCCTTCGACGTCGGACGCGCCAGCAGCACTTCGCGGAAGGCCGTGTTGCGACGCGAACGCGCGGTGCCGTTGAAGGTGCCGTTGGTCTGATACTGCGAAGCCGCCGTGTTGGCCCAATACAGGTTGCGGCCATCGAGACCCAGACGCGTCGGGCTGCCGAGATTAAGGTGCTCGTAGAACACCGCATCTTCAACCTCGGTGATGATCGCTTCGGCCGATGCCACCATGCCCCACCACGGAAGCTCGTGCTCGAACGCGAGATTGAACTTCCAGATCGACGGCTGGTGCAGGTCGTCGGCAACGATATCGACGTCGGACGGCGGTGCGCCGCTTCCGACCACCACTGGCGGCTGGTTGTCCGGATCCGGATTGAACACCGACGGACGCGGCGTCGGGCAGTTGGCCAGACCCGCGGTACCGCAGCCAAAGACCGCGATCGACAGTCCATTGTTGGTGTACGGATTGGCCAGCCACACATTGGCCGCCGAGCCCTGGAACAGACCGAGGCCGCCGCGCAATTGCGTCGGGCGCTCGCTGTCGAAGCTGTAGTTGAAACCAAAGCGCGGCTGGAACAGCTCGTTACCGTCGATGGTGGTGTTGTTGCGGATTCCGAACGCCGTCAGGAAGCTCTGGTTCAACGGCGGCGCCTTGTCCACATTCGGCGTGTCGATACGGAAACCGTAGGTCAGCGTCAGGTTGTAGTTGACCGCCCAGGTGTCCTGCAGGAAGAACCCGAGGTTGTCCAGCTCCAGTTTTGCCGCTGCATCGCCGAGATTGCCGCTGGTCGATGCGCGCGAGGTGTATTCGCGGTAGACGCCATTGCGGAAATCGTTGGTATTGGCGAAACGGTACACGCCGAGGTTCGACTCGAGGAACAGGTTGTAGATCTCGTTGCTCTCGTAATCGGCACCGAACTTCACCGTGTGGTCGCCGAGGAACAGGTTACCGGCGGCGAAGAAGTTGTAGGTCTCGGTGTCGAGGATGTTGGCGTGGCGGAACTGCTCGGTGCCGAGGCGCATGTTGGCGGTACCGAAATCGACCTGCACCTGCGGCTGACGCGCGAAGGTCTGCGGCGTGCTGAAATAGTCGCGATAGGACGCGCGCACTTCGGTGGAGAAGGACTCGTTCCAGTCGCTGAACACTTCCACCACGTAATTGTCGAACTCCTTCTCCTGGGTGTACCAGTAGCTCGACAACGAGAAGAAGTTGTTGCCGAAGCCGGGCAGGATCGCCTCCGCCTGCTCGGTGCTGCTGAAGCGGAAAGCCGCGCGGTGATCGTCGGTGATGTTCCAGTCGAAGCGACCGAGATAGGTCTCGACCTCGGTGTCGAGCGACCCCGGATTGAGGTCGCCCGGCGTCATGCCCCAGACATCCTGCGCGATCGAAATCACTTCCTGCAACTGCGCATCGGAGATGCCGTTGACGGTGCGGTTGTAGGGGCCGCTCGCCAGATCCGGACCCGGGGCCGAAATCCTGGTCTTGTCGTAGTTGAAGAAGAAGAACAGGCGATCCTCGATCAGCGGACCGCCAAAGGTACCGCCGTAGGTCTCTTCCTTGTCGAAGCCGGTGAACTCCACGCCGCGGTCGTCTTCTTCGCGCACCCAGTCGCCATCACGGTAAGTGCCGTAGACCGATCCGAAGAATTCGTTGGTGCCCGACTTGGTCACCGCATTGATGTTGGCGCCGGTGTAACCGCGTTGGGTGACATCGACGTTGACGACGTTCAACTGCACCGATTCGATGGCATCCATCGAGATCGGCTGACGCAGCGTCGGCAGGTTGTTGGCTTCGAGCCCGAAGGTGTCGTTGGTCGACACCGAGTCGATGGTCACCGAGTTGAAGCGCGAATTCTGACCGAGCGCCGAGATTTCGCCGCGGTCCTTGTCGGTCTGCGAGATACGCGGATCCAGGCGGGCGTAGTCCTGCAGGTCGCGCCGGATCGACGGAAATGCATTCAGCGCCTCATTGTTGAGGTTGGTTCCGGCGCCGAATTTCTCCGACGAGAACACTTCGTTCTGTGCCGAGGCCACGACTTCGATCGAATCGAGCGTGGTCATCGCCGGTTCCAGGTCGATGTTCAACGCCGTCACTTCGCCCAACAACAGCGAGACGCCGTCCTGCGCTTCGCCAGCGAATCCTTCCTTGGTCACCGTGACCTTGTAAGGACCACCCACGCGCAGGCCCGAAGTGCTGTAGCGACCCTGGCTGTCGGTGACGACGGACTTGCGGGTGTTCGACGGGACATGCAGCACCTCGACGGTGGCGCCAGCAATTGGACGGCCTTCAGGGTCCGTCACGCGTCCGTTCAGCGCTGAGGACGTGGATTGCGCGAAGGCTCCTTGCGAGGCAACGATGCCCAGCATGAGACCGAGCACCAGCGCTTTCATTTGCGGCTTTTTTTTCATGGCGACTGCCTGACCTTTGTGTTGCGGGATTGGACTACCGAGGCCCACTTCGGCTCGATCGGTCATCGAGGGTGGACTCAGCAGCGGGAATTAAGCGGAGTTTAACAGCGCTGGATGACGGTTTGTTAACAGCGCGCGCCGATGTCATCGAACACTGAACGACCGTGATCAGCCCATGAAGTCCTCAGATTCTGCGTCAATACTGATACGCAAGCTCCATTGCCGACTCGGAAAGGCCCGTCCCGCGGGTTCAGAACACGCCCAGCGACAGTCCCAGCGCCATCAAAGTGCCCAATTCTTCACAATCGGATCGCCGCGACTCCACTGCATCACTGCGCACGATCAGCGCGGGCTGTACCTCGCGCAGTCCGTAACCACGCGCGATGCGCTGGATCGACGCCACCGCGCCGCTGCCGTCATTCCCCGCGCACACGAACAGCGCATAGGGGCGGCCGCGCAACCGATCCTGCGCCGGATAGTAAGTGCGCTCGAAAAAATCCTTGAGCAATCCGCTCATCGAACCGAAGGTCTCCGGCGTGCCGAACAGATAGCCATCGGCTGAGGTCAGATCGGCCAGGGTGGCGTCGGCGGCGCGCCGCGCGATCACATCGACAGCGTCGGTTGCCTGCGCCGCGGCGACAATCGCCTCGGCCATGCGCGTGGTGCGCCAGCCATGGCTGTGGTGGACGACCAGCAGTGTGGGACGCATGGGTGGGTAGGCTCGGAGACCGGGCGTGCAGGCTTCGCTACGATACCTTGGCAGTCCTGGTCGCCTGCCGGCGCGCTCATTCGCGCATCGAACTGTTCGCGACCATGGGGTGTGCATTTTTGTCCGCAAAGGACGCAAAGGACGCAAAGGAAAGCGAAGCCAGCAATGCACCAACCCTTGGCTTCTTTGCTCTCTTTGCTCTCTTTGCGTCCTTTGCGTCCTTTGCGGACAAATCCATTCTTTCAACGACTTGCGATATGTTCGGCGAGACAGTCGTGTTCGCCCGCGAACTCTCCGCGGTATCGCCACACTAAACCAGCGGCGCGGTCTTCAGGTACTTGACCACGCCATCGAGGAACATTTGCACCGAGATCGCCACCAGCAGCATGCCCATCAGCCGCTCCAACGCCGCCAGAGTGCGCTCGCCGAGCCAGCGGTAGAGCACGGTCGCCGCGAACAGGATGACGGCGGTGGCCAACCAGGCCGCGACCAACGCCAGCGTCCACTCGAGCTGGCGACCGGGGCCATCGTTGGCCAGCAGCATCAGCGCAGCAATCGTCGAAGGGCCGGCGACACACGGAATCGCCATCGGCACGATGAACGGTTCGCCCTCGGGAATGTCGCCGAACAGACCGTCTTGCGGCGGGAAGATCATGCGGATGCCGATCAGGAACAGCACGATGCCGCCCGCAATGCTGACCGACTCCTGGCGCAGATGCAGCAACTCCAGCAGCGCCTGTCCCGAATAGAGAAAGAACAGCAGCACCACCAGCGCGATGAGCAGCTCGCGCGCAAGCACGAAACGTCGTCGCGCTGGCGGCAACTGCTTCAACAGCGACAGGAACACCGGGATGTTCCCGAGCGGATCCATGATCAGGAACAACAGGATTGCGGCGGAAATCACTTCCATGGCGACGCTCAGTTGGCCACTGCGGGCAGATTCCGCCCATCGATCAGCGCCCCGGTCCACTCGGACGGTGCATGCGCAAGCAGCCAGGTTGCCAGTTCAGCGTAGCGCGCCGGGGCAACCAGTCCCTCAGCCGATTCGCCCAACAATGCCTTGCGCCGGAATGCGCTCGCCAATGGCGCCGGCTGCACACCCATCACCGCGACGCCCTGCTCGCTCCATTCGCCAGCCGCCATGCCGATCAAAGCCCGTAGTGCGGCCTGGGCGACACCATAGGCGCCCCAGTAAGGGCGCGTGGCGCGCTCGATGTCATCGAGGAAAAACATCACTTTCGGTTGCGCGATCGATGCTTTCAACGCCGGCAGCAACGACTGCAACAACAAGAACGGCGCGTTGACGCCGACCTGCAGCGTACGCAGCCACTCTTCCGGCTCGAAATGTTCGATCGGCGTGAGCCCGTGCAGACGGCCCGCTGCGCAGACGACGCCATCGAGCCGACCGCAGCCGTCGACGATGCGGTTCCCCAGTTCAGCGTAGTCGGTCGGCGTGGCGCCCTCCAGGTTCATCGGGTAGATCGCCGGCTGCGGCGCACCCAGTGCCTCAATCTCGTCGTACAGCTTCTCCAGCGACGCCACCCGGCGTCCAAGCAGCACGACGCTGGCGCCATGGTCGGCAGCGGCCAGCGCGCAGGCACGCCCGAGCGCCCCGGATGCACCGACAATCAGGATCTGACGGCCGCCGAGTCCCGCGCCGGACCATGACTCGGCCGGCGGCACGAACGTGGGCAGCAATTCACTCAAGCCGCACCCGCCTGGGCGCGTGCTTCGTCGACGATGCGCTGGAGCTCGCCCGAAGCCTCGAGGTCGGCCACGATATCCGAGCCGCCGATCAGTTCTCCATGCACATAAAGCTGCGGGAAGGTCTTCCAATTGGCAAACTGCGGAAGTCCGGCGCGAATCTCCGGATCCTCGAGCACGTTCACGGAATGGAAACTGGCGCCAACATTCTTCAGTGACTGCACCGCGCGCGAGGAGAAACCGCACATCGGAAATTGCGGTGTTCCCTTCATGAACAGCACCACCGGGTGCGCATCCACCAGAGCCTGAATCCGCTGCATCACATCCATGGGTATCCTCCGATCGACGCCGGGAGTGGCGTTGCAGCCCGCTATCATAGCGGGTGACCCCGGCAGGAACCGAACACGTGAGCCTCAAGATCGATACCCATGCGCACGTGCTGCCCCGCGACTGGCCGGATCTGGCCACGCGCCACCACGACCCGCGCTTTCCGAGCATCGACCATAGCGACGGACGTCACCGCATCTTCAAGGACGGACAGTTCTTCCGCGAAATCCAGCCGCGCACCTGGGACGCGCAGATGCGGATCGACGACTACGCCCGTTTCGGCGTTTCCGTTCAGGTGATTTCCACGGTGCCGGTGATGTTCTGCTATTGGGCCCCGGGCGAGCAGGCGCTGGAGTTGCACCGAGCACTGAACGAGCACTCGGCCGAGATCTGTCGCACCCACCCGGCAAACTACCTCGCGCTGGGCACGGTACCCTTGCAGGAACCGCGACTGGCGATTGCCGAAGCGACACGCTGTGTGCGCGAACTGGGCCTCAACGGCGTGCAGATCGGCTCGCACTGCGGCAACTGGAACCTGGACGCGCCGGAATTGTTCGATTTCTTCGCCGCCTGCGCCGAACTCGACTGCGCGGTGCTGGTGCATCCGTGGGACATGATGGGCGCGGCATCAATGCCCAAGTACTGGTTGCCATGGCTGGTCGGCATGCCGGCCGAACAATCGCGCGCGGTGTGCAGCCTGATCTTCGGCGGGGTCCTCGAGCGTCTGCCCAAGCTGCGCATCGCCTTCGCCCATGGCGGAGGCTCGTTTCCTTACACGCTCGGCCGCATCGAACACGGCTTCCGCATGCGTCCCGACCTGGTGGCGGTCGACAACCAACGGCCGCCACGCGAGTACCTGAAGCGCATCTATTTCGATACCTGCGTGCACGACGATGCGGCGCTGGCCTACCTGATCGACACCTGCGGCGCCGAGCGGTTGATGCTCGGCACCGATTACCCGTTCCCGCTCGGCGAACAGGAACCCGGTTCCCACATTCGGCGCATGGACATCGACGACACACAGCGCCAACGACTGCTCAGTGGCACGGCGCTGGAGTGGCTGCGGGTGGATGCGGCGCGGTTCCAGATGTAGGTCACGTTGCCCGCAGGGCTACGTGACCTGCGCCAGAATCCCTGCAACTCAGCGCCCGTTGCCGAGGAATAGCGGACCGGACGGAATAGCGGACAGTCGAGGAATAGCGGACGAGGAATCGCGGACAGTCGACGTGGTTCGAACTCGTTCAGTGGTTCCTCAGACCCAAAGGCAGCCGCGAAAACCTCTCGCTGCGTAATATGACTCGGCGCCGTTGTGATAGACGAAGACCTTGCCATAGCGCCGGTCACAGAACAGCGCGCCACCGAGCGCACGGACATCCTGCGGCGTGCTGATCCAACTCGATGTCTTGAGGTCGAATGTCCCAAGTGTCTGCAAATGGCGGTACTGCGCTTCGGTGAGCAGTTTGATGCCGATGGCTGCAGCCAGTTCCTCGACCGAACCCTTGGGCTTGTTTTCCTTGCGTGCCGCAAGCGCCGCTTGATCGTAACAAAGGCTGCGGCGACCCTGTGGACTCTCCGCAGAACAGTCACAGAAAAGAACCTGGGAGCCGTCGCGACCGACAACGTCCGGTTCTCCGCCGGTCGCTTCCATCGCCTGCAGCGCGAGCAAAGCAGCGGAGGTGACCTCAAGCCGGGCTTGAACGTCGGCCCACGCCAGCTCCTGATGCCGGCGCATGTTCTTTTCGAACCGGGACTTCAGCGAGCCGAGCAGAGTGTCGCGTTCAGTGATTTTCATGGGTCGTCCGGTGTGTACACCCGCAAGGATCTTCGAGCCGGGTTGCCGCGAATGCTTGCGGCATCGCGGTGCTCTCTCAGCGCCCCGTCGCCAACTTCAGCACTGCGGTCACTTCGTCGCCACCGTTGCACTCCAGGATGCGACGTTTCAAGCCCAGCAGCGGCTTGCGCTGCAGCCGCGACAGGGTTTCCTTGAGCTCCAGGATGCCACGCGGATGCAGACTGAAATCGCTCAGCCCGAGGGCTAGCAGCAGCGCTGTATAACGCGTGTCGCCGGCCATCTCGCCGCATAGCGACACCGGTTTGCCCATCGCCACCGCGATGTCGATGACCGAACTGATCAGTCGCAGCACCGCCGGATGCAGCGGTTCATACCAACGCGCGACGGCCTGGTTGCCACGGTCTATGGCCAGCGTGTACTGGATCAGATCGTTGGTGCCGATGGAAATGAAGTCGAGGATCTCGACCATGCGCGGGGCGGCGATTGCGGCTGCCGGGACCTCGATCATGCCGCCTACCGGCACGCGTTCCTGAAAGGCAACGCCGCTGGCGCGCAGTTCGTCTTCCGCCTCGCGAATCAAGGCGCGGGCCCGCAATGCGTCCTCGGGGCCTCCCAGCATTGGCAGCAACATGGTCACCGGTCCATGCATCGCCGCGCGCAGGATGGCGCGAATCTGCGTGCGGAACAGATCCGGAAACTTCAGGCTGAGGCGAATGCCGCGCAAGCCCAACGCCGGATTTGCCTCCGCAGGATCCTGGCCCAACGGCAATTGCTTGTCGGCGCCGATGTCCAGCGTGCGCAAGGTGACCGGGTGTCCCTGCATGCGCTTCACGGCGTCCGCATAGGACTGGTACTGTTCTTCCTCTTCGGGAGGCTGGGTCCGGTTGAGATAAAGGAATTCGGTGCGAAACAGCCCGATACCAATGGCGCCATGGCGCAGCGCCAGATCCAGATCCTTGAGCTGCTCGGCATTGGCCCAGAGCCGAATCGAATCGCCGTCGGCGGTACGCGCCGCAGTGCCGGCAAGTCGCAACAATTGCGTTGCCCGCCGCCTCTGCTCGTGCTGGCGTTCGCGGTAGCGCGTCAGGCGCTCGCCATCCGGATCGATCAGCGCGAAGCCGCGATCGCCGTCGACGATCAGCAACTGGCCTTCGTGCACCATCTGCCGCGCACCACGCACGCCGACGACACACGGTACGCCCAGCGAACGCGCCAGAATCGAACTGTGCGAAAGCGGCCCGCCGGTTTCGATGACGAAGGCGGCAAGTCCGCGCTCGGCCAGGCCGTTGAGTTCGGCAGGTTCGATGTCGTCGGCGACGATGACCGTGTCGTCGAGCGCGTCTTCCTCGACGAACAGCGAACGCGCCGGCCGATTCACCAGCGCTGCTGCGATGCGCTTGACCACCTGATCGACGTCGTCGCGCCGCGAGCGGAAGTAGTCGTCCTGCATCTGCTCGAAGGCGGCGAACAACTGATCGCGCGCCTGCTTCAGCGCCCACTCGGCGTTGCAGGATCGCGCGCGGATGAACTCGATGGGCGACTCCACCAGCGCGTCGTCTTCGAGCATCATCAAATGCGTCTCGATGAACTCACGCACCTCGCTGGCGACTTGCGGTCCGAGGCGATCGGCAACCACGGTCAGTTCGGCGCGCGCGGCGGACACGGCCGCGCGATAGCGATCGATTTCCGCACCGATCTGATCGGGATCCAGCGTGTACTCGGGGATTTCGACGCCGCCGCTTTCGAGCACCCGCGCGCGGCCGATGCCGATGCCCTTGGATGCGCCCTGCCCGCTCAGGATCAGCGCCATGCGACGCCTCCCGATTCAACCCGTGTTCGGCGCGCGCAGGGCTGCATGAGTCAGTCCGGTTCGTCGAAGCGACGATCGAACAACTCGGCCACCGCCTGCAATGCGCCCTCCTCGTCGGCACCATCGGCACGCACGATTACCACGACTCCTTTACCGGCAGCAAGCATCATGACGCCGAGTATGCTCTGTGCGTTGACCTCGCGACCGCGACAGATCAGCGAAACGCGTGAGGCGTAACGACCACTGAGTTGCACCAGCTTGGCTGCCGCGCGCGCGTGCAGGCCAAGTCGGTTGCTGACTGTGATCTCGCGTTCAACCATCGATCACCACCCCCGATCGTCCACCGTCTCTGGCCACTTCGGCCAGTTCCCGCAAAGCCAGCTCGGGGTAGTTCAACACCCTGAGCAGCATCGACAAGTTCAATCCGGCCACCCGCACCACTGTTCGCCCCGGCTCATGTTCTGCCGCCAGGTTGAAGGGTGATGCGCCGTACAGATCCGCCAGCACCAGCACACCCATGCCTTCGTCCAGTTCACGCAGAGACTGGCGCAGGGCGCGGGTGCGCACTTCGGCATCGCCGACGTCCCAAGGTACCTCAAAAATGTCCACTTTGAGCGGCAGAACGCGCATCACCCGGCGTGCAGCGGCCAGCATGCTGGTAGCGATCCCGTCGTGAGTAGCCAGCAGCACACCGACGCTCATGAGCGATGCCTGCGCAGCGGAATCAGTGCCGACGCAAAAAGGGACTGGCGGCCGGGGAAAGGGGGAATGCCTTTCCGCGCCGATACGGCTGATCGCGAGATGTCGCACTCGAAGCGCGATAGAGTCCGGGCCGACGACAGTGCAGACCCCTTGCCCCCTGCCCCCTGCCCCTTTTTCATCGACGCACGCGGCGCCGAACGCGGACGCCGCAGGGGCCCAGCGCCAGGGTGCACCGCTCTCACGCCAGTTCCCGATGAAAACACAGCACCTCCCCACCGAGCACCCGGAAGCGCTCCTGCAACTGTTCGACGATGTAGACCGAGCGGTGACGGCCGCCGGTGCAGCCAATGGCGACCGTCAGATAACTGCGCTCGGTGGGATCGAAACGCGGCAGCCAGCGTTTCAGGAAGCGCTCGACATCGTCGATGAATTCGCCGACTTCGGCGCGTTGCTCGAAGTATTCGCGCACAGCGGCATCGCGACCGGAAAATGGCCGCAGCCGCGACTCCCAGTGAGGATTGGGCAGCGCCCTGGCGTCGAACACGAAATCGGCGTCATCGGGTACGCCGCGCTTGAAGGCGAACGACTCGAACAACAGCGACACGCCGCTGGCGCTGATGCCGAGCGCCTCGAGGATGCGCCGACGCAACTGGTAGACATTGAGCTCGCTGGTGTCGATTTCGACATCGGCGATCTGTTTCAGCGATTTCAGTACCTGGCGTTCGCGAAAGATCGCATCGGACAACGACGAACCCTCGCAGCCAAGCGGATGGCGCCGACGGGTTTCGCTGAAGCGCTTCAGCAGGACATCGTCGCGGGCGTCCAGAAACAACAGGAATGGCGGCAGTCCGATCACCGCGAGGTGGGAAAACGCGCGCGCCAGTTCGTCGGGATCGGCGGCGGCAGTGCGCGCATCGATGCCCACCGCGAGGCGCGGGTAACGTGTTTCGCCGGCGCCGAGAGCGTGATCGGCCAACGCCGGCAACAGGCTCGCCGGCAGATTGTCGATGCAATAGAAACCGAGATCCTCGAGCGTGCGCAAAGCCACGCTTTTGCCCGAACCGGACAATCCGCTGACCACCGCCAGCCGGATCTTTCCCTGGCTCTGCTGCACCGCGTCTACCATGTGCGCTCCCGCTTCAACGAATGCGCCTGGCGATCGACGAAGGTCTGCGCGGCGTCGATGCCCTTGCTCTTCAGCACGTGGTTGCGCACGGCCGCCTCCACCAGCACCGCCAGGTTGCGCCCCGGCGCTACCGGAATCACCAGTCGCGGGATATCGACCTCCAGCACGCGAATCGAGCTGACATCGCCGAACAGCCGTTTCATGCCCTCCTGCTGGCTGTCGGCGACGGTTGGACCGAGGTGCAGGACCAGGCGCAGATACTTGTTGCGCTTCACTGCGGTGTCGCCAAACATTTCCCGCACGTTGAGCACGCCCAGGCCACGAACCTCCAGGCAGTCCTGCAACATTTCCGGGCAGGTGCCGTCGATGACATCCGGCGCGACCATGGTGAACTCCGGCGCATCGTCGGCAATCAATCGATGACCGCGGGTGACCAGTTCCAGCGCCAGTTCGCTCTTGCCCGCACCCGCCTCGCCGGTAATAAGGACACCGATCGAATAGACCTCCAGGAACACGCCGTGCAATGTCGTCTGCGGCGCCAGCGCACGCGCAAGGTGGTATTGCAGATAGGTGAGCACGTCATGGCCACGCTTGCCGGTGCGCCATACCGGAATGTGGTTGCGGCGTGCCGCAGCGAGCAGATCAGCCGGCGGGACCAGCCCACGCGTCAGCACCAGCACGGCCGGCTGCAGCTTGACCATGCGCTGGATGGTCACCCGGCGTGTCGTCGCCGGCAGACCGTCGAGAAACGCGAGTTCCTCGGAACCCAGGATCTGGATCTTGTTCGGGTGAATCAGATTCAGGTAGCCGATCAGCGATGGGCGCCGCTGGCGCCCTTCGGCGATCTCGATGCGCCGCTCGCCACCCTCGTGGGTGCCTTCCCAGCTCAATTCGAGACGGGTTCGGACTTCGTCGAACAGCTCGTGAGCGGTCAGCGAGCGCGTCATCGGCTGGCTCCGTCGGCGCCGTCGAGATCAGACTTCGCTGAGCGCGAGCGTGCGCTGGCTCAATCGCTCGAACAATTGCTGTGCGCCGCCGGCGGCGCGCAGTTCGGCACATACCTCAGCCTGGCTGAAAAGTTCCGCGACTTGCGACAACAAGGCCAGATGCTGATCGGTGAAGTGGTCCGGCACCACCAGCGCCAGCACCAGGTCGACAGGCTCTCCATCCGCCGCATCGAAATCGATCGGATCCTTGATCCGAACGAAGGCGGCGGTCGGCGGAATGTCGCCGCCGACGCGCCCGTGCGGAATGGCGACACCCTGGCCGAGACCGGTGGATCCCAGGTGTTCGCGCGCGATCAGGGCCTCGAAGATGGCGCGTTCCACGCCGGCGCCGAGGTCGCCCGCCAGCAATCCAGCCAGCTTCTCCAGCAGACGCTTCTTGCTGCTGACATTGAGGTCGGCCGCGACGCGGTCGCGAGCCAGGATATCGATCAATTGCATGTTCGGCAGATCATCCGTTGAAATCGTCGACGATGGCGCCGCGATGCTCGCTGGCGCGCTCCTTGTGTTTGACCAACTGACGATCGAGCTTGTCGACCAAACCGTCGATGGCGGCGTACACGTCCTTGCCTTCAGCCTTGGCGAACAGCTTGCTGCCCCGCAGATTCACCGTCGCTTCCGCATATTGCGCCAGTTTTTCGGTGCCCAGGATCACGTGCACATCGATCACCTTTTCGAACGGCTCGACCAGTTTCTGAACTTTGGACCGCGAGTAATGCTTGAGAGAGTCGGTAAGGTCCAATTGGTGACCGGAGATGGTGAGGTTCATCGGTTGGCTCCTCTGCGGATTGGCAACACCGGCTGCGGTGCTGCGGATGCGTTACAACGGTCCGGCACAGCACTGCGACCGAACTCACTGCAGCGAGGTGGGCATATCCCATATCAGCCGGATCGCACACGTTCGTTGGATGAAGGAATGCGCATCGCCTCACGATACTTGGCGACCGTGCGCCGCGCCACCAGGATTCCGCGTCGCTTCAGCAGATCGGAGATGGCGCTGTCGGAAAGCGGCTTCTGCGCTGCCTCCTCGTCGATCAGCTTCTTGATCATGGCCTGGATTGCGGTACTCGAGGCCTCGCCGCCGTCGCGGGTGGCCACATGACTGGAGAAGAAGTACTTGAATTCGAAAGTACCGCGCGGCGAATGCAGATACTTGCGCGTGGTCACGCGACTGACCGTCGACTCATGCATCCCGATCTCCTCGGCCACCTCGCGCAGCACCAGCGGACGCATTTCCTCAGGACCCCGATCGAAAAACCGCTCCTGGCGCTCGACAATGACACGCGCCACCTTGAGCACTGTCTGGTCGCGTTGTTCCAGGCTCTTCAGCAACCAGCGCGCTTCCTGCAGCTGGCCCTTGAGCGCCGTACCCTCGTCGCGGCCACAACGTCGCAGCAGACTGGCGTAGTGGTCGTTGACCCTGAGTTTCGGCGCTGCAGCCGGATTCAGGCTGACATCCCAGCGCCCGTGGCGCCGATGGACATAAACATCAGGAACCACGTGTTCAGTCGCCACTGCCGAAAAGCGCGCGCCGGGTTTCGGCGACAACCTGCGGATCAACGCGATCGCAGCGTCGAGTTCGGCATCGGAAACCGCCAGTTCGCGCGCCAGTCGGGTCCGGTCGTGGCGAGCAAGGAACTCGAGATGGGTGGTCACGATGCGCAAGGCCAGCGCTTGCGCTTCGGCGTGCTCGTACTGGTGCAACTGAACGGTCAGGCACTCGCGCAAGTCGCGGCTGGCCACGCCCACCGGCTCAAGCTGTTGCACGAAATGGCGCACCGCCGCCACCTCATCGACGCCGACGCGATGCTCCCACGCCACCGCATCGATGATCGCCTCATCGGACTCGGTCAGGTAACCATCGTCATCGAGCGCCTCGACGATGGCATGGGCGATCGCCCGATCGCGCGCGCTCAATTGCGACAGGTGCAGTTGCCACAACAGGTGGTCGGTGAGATCGGGCACCTCGGCGAATCGCGAGTCCCCAGCGTCATCATCCTCGTTGTTGCCGTCGCCCTGTCGGCCGGCCGCATAGTCCGGCAAGTCGAAATCGGCGTCGCGCCAGTCCTCGTCTGCCGCTGGCTCCGAGTCGCGCTCGGGTTCGCTGGTTGCGGCCGCTTCTGCTTCGGCGTCGGATGCAGCGTTCTGGTCGTCGCTGGGCTGGGCGTCGTCCCATTCCAGCATCGGATTGGTCTCGATCGCCAACGACAATTCGCTCTGCAACTCCAGCGTCGACAAGGTCAGCAGGCGGATCGCCTGCTTGAGTTGCGGCGTCAGCGTGAGTTGCTGACCGACACGTAATTGGAGGCTCGGCTTCATGACTATAGTCTGCGTGCCGACGCCGGCCGATGCCAGTGCGATCGGTCAAACAATGTAGCCATCGGGCCTGCTACTTTGGGCGCGTATGCCGCGAAAACGACATGGCGCCCGCAGGCGCCATGTCGGCTGTGGAACCGGGCCAGCCCTCAAGGCCGCAGCGCAAGCTCCGGGTCTTCTTTCCTGACCACCTGCAGATCGGACTTCGACACACCGAGCCAGAGCAGGATCGGATTGCAGAAAAAGATCGAGGACAGCGTGCCGATGGTGATTCCGAAGATCACCGTGATGGCGAAGCCTTCCACCGCCGGGCCACCGAGGAAATACAGCGAGAACAACGCAAAGAAGGTGGTGATGCCGGTGATGATGGTGCGCGACAAGGTATTGTTGATCGCCTTGTTGATGGTGTCCTCGGGCCCGAGCTTGCGCGCGCTGCGGAAGATTTCGCGGACGCGGTCGAACACCACCACCTTGTCGTTGATCGAGTAGCCGGCCACCGTCAACAGACCCGCAAGCACGGTCAGATCGAAGTTGAGTCCGAGCAAACAGACGAAGCCGAGCGCGATGATCACGTCGTGCGCCTCACCGGCGATCGCCGCAATGCCGAAGCGCCACTCGAAACGCATGGCGACGTACAGCATGATGGTCAGGATCACGAACACCACCGCGATGACGCCGTCTTCGGCGAGTTCCTTGCCGACCTGCGGCCCGACGAACTCGCTGCGCTTGATGATGGCGTCGAGTCCAGCCGCGTTCAGCGCCTTGCCCACGGACTCGGCAACTTCACGCTGCCGCTCGATGCCCTGTTCGCCCTTGACCATCGGCGGCAGACGCATTGCCGCCTCGCGTGCGCCGCCGATGCTCTGCACGGTGAAGTTTTCGAATCCGGCGCTGTCCAGCGCAGATCGTACCTGCTCGATCTCCACCGGCTGTTTGAACTCGGCCTCGACCAGCGTGCCACCGGTGAAGTCGAGCGCCAGGTTGAGCCCGCGGGTTGCCAGCAGAACCAGCGACAGCACGATCAGGCAGATGGAAACCGCGACCGATACCTTGCGCCAGCGCATGAACGGGATGTTGGAGTGCGGATTGAATAGTTCCATGACTTGCTCCTTGGTCTATCCCGGTCTCAAACCGAGATCGACTGCACTTTGCGCTGCCGACCGTAAACCATCGCCATGATCAACTGGGTCACGGTGACGGCGCTGAACATCGAGGTCAGGATGCCGGTGAACATGGTCACCGCGAATCCCTTCACCGGACCCGAGCCGAACGCGAACATCGCGATAGCGGCAAACAGCGTGGTCAGATTGGCGTCGAGAATGGTGCCCCAGGCTTTTTCGTAACCGGCCTTGAGGGCGTTCATCGGCGAATTGCCGGAGCGCACTTCCTCGCGGATGCGCTCGGCGATCAGCACATTGGCGTCCACCGCCATACCCAGGGTCAGCACGATACCGGCGATGCCGGGCATCGTCAGCGTGGCGCCGAGTGCGCTCAAGATGGCGAACAGCAGCAGCAGGTTGACGCACAGACCAACCACCGCCACCAAGCCCACCACCCGATAGTAGAAGATCACGAAGATCACGATCAGCAGGAAGCCGATCAGCGTGGCTTCGAGGCCGCGTTCGATGTTGTCCTGGCCGAGACTGGGACCAATCACGCGCTCTTCGATGATGTCGACCGGCACCGCCAGCGATCCGGCACGCAGCAACAGCGCGAGATCACGTGCGTAATTGGAGCTTTCGAGGCCAGTGGTCTGGAAGTTGGTGCTGAACACGCCACGGATCGATGCGACGCTGATGACCGTCTGCGTTTCCTTGAAGCTGCGTACTTCCTCGCCGTTGATGGTGCGGAACTCCGGCACGCGCTCGATGTAGACGACCGCCATGGGGCGGCCGACATTCTCGCTGGTGAAGTCGAGCATGCGGCGCCCACCTGCCGAGTCGAGGCGCACCGCCACCATCGGCGTGGCCGTCTGCTGGTCGTAGCCGCTGGTCGCGTCGACCAACTGGTCTCCGGTGGCGATCACGTCCTTCTTCAGCAGTATCGGTGTGCCCTGCTGGTCGTAGTACAACCTGGAATCCGGCGGAATCCGGCCGCTCTGCGCCGCTTCCGCGGCATTGGCGCTGTCGTTCACCGCCCGATACTCCAGCGTGGCCGTCGCGCCGAGGATCTTCTTCGCCGTTGCGGTGTCCTGCACGCCGGGCAACTGCACCACGATGCGCGTCTGACCCTGCTGCGCGATCACCGGCTCGGCCACGCCGAGTTCGCTGACGCGGTTACGCAAGGTGGTGATGTTCTGATCGATGGTGTGCTTCTGCGCGGCGACGATCATCTCCGGCTTGATCTTCGCGAACAGCGCCGTGCCGTCGCCCGGCTCGACCAGTTCGACCGTCAGATCCGGCGCCTGCTCGGCGAGCTCGGCCACCGCGCGCGTGCGGTCCTCAGCCGACAGCAGTTGCACCGTCAGGCCGTCGCGGGCACGGGAAACCGATCGGTAGGCGATCTTCTCGGCGCGCAGGATCTGGTAGATGTCGTTGACATAACGATCCTCCAGCTTGACGCGCGCGGCCTCCTGATCGACTTCCATCAGAAAGTGCACGCCGCCTTGCAGATCCAGGCCCAGGGTCATCGGGCGGCCGCCGATCGACTGCAGCCAACCCGGCACCGTGGTCGCAAGGTTCAAGGCAACCGTGTACTTGTCCTTGAGCTCGTCGCGCAGCAGATCCGCGGCCTTGAGCTGCAGGTCGGCGTCGGCGAAACGGACCATCAAGCGCTCTTCGCTGCGCTCCAGCCCGAAATAGGCGAGTTCCTTGCCCTTCAACGCACCTTCGACGCGCCCCTGGAGGACATCGTCGATGCTCGATCCGCGATTGGCAGAAATCTGAATCGCCGGTTGTTCCGGGAAAGCGTTCGGCAGCGCGTACAAAGCCGCCAGAATCACCAGCACGGCCACCAGGCCGAGCTTCCATTTGGGTAAATCAAACATCAATCACCTCGGTCGAGGCTACTGGAGCAGACGGATGGGAGGAACCTGGCGCGTCAAGCGGGCTTGTAGGTACCCTTCGGAAGCACCGCGCCGAGCGCGTGCTTCTGCACCTTGATGCGGACGCCCTGGGCGATTTCCAAGGTCACGAAGCTGTCGCTGACTTCTTCGACGCGTCCGAGCAATCCGCCCGAAGTGACGATTTCGTCGCCACGCGCCAGCGCATCGACCATTTTCTTGTGCTCGGCGACGCGCTTCTGCTGTGGGCGGATCAACAGGAAATAGAAGATCGCGAAGAACACCACCAACATGATCAGGCTCGGCCACATGCTGGGTTGCTGCCCGGCAGCCTGGGCGTAAGCGGGGGAAATCAGGAAATCCATGGATTCGACTCGTAAACGATGACAGGGCGCGACAGGAATCGCGAATCAGCCGCCAAGTATGCCACAGGGATCACTGGGCACGGCAGGCTTCAATTTGCGGCATGGCTCCATTCCCCGGCGAACACGCTGCCGTCAACTGCGGCATGACGCCGGCAGGTAGCGCTCCGGCACGTCGGTCGTCGCGGCGTCCTCGCTCATTTCGACCAACAGGTCGTCGGCGCCATTGGCCGCATGGCCGCAGAGCCAGGTGATGGCCCCCTCGCCTTGTTGCGCCGGCAGCAGATACAGGTAGGTGCCGGCCAGTCCGCTGCCTGCGCTGTCGTTGAACCGCACGATGACCGCGCCGTTGTCCAGATCCACCTCGGCCTTCCCGCTTGCCGTGGTCAGCGGCAGTTCCATCCCCAACGATTCGGCGTCGGTCGGCAATTCGGCCTGATCGGCGTAGTAGTCGGCGATCGCCACCTTCAACGCAGCGGTCTCGATCATGGCGCTGGCGACTTCGGCGCGCAGCGTGTAGTCCTGATAGGCCGGGATGGCGATGGCGGCCAGTATGCCGCCGACGGCGACCACGGTCAGGCCATCGCTGCCGCCGATCCATTCCATCGGGTGCTGCGCGTAATTGAGTTCGAGGTGCAGGCGTGTCGGCGTCACATGCAGGCTGGCGCCGAGCGCGGATTCATCCGGCAACGTCAGTTGACGCGCGGTTGGCAACGGCATCAGGTCGACCTCGACGCCGCCGAGGTCGGCGATGCTGGCCAGCGCGCCGAGCCAAGCGTGGTACGTGCGCCGAGCGGCGTCGTTGACCACCGCAGCGCCGCCGAGCATTGCGGTCGGATCGCCCCCTGCAGCGCGCATGAACTCGTCCAGCGGTTGATCCGCGCCCAATGCCAGCCGGTCCATCAACGGTTGCGGAACACCGGCCACGATCAGCCAGCCGTCCTGTTCGATCCAGTACAGGTGGCTGCCGGCACGCGCGTAGATCTGCGCGGCGACGACGTCGTCCAGCTTTTCCGCATCCTTGCCAATGGTGCGGCCGATTTCGAGCATGCTCGGCAAACGCAGGTGGTGGATCTTCTGACCCTCGTGCTCGCTGACACTGTGTTTGGACTTGAACTTTTCGCCGAGCGTGGACAGCAGACGCTCCAGCGCAGCGCTGTCGCGAATGCGGATCGCCATGAACTCGCCGGCGTCGTCGGAAAATGCCGCCAGGTCCGGACCGAAGGCCGCAAACACGTCGGTGATCTGCAGACCGCTGATCTCGGACAGTTTGGCGTCGACCTCGTTCCAGCCCTTGGCGAGATCCTCGTCCTGCTTGATCGCAGCGGCGATGCGGGCGATGTCGTCGCTGGTGAACCAGCTTGCGCTGAGCAGCATGCGCGTGCGCCCCGAAGCCTTCAGATCGAGCTTGCGCGGCGACTGCGGCAGATAGTTTGCCCATGCCGCGCCACTGATTTCCGCGCGCAGTCCGAGTCGTCCGTGGCCATCGACGCTGCCCCAACCCAGCGCGATGCGTTTGGTCTGCTCCAGCACCTTGCGCGCTGCTTCGTCGGCGACGCCGGCACTCAGGATCGGACGCAGCGCTTCGACATCGGCCCAGATCGCCAGGCCGGCCCCGTGCGCGTCGATCTCGCGCTCCAGCGCCAGTTCTGCGCGCGGCTCGACCTTGGCTTCGGCGAAGCCCTTGCGCAGTGATTTCAGCGAGTCGAGGTTGGCGTACATTCCGACCAACGCCGAAAGCCGCTTTTCCGCCGCGTCGAAATGCACAAATGCCGGTGCGCCCGCGTCCGCCAACGAGGCGTACCCATCGGCATCAAAAGTCAGCGGCGTGCCGCCCATGGCTTCGCCAAGCACCTTGCCGAGCGTTGCCGCGTCGGCATAGTCGAGGCTCAGCGTCGCGTAGACGTTCGCCGCCGGGGATGCGATGCGGCCAGTCGCCACCACGGCGATCTCGACCGGCGATCCGAGGCGGTAAAGCAGTCCGGCGAGCGGCACGGCCGCCTCTCCTGACAGCGGGTCCTTGCCCAGATCAGTGCGCATGCGAGTCACGGCATCGACATATGCCTGACTTTGAAACATGCGGTCGTTGCGCTTGCCGGCCGGACCCAGCGCGCTGCGCCAGGGACTGGGCAGGCGCGCGTAGACAATGGCATCGGCCGGCAACCGATCGCGCAGCCAGGGCCCGGCGCCAAACGCAGTCGATTGTGCCGACTCGCTGGCCAACGGTACTGAGGTTTCCTGCCCGGCATCGCGCCCACAGGCGAACAGCGATAGCGCAAGCATCATCACAGCGAACGGGCGACGCAAGGTCATGGGCGATTCACGATTGGTCAATCATCGAATGATGGCTGAGTGGAACTCGAACTGCACGCCCCCAGACCGAAAGCGGCCGCGCCGGCGCGCGGCCCTCCAAAAGCATTCGAGCCTCGCGCTGAGCTTGCGAGCCGCGCGCTTCTGGAGGGCGCCGCGCCTGCGGCGCCGCTGTTGCTGGTCGATGGCCCTTCGCGGCCTCCGCCCAGCCATTTTCACAACCCTGAACGGGCGCTCACGAGACCGTAATCACCCTCTGCTATCCTCCGGCGGCTGTGGTCGCCTGCACGGGCGGCGTTGCAGAACAGCCCTTCCGGATCGCGCTGATACCGACCAGAATCATGAAGCACACGATCAGCCTCGGCCTT
Source organism: uncultured Rhodanobacteraceae bacterium (assembly GCA_937928755.1). Classification (GTDB taxonomy): domain Bacteria; phylum Pseudomonadota; class Gammaproteobacteria; order Xanthomonadales; family SZUA-5; genus JADKFD01. The sequence goes on along the minus strand of CALEZI010000127.1, from coordinate 62,319 downwards.
TCGCTCGGCGTCCTCTGGTGGGTGCTGTCGGGCTTTGCCAAGCCACTGTTGCTGGCCTTGGGCGTGTTCAGCGTGCTCTTCACGCTGTGGCTGGCGCGGCGCATGGACGCGATCGATCATGAGAGCCATCCGATCCACATGTCGTTCGGTTTGTTGCGCTTCTGGGCGCGCCTGGTGGTGGAGATCGTGATTTCCAACCTGCAGGTGCTCGGTGCCATCCTGTCGCCGCGCGCGGATGCCATCCAGCCGCACTTCCTGCGTGTTCGCATGCGCCAGACCAGCGACCTCGGGAAAGTCATCCTGGCCAATTCGATCACCCTGACGCCGGGTACCGTCAGCATCGCCCTGACTGGCGACGAATTGCTGGTGCACGCGCTGACCCAGGCGTCCGGCCAGGCTGTACGCGACGGCCAGCTGGATTTGCTGGTGCCCAGCGATGTCGAGGAGGTGCAGCCATGATTCTGGAGACTGCCGGCGTGGCCATTCTGGTGGCGATGGGCGCCGCGCTCGCGCGCACCTTGCTGGGGCCCACGGTTTACGACCGCATCCTCGCCGTCAACAGTTTCGGCACCAAGACCGTGCTGTTGATCGCCCTGCTCGGCGCCTTCGCCGGGCGAGCCGACTACCTGGATATTGCGCTGCTCTACGCATTGATCAACTTCATTGCGATGGTGGCGATGATGAATTACAGCCGCAACAGCAAATTGTCGCGCGACGACGAGGCGCAATCGTGAGCATTTCGCACGCACTGGCGGTGCTGCTGCTGTCGCTCGGGTCAGGTCTGCTGATCGTTGCTGGCATCGGCCTGCTGCGCTTCCCGCATTTCTACACGCGGCTGCATGCGGCCGGCGTCATCGACACGCTCGCGGCGGGCCTGTTTCTCGCTGGGCTGGCCTGGTGGTTCGGACCAACGCTGGGCTCGGTCAAGCTGCTGCTGATCTTCGTGTTCCTGCTGTTCACCAGCCCGACCGCGTGTCACGCACTGGCCGCCACCGCGTGGGCCAGCGGACTGCGCGAACCGGCACAGAACAAGGAATAGCTGCCATCGCCTCGCTGCTCATCATTCTGCTGCTGGCCTTCATGCTGATCACCGCGATCTTCGTCGCGCTGAGCCGCGATCTGATGGCCGTGGTCATGGTCTTCGGTGCCTATAGCCTGCTGTCGGCTGGCATGTTCATGGTAATGGACGCACCCGATGTGGCTTTCACCGAAGCCGCTGTCGGCGCCGGCGTGTCGACCTTGCTGATGTTGATGGCACTCAGCAAGACCGGCCGTTTCGAGCGTCGTGTCGAACGCCAGTGGCTGCCTTTGAGCCTGACCCTGGTCACCACGGCTGTACTGGTCTACGGCACGCTCGACATGCCGAAAGTCGGGCACCCGGAGAATCCGGTGCATCAGCATGTGGTGCCGCGCTATCTGGAGGAATCGGGCAAGGAGATCGGCATTCCCAATGTGGTGACCAGCGTGCTCGCCAGTTATCGCGGCTTCGACACTTTCGGCGAGGTGGTCGTGGTGTTCACCGCCGGGCTGGGCGTGTTTCTGCTGATCGGCGGCATCCGCCGCAAGGAGAATCGCTGATGCACGATTCGCTGATCCTGCGGGTGGTCGCCAAGTTCCTGATTCCGGTGATCGTGCTGTTCGGCCTGTACGTAGTGTTCCACGGCAAGCTCGGGCCCGGCGGCGCGTTCCAGGCGGGCGTCATCCTGGCGTCGGCGTTGATCGTGCACATGCTGGTGTTCGGACCGGACGAGACCCGCCGCGTGGCGCCGGTTGCGGTGCTGCGCGGGTTGGCCGCCGTCGGCGTGCTGCTGTACGGGGGAACCGGGCTGATCAGCCTCGCGCTCGGCGCCAATTACCTCGACTACAACCCGATCGGCAGCACCCCAGTCTCGGGACAGTACTTCGGCATCCTGCTGGTCGAGATCGGTGTCTGCATCACGGTCGCGTCGACGATGGCGCTGCTGGCGCTGCTGTTCGCCGAAAGGGTTCGAACGTGATCCCGGAACTCGCCCTCTACAACTACTGGATCGTCATCGCACTGATGATGGTCGGCTTGTATACCGTGATTTCGCGCGGCAACCTGGTCAAGAAACTGGTCGGGCTGAACATTTTCCAGACTGCGGTGTTCTTCCTCTACATCAGTTTGGGTTTCGTGCTCGAAGGCGCCGCGCCGATCCTGACCGAGGGCGTGGAGGTCTACTCCAATCCGCTGCCGCATGTGTTGATCCTCACCGCGATCGTGGTCGGCGTAGCCACCACCGCGCTTGGGCTCGCGCTGGTGCTGCGCATCAAGGAAGCCTACGGCACGGTCGACGAAGACCAACTGCAGCGCATGGACAACGAGGCGTGATGAGCGTCCATCTGCAGGTCCTGATCGTCGTCATTCCATTGCTGGCAGCGCCGCTGCTCGTGCTGCTGCGTGGCGCCACCGCGCCGTGGGCGCTGGCGACGGCGGTCAGCTGGAGCGTGTTGGCGATCGCGCTGTGGCTGGTGGCCGAGGTTCAGGTGCATGGCCAGCTCAGTTACGCGCTGGGTGGCTGGGCGGCGCCGTGGGGCATCGAATATCGCCTGGATGCCGCCAATGCCATGGTGCAACTGTTGGTGGCGATGGTGGCCGCGGTGGTCCTGCCCTATGCCCGCCTGAGCGCGGGCCGCGAAGTCGACCCCGAGCAGCAGCCGGGCATGTATGCCGCCATGATGCTGCTGCTCGCGGGGCTGCTCGGCATCAGCGCCACCGGCGACGCCTTCAACGTGTTCGTGTTTCTCGAGATTTCGTCGCTGTCCACCTACACGTTGATTGCGCTCGGTCGCGACCGCCGCGCGCTGACCAGTGCGTTCCGCTACCTGATCATGGGCACCATCGGCGCCACTTTCTTTCTGATCGGGGTTGGCCTGTTGTATGCGCTTACCGGCACGCTGAACATGGCCGATCTGGCCGAACGCCTGCCGGCGGTGGCGAGCACGCGCACCGCGCACACCGCGGCGGCCTTCCTGGTGGTCGGCATCTGCCTCAAGCTGGCGCTGTTTCCGCTGCATCTGTGGCTGCCCAACGCCTACACCTACGCGCCTTCGGCGGTCACCGCGCTGGTGGCCGCAACCGCGACCAAGGTGGCGGCCTATGTGCTGATCCGCTTCCTCTACACCATCTTCGGCATTCACTTCTCCTTCGGCGAGTTGCCGCTGTCGCAGATCCTGATGGTGCTCGCGGTGATCGGCATGCTGGTGGCCTCGGCGGTGGCGATCCGCCAGCCCGACGCCAAACGCCTGCTCGCCTATTCCAGCATCGCCCAGGTTGGCTACATCACGCTCGGGCTGGCGTTGGGATCGGTGCTCGGTCTGACCGCAGCTCTGCTGCACATGTTCAACCATGCGCTGATGAAGGGCGCGCTGTTCATGGCGCTCGGCTGCATCGCCTGGCGCGTGGGCAGCACCCGTGTCGATCAACTCAAGGGACTGGGGCGCGACATGCCGTGGACCATGGCGGCGTTCGTTGTCGGCGGCCTCAGCCTGATCGGCGTGCCGCTGACGGTCGGTTTCATCAGCAAGTGGTACCTGATACTGGCGGCGCTGGAACAGGGCTGGTGGGTGCTGATCGCGGCGATTGTGATCAGTTCGCTGATGGCGGTGGTGTACATCTGGCGCATCGTCGAGATCGCCTGGTTCCAGCAAAGCGAATCGCGCGACCACACGCGCGAAGTACCACTCGGCCTGTTGCTGCCGACCTGGCTGCTGGCGCTGGCGAATCTGTGGTTCGGCATCGACACCCGCCTGACCATCGGCATCGCCGACCAGGCCGCGCGCGCGTTGATCGGAAGCGCACCATGAGCGCCGGCGACGCGCTGCAATGGATGTTGCTGATTCCGCTGCTGGGCGCCGTCGGCATCGTGCTGTGCGATCGTTTCCCGAATCTGCGCGAGAGCGTCACGCTGATCACGGCGGTCAGTCTTTTCATCTGCGCCATCGGCGTACTCGGCGACGTGCAGGCCGGCAACACGCCGCTGCTGCGCCTGGCCGAACCGCTGCCAGGCATCGTGCTCGGGCTGCGCGCCGAGCCACTCGGCATCCTGTTCGCGCTGCTCGCCAGCGGTCTGTGGATCGTCACCTCGGTGTATTCGATCGGCTACATGCGCGCCAAGCGCGAGCAGCACCAGACGCGCTTTTATGTGTGCTTCGCGATCGCGCTGACCGGCGCCATGGGCGTCGCACTGGCCAGCAACCTGGTCACCCTGTTCGTGTTCTACGAAGTGCTGACGCTGTCGACCTACCCCTTGGTATCGCACGCCGGCAATCGCAACGCGGTGCAAGGCGCACGGATTTACCTCGGCATCCTGCTGGCGACTTCGATCGGCCTGCTGCTGCCGGCGATCGTCTGGACCTGGCATCTGGCCGGCAGCGTCGACTTCGTCGAGGGCGGCATCCTCGCCGGCAAGGTCGGTCCGGTCGAGGCGGCGCTGCTGCTGGCGATGTTCGTGCTCGGCGTCGGCAAGGCGGCGGTGATGCCTGTGCATCGCTGGCTACCGGCGGCAATGGTCGCGCCGACGCCGGTGTCCGCGTTGCTGCACGCGGTCGCCGTGGTCAAGGCCGGCGTGTTCACGCTGACCAAGGTGGTCATCTACATCTTCGGCACCGAGTTCCTCGCCAGCATCCCGGCCGAACGCCTGCTGGTTTACCTGACTGGCTTCACCATCATCGCGGCGTCGGTGGTCGCGCTGCGGCAGGACAACTTCAAGCGCATGCTGGCGTACTCCACCATCGGCCAACTGTCCTACATCGTGATGGCGGCGCTGGTGCTGACGCCGTTTGCCGAAATCGGCGCAGCGCTGCACATCGTTGCCCATGCCTTCGGCAAGATCACCCTGTTCTTCGTGGCCGGCGCCGTTTATGTCGCCGCCGGAAAGACCCAGTTGTCGCAGCTCGACGGCATCGGCCGGCGTATGCCCTGGACCATGGCCGCATTCACCATCGGTGCGCTGAGCATGGTCGGCGTGCCACCGACGGCGGGCTTCGTGTCCAAGTGGTACATGATCGCCGGCGCCTTCCAGAACGATCTCTACTTCGTGCTGGCGGTGCTGATCCTGTCGACCGCGCTGAACGCCGCATATTTCCTGCCGATCATCCAGCGCGCCTTTTTCCGCCCGGAGAGCGTGCCACCAAAAACCGAGCACGGCGAAGCCCCGTGGCCGATGGTTGCCGCGCTGGTGACCACGGCGACGCTGACCATCCTGTTCTTTGTCTTCAACGGGCCGGTGGTCGGCCTCGAAAAGGCCATCGTCAACCTGCCATGAGCGCACCCGATCAGCCTGCCAATGCACCCGCGACGCCCTGGCTCAGCCGGCCGGCGAACATACGCCGCCTGTGGTGGGCGTTCGCGGCGATCCTGCTCGCCAGCGTACTGGCGCAGGCGCTGGTGCACATGCATGCGTACTTCGATTTCGACGGCTGGTTCGGTTTCAACGCCGCGTTCGGATTCCTGAGCTGCGTCGGCATGGTGCTGTTCGCCAAGGCTCTGGGTTTCTTCCTCAAGCGTCGCGAGGACTATTACAGCGCCGCTGCCGAGGCCAAGGAGCGTCGCGACGATGCTTGAACTGGCTTTTCCGCCCGCCTTCATCCTGATTCTCGGCGCGCTGCTGATCGCGGTTGCGCGCCCCGGGATGCGCCCGGTCCTGGTGCTCGCTGCGCCGTTGCTGACGCTGTGGGCGATCTGGCAGTTGCCGGATGGCGTGCTGATGACGGTCGGCTTCCTCGGCTATCCGATCGAACTGGTCGAGGCCAGCCCGGTGCGGCGGCTGTTCGCGACCGCATTCGCGATCATGGCCTTCGCCGGCGGTCTGTTCGGCCTGCGTCAGGCGAAATGGCAGGAAACAGCGGCCAGCTACGCCTATGCGGCCGGCGCCGTCGGCGTCAGTTTTGCCGGCGACCTGATCACCTTCTTCCTGTTCTGGGAGTTCATGGCGCTGTTCTCCACGGTCGTCATCTGGTGCGGCGGAACCGACGCGGCGCGCCGCGCGGGCGTGCGTTATGCACTGATGCACCTGGTCGGCGGCGTGATCCTGAAGATCGGCATCGAAGGCGTGATGATCCACACCGGATCGATCGACGTGCGCCCGCTGGTGCTCGACAACTTCGACACCTGGGTAGTGCTGATCGGCGTGCTGATCAACGCCGCCGCGCCGCCGATCAGCGCGTGGCTGGCCGACGCCTATCCCGAGGGCAGCCCGTTCGGCAGCGTGTTCCTCACCGCGTTCACCACCAAGACCGCGGTGCTAGCGCTGATTCTGCTGTTTCCGGGCGCGCAGGTCCTGATCTGGATCGGCCTGTACATGGTGTTCTACGGGATCATCTACGCGCTGCTGGAAAACGACATGCGCCGGATCCTGGCGTATTCGATCGTCAACCAGGTCGGCTTCATGGTCTGCGCCGTCGGCATCGGCACGCAGATGGCGATCAACGGCGCCGCAGCGCACGCCTTCGCCCACATCATCTACAAGGCGCTGCTCATGATGAGCGCCGGCGCGGTGCTGTACCAGACCGGCAAGCGCAAGTGCACCGACCTCGGCGGCCTGTACCAGAGCATGCCGATCACCACCCTTTGCGGCATCGTCGGCGCGCTGGCGATCTCGGCATTCCCGTTCACCTCCGGATTCATCAGCAAGTCGATGATCAGCCAGGCCGCCGCCGACCAGCAGATGGTCTGGGTCTGGTATCTGCTGACCGCCGCCTCCGCCGGCGTGTTCCTGCACGCCGGCATCAAGTTCCCGTGGTTCGTGTTCTTCCAGAAGGACTCCGGACTGCGTCCCGCCGATCCACCGTGGAACATGCGTGCAGCGATGATCCTGTTCGCCGTCGCCTGCATCGCGATCGGCTGCTTCCCTGGCCTGCTCTACAGCCTGCTGCCCTACCCGGTCGATTACCAGCCATACACCGGCGAGCATCTGGTCAGCCAGTTCCAGTTGCTGCTGTTCGCCGGCCTCGCCTTCTTCGTCATGCTGCCGGCGATGCAACGCACGCTGACCATCAGCCTCGATCTGGACTGGACCTACCGCATGTTGCTGCCGCGCCTTGCGGGCTGGGTCGAGCGCATCTGGGTCGCGCTGATGGAATTGATCGACACTCGTTGGCAGCGCAGTGGCCGGCCTCTGGTCGAACGCCTGACGCGCTGGTCCGAGCCGGGAGGCGCACTCGCCCGCACGTCACCGATCGGCAGCATGGCGTTGTGGGTGACCGTGATCCTGGTGCTGGTCGTGGCACTCGCCCAGCGCGGGTGACCCGCCTTGTGTAGCGCGGAGCTTGCTCCGCTGCCTCTGCCTTCTGTAGAGCGGAGCTTGCTCCGCTGCCTTTTCCGCATGCCCAAGCCGAGCAAGCTCGGCTCTACAAAGGCCCGTCAGCCGTCGCTCCTGTTGAGCGGAGCTTGCTCCGCTGCGTTTGCCGTCGCTCCTGCTCCTGTAGAGCGGAGCTTGCTCTGCTGCCTTTTCCGCATGCCCAAGCCGAGCAAGCTCGGCTCTACAAAGGCACGTGGGCCGTTGCTCCTGTAGAGCGGAGCTTGCTCCGCTGCCTTTTCCGCATGCCCAAGTCGAGCAAGCTCGGCTCTACAGTAGCCCGTCAGCCGTCGCTGGTGTCGGCGACTCAATCGACCTCGAGCCCGTGAACCGTCAGCTTGTCGCCAAACTGCGCTCCGATACGTGCCGCAGTACCGGCGTTGAGTTCGAGCACGTAACGCGCGGGGGCCTGACTCGGATAACTTGGACAACGATCGCCGAGCGAACACGGTGGTGTGTCCAGACTCCAGCCAACCAGGGTCCAGTCCTGGTCGAAGTACAGGATATCCAGCGGAATCCTGGTGTTCTTCATCCAGAACGCCTGCGGTTCCTGGCGCTCGAACAGGAACAGCATGCCGGCATCCGCGTCCATGCGGTCACGATGCATCAAGCCGCGCGCACGTTCGGCATTGTCGTCGGCCACTTCGACGCGATAGACCTCGCCGCGCAACTCCACCGTCGGCGTCGCCGCCGAGCACGCCGCCGTGGTCAACACGATTCCGCCCACCCACAACAATTTGCGCATGACCCTGTCCATGATTGCCGCTTGCTGCGGATGTTAGCCGGCTGGCGAATCCGGCGCAGTGATGGCACGGATGACCCGGTAGGTCAGATTGATGCGTTCGCCGACTTCCGCATTCGTCTTCGGGACGGCATGCTGATACAGCCTTTGCGTGTCACCAGCCATCAGCAACAGGCTGCCGCAAGCCAGGTCGAGCGCGCAGCCGACGTTTGCGGCTGCACGTGCACGAAAACGCATCTTGCGTACTGCGCCCAGACTGATCGACGCGATCAACGGCTGCCGGCCGAGTTCTTGCTCGTCGTCGGCATGCCAGCCCATGCTGTCGCGTCCGTCGCGATAACGATTCACCAGCACGCTGTTGAAGCGCACGCCAAACTCGCGGTTGAGACGCTCGCGCAGTGCCGCCAGGGTTGCCGTCCAAGGCAGCGGCTTGTGCAGCACGCGCGAATAGCGATAACTCGCGCCGGGATCGCCAACCCATGCCGACAGCCTCGGCGCCGGCAGTTCGCGCCCGAACAGGCGCACCCGGTGCTGCGTGAACGGCACTTCCGCCAGCAATGCGGCAAGTGCTGAACTGGCAGCGGCCGGGTCGAGCCAATTCTCGTGATAGCTGACCTCGGCGCCCGGCAGTGCCAGAAACTGTGTAGCTGCCACCTACTCCTCGACGATCACCGCATCGCTGGCGTGATTGCCCACCGAAGCCATGCCGTTGTCGCAACTGTCATCGCCGGAGTACATCTGGCTTTGGCCGATGACCTGGTGGTTGCCGGCCTTGAGCACGAAATACGGCCTGCCATCGCTCGACGTGCGCTTCTCGAAGCGCGAAGCATCGGCCGCGTTCGCACGCACCGACTGGATGCCGTTCAGGCAGCCCTCGCGAGCCGAATAACCTTCGCTGGTGAGAATGGTCTGGCCATTGCTGGCCTTGAGCACGAACTGGAACTCGCCATTGCTGCGGCGACTGACGACGAACTTGCCTGCCATGGATGCTCTCCCTCTGATGGTGGGTGACGCATCGGAAGTCTGCCTCAGTCAAGAGCGGCGTGCGAGGTCCCGTCCACGCTTGCCTGGCATTCGCCAAGAACAGCCTCGATGCGTTCGCCCAATGCCATCAACTGCAGGTCGCTGCCGATCGGTCCCAGCAGTTGCAGGCCGAGCGGCAAGCCATCGACGCCAGGCCCCATCGGCAAGCTGAGCGCCGGGATTCCGGCAAAGTTGGCAAAGGCAGTCAGGTCCGCCTGGTTGGCAGGCACCGGCGAGCCGAGCGCAAATGCCGGCTGTGGCGTGGTCGGCGTCAGCAGTACATCGACCTCCGAAAACACCCGACGCGCCTTCAGGATTGCCCCGTCGAGCAACCACGACGCGGCAGCGCCGTCGATCGCCGAGCGCGTGCCGGCGTAGGCGAGCAGCGCCTTCAACTGCGGGGAAAACTGTTGCGGGTGCGCGGCCAGATCGGGCGCGTGCACCAGGTTCATTTCCGCCTCGCACAACAACAGGCCGGCACGCCGCAAGCGACCGAAATCGACATCGCCGAAATCGATCGGACGAAGCCTGGGCAGCAGCGGCGACAATCGACTGAGCGCGCGTTCGAAAGCGGCGGCCACATCGGCTTCGACGCCGTGCGCGGCGAGGTTGGCGAGAACGCCGATGCGCAAGCGCTCGGGCCGACGCTCGATGTGCGCCAGCGGCACGCTGCGCGAATGCGCGTCGAAGGCATCGACGCCGGAGACCTGCTGGAATACGGCGGACAGATCGGTGACCGTGCGCGCCATCGGCCCTACCGTGTCCAGCCGCCGTGAGGCGGTCACCAACCCACGTTGCGAGACACGACCGTTGCTGGGCTTCAGGCCAACCACGCCGCAGTACGCGGCTGGAATGCGGACCGAACCCATGCTGTCGCTGCCGAGACTGAGCGCGCACAAATGCGCGGCCAGTGCCGCAGCGGAACCGGAACTGGAGCCGCCGCTGCTGTAGCCGTGGCGACGCGGATTCTGGCACGGCCCGTACCATGGATTGTCGCTGTCGGCGCCGAGCGCCGCCTCGGGCAGGTTGAGCTTGCCGAGGATCACCGCTCCGGCGCGCCGCAGCCTGGTGACGCAATAGGCATCGTCCAGTGCAATCCGATCCCGCCGGGCTTGCATTCCGGCGGTCAGTGGCATTCCGGCCACCGCGATATTGTCCTTGATGCCGAACGGAATGCCGTCGAGCGGGTGATGCGCCCTGCCCTTCGCACGGCGCTCGTCGCTGGCGCGCGACTGCGCCAGTGCACCTTCGGCATCGACATGCAGATACGCATTGACGCCTGGGTTGTCGCGTTCGATGCGTGCCAGATAGGCGCCGCACAGTTCCACCGCACTGCACTGCCCGGCTGCCAGCGCCGCAGCCGCCTGCGCCGCACTCAGCAAGGTCAGATCGCCGGGGAGGCCGGTCCCGCTCACTGCGCCGGCAACAGATGCTGGTCGAGAAACTGCACCACGGCATCAGTCATGCGGTCGAGGTTGGACTTCTTGCGGAATCCGTGCCCTTCATCCAGCGCCAGCAGATACCAGGCGTCGCGACCGTTGGCGCGTACCGCTTGAACGATCTGTTCCGCCTCGCTGCGTGGAACCCGGGGATCGTTGGCGCCCTGGATCACGAACAACGGTTTGCGGATCTTCTCGACCTGGGTCAAAGGCGAGATTCCGTGCAAGAACTCGCGCATTTCCGGGTCGCGTTCGTCCCCATATTCGGGTCGGCGCAAATCCACTCGATAAGGGTTGGTATTCTGCAGGAAGCTCACGAAGTTGCTGATGCCGACGATGTTCACCCCGGCGCGCAGTTGATCGGCGTAGTGCACCATCGATGCCAGCACCATGTAGCCGCCATAACTGCCACCGTAAACCCCGATGCGACGGGTATCGTACTGCGGCTGGGTGCCGAGATAACCGATCAGCGCACCGATGTCCTTGACGGCATCCTCGCGCTTGCGGCCGTTGTCCAGCGCCATGTAGGTCTTGCCGTAGCCGCTCGAACCGCGCACGTTCGGAACCACCACGGCGACGCCCCGTTCTCGCACCAGGAACTGGATGAACTCGTTGAAGGCCGGTCGCGCCTGCGCCTCCGGGCCACCGTGGATCATGATCAGCACCGGAAATGGACCGCTGCCAGGCGGCGTGTAGACGAAGGCGGGAATCTGCCGCGGCAGGTTCAGCATCGCCGGGTCGTTGTCGAAGCTGCCAAAGCGGATGGTCTTCGGCGTGATGAAGCCGTTCGCGTCCATCCCGCCGGTCTCGCCCTGGGTCCAGCGCGTCAGCAAACCCGAATTCAGCGACCGCGAGAACACATCCCCGGGAATCTGCGCGCCGCTGACGTCAAAGGCGATTTCGGTTCCGGCATGGTTGAAGCGCGGCGAGCGCGCGACGCCCTGATCGAACTTGATCGAGCTGACTTCCTTCATCGAGTCCTGGCGGTCGAGCACACTGATCTCGCTGCTGCCGTCGACATTGCGCATCAGGGCCAGATGCCGGCCATCGATGCTGAGGTCCATGGCATCGACTTCCCACGCCTGGGGCGCGTGCAGCGGCGCAACCACTCCGGTCTGCAGATCGAATCGCACCACATCGACGAACTCGCCGAGCGCGTCGGTGGCCACCAGCAGGTGGCGGCCGTCGTTATCGAAGCGGGCGTCGGCTTCCAGGCTCGGTTCGCGCCCGATCTCGACGCGAGTCAGCGCGCCGCTGGCCAGATCGAGCACATGCAAACGCGCATCGACTCGCGAGATGCGCCGCTCCTGCACCAGCAACTTGCTCGCGTCCGGCGAGAAGTCCAGCGGCTTCCAGCTGCCCCCCTGTTCGAAGGCGATGCGATGCGGCTGGTCATCGTCAAGGTTGCCGATCCAGACATCGGTGTCGCGCCCGTTGCGGCGCGTGCTGGAATAGGCGAACTGCTTGCCGTCGCGAGCGAACACCAGATCCAGGTTGCGCGACTGGCCATCGCTCAGCAGGCGCGAGCGGCCACTGCTGAAATCGATGAAATGCAACTGGTAGTACTCGTCGCCGCCGCGATCCTTGACAAAGATGGCGCCGTTGACATCGCGACTCGGGCTGACCCAGGCCTGCAGGATTGGCTCGGCGTAGAAGGTCAGCTGGGTGCGCATGCCGCTCGGCTGCGTCACCTTGGCGAGTTGCGGCACGTCGCCGAAACGCAGCGACACCAGCACACCGGAATCGTCCGCCAGCCAGCCGTGGAAGATCGCCGGGCGCATGTTGCGATACGGACGCAGGGCCTCGCCGAGCGCGTCGGAAGCCGCGGGCACGCCGTCGGCGATCAGCTGACCCTGCGCCACGACGGGCGCTGGCGCCGGCGCCGGGTCTGCAGGTCGGGTGGTGGTCGCGCATCCATGCAGACCCGCCCACAGTCCAGCCCACCACAGCAACTGCTTGAAGTTCATCTGTTCGAATCCAGCCGACAAGTGCGGGGTCCAGTATAGGCGGCGTGCTCGACATCAGGCGTAGCTGCCGGCCCGCGGACCAGACATGTCGTATGTTGTTGATTATTGATCCGCTCACCTGAGATCACGAGCAGAGTTCGCGATCCGAGGTCGCTGCCACGCGCCGTCGAGGCGCAGCGCTACGCCGCGTCGCCTTTGCAGCTCAATCATGTTCGAGTCGCTACAATCGGCCCCCTGCCCTTTCTCCCCTCACGAGCATCCGCCCATGGACTTCCAGTTCACCGAAGAGCAGTTGATGATCCAGGACATCGCCCGGCGCATTGCCGCCGAGCGCATCGCGCCGATCGCCGCCGAGTGCGACCGCACCGGCGAATTTCCGATGGAAACGATCAAGGTCCTCGGCGAGAACGGCCTGATGGGCATCGAGGTGCCCGCCGAATACGGCGGCGCCGGCATGGATTCGATCGCCTACGCGCTGGCCATGATCGAGATCGCGGCCGCCGACTGCGCGCACTCGACCATCATGAGCGTCAACAACACGCTCTACTGCAACGGGCTGTTGAAGTACGGCTCGGAAGCGCAGAAGCATCGCTACGTGACGCCGATCGCGACCGGCCAGGCGATTGGCGCGTTTGCGCTGACCGAGCCGCAATCCGGATCCGATGCCGCGTCGATGCGCATCCGCGCGGTACCCTCGGCCGATGGCAGTTATTACACGGTGAACGGCAAGAAGAGCTGGATCACCTCAGGGCCGGTCGCCAAGTACATCATGCTGTTCGCAATGACCGATCCGACGCGCGGCGCCAAGGGCATCAGCGCCTTCATCGTCGACACCGAGCGCGAGGGTTTCCACCGTGGCAAGACCGAGCCCAAACTCGGCATTCGCGCCTCCGCAACCTGCGAGATCGAGTTCACCGATTACCGGATTCCCGCCGAAGATCGCATTTCCCGCGAGGGCGACGGGTTCAAGATCTCGATGGGCGTGCTCGACGCTGGTCGCATCGGCATCGCCTCGCAGGCCGTTGGCCTCGCGCGCGCCGCCTATGACGCCAGCATCATCTATTCGCGCGATCGCAAGGCCTTCGGCCATTCGATCGGCTCGTTCCAGATGATCCAGTCGAAGATCGCCGAAATGAAGATGCGCCTCGACGCCGCGTGGCTGCTGACGCTGCGCGCAGCCTGGGCGAAGCAGGAATCGCTGAAAACCGGCGCGCGTTTTTCCACCGAAGCGTCGTGCGCCAAGCTGTTTGCGTCGGAAACCGCCATGTACATCACCCACCAGGCGATCCAGATCCATGGCGGCATGGGCTACTCCAAGGAAATGCCACTGGAGCGCTATTTCCGCGACGCCAAGATCACCGAAATTTACGAGGGCACCAGCGAAATCCAGCGCATGGTGATCGCACGCAACGAGACCGGTTTGCGCTGATCGTCTGATCGGAACGCGAGCTCTGGTGGGTCCATACTGGTCTGGACGCTGTTGGCCCGGTGGCAGGGAGAGCGCCCAGAAATGTCTGGACCACCAAAGCACTGTACGCGCGCGACCGCCGCAGCGTCTGGTTATGATCGTGACGATCCGCAGAGGGAGATCGAGATGCAACGCAATTCGCAACTGGCGTCACGATTGTCGCTCTTCGTCGGCGTATTCCTGGTGCTGTTCGCCGGCTTCGCGCTGGTCGCCTGGCGTACGCTGGACCAGGTTCGGGTCAAGGGTGTGCTCTACGACGAGATCATCCTCGGCAACGACTTGATTGCCGACATCCTGCCGCCTCCGCAATACATCATCGAGTCCTACCTGCTGACGCTGCAACTGGTCGAGGAGAAGGATCCGGCCGAGATCACCCGGCTGATCGAGCGCGGCAACGAGTTGCGCATCGAGTACGAAAACCGTCAGGAGCACTGGAAGCGCACGCTGGCCAAGGACACCATGGGCGACCTGATGACGGTGACCTCGTCGCGCGCGGCGCTCGAGTTCTACCGATTGCGCGACGGCGAATTCGTCAGCGCCATCCGCGCCGGCGATCGCGAACAGGCGCGTCGCATCCTCGAACAGATGCGCCAGCGTTATGAAGCGCATCGTTATGCCATCGTCGAGGTCGTCGCCCTGGCGCGACAGCGCAATGCCAAATTCGAAACCCAGGCCGACGAACTGATCGCCGGCCAGACGCGCACGCTATCCCTGCTGGCACTGGGCATTGTGCTGGTGGTGGTGGTGATGGCGTGGTTCGCGCGACGCGCAGCCGCCACCTTGAGCAATCGCGTGCAACTGGTTTCCGATATTGCCGATCGAGTCGCCCAAGGCGATCTGACCACGACGGTGCCGAGCACCGACGATCGCGACGAGACCGGGCGCCTGTTGAACGCGATCAACGGCATGAATCAGAGCCTGCGCGGATTGGTGACGCGGGTGAAACAGGCGTCAGTCGAACTGATGAGCACCGCAACCGAATTTGCCGCGACCAGCCGCCAGCAGGAATCCACGGTGCAGGGTTTTGGCGCATCCACCAATCAGATCGCTGCCGCGGTGAAGCAGATCGCCGCGACCAGCCAGGAACTGCTGGCGACCATGGAAGGGCTGAACGCGGTGTCTGGTCAGACCGCCGACCTGGCCGAACAAGGCCAGTCCGGCCTGTCGAACCTGGACAGCACCATGGATCGGCTGGCGCAGGCTGCCAACGCCATGGCAGCGCGTCTCGCCGCGATCCGCGAGGAAGCGGCAGAGATCACCGGGGTCGTCACCACCATTTCCAAGGTCGCTGACCAGACCAATCTGCTGTCGATCAATGCCGCCATCGAAGCCGAGAAAGCCGGCGAACAGGGACTCGGATTCCTGGTGCTGGCGCGCGAGATCCGCCGACTGGCGGATCAGACCGCAGTAGCCACGCTCGACATCGAGCAGATGGTCAAGCAGATGCAGACCGCGGTGTCGGCCGGCGTCATGGAAATCGACCGTTTCGCCGAGGAAGTTCGCAGCGGCGTCGGTACGGTCGATCGCGTCGGCGGCCAGTTCGGACAGATCATCAGCCAGGTGAAGACCTTGTCGGAGCGCTTCGACACCGTCAATCACGGCATGCGCAGCCAGTCCCAGGGCGCACGCCAGATCGGCGAGGCTATGGGCCAGTTGCTGGATGGCGCGCGCCAGACGTCTCTGTCGTTGCGCGAGTTCAACGCCGCCACCGAAAGCCTGCGCGACGCGGTCACCGTGCTCAAGCAGGAAATCGCCAAGTTCAACCTCGGCAGCTGAGGGACGAACACAGTGCTCGCGCTCGCCTTCCGCGCCGGCGATTCGCTGCTCGCGCTGGCAGCGCGCGACATCGTCGAAGTGCTGCCGCGCGTGCCCTTGCGCGGATTGCCGCTGGCGCCGGCAGCGGTCATCGGTCTGTTGCCGTTCCGCGGAACGCTGACGCCGGTGGTGGACCTGACCCTGCTGGTCGCTGGCCGACCGTCGGCGCGGCAACTGGGCACGCGCATCATTGTCGTGCGCATCGGCAACGGCAGCGACTCGCGACTGGTCGGTTTGCAGGCAGAACAAGTCAGCGAACTGATCGACAGCGAGCGCAGCGCAACCGGCTTGCACCTGCCCGAGCATGCCTGGCTGGGCGAGCACCTCGCCGACCAGCCCGGCCTGCCACAACTGGTCGATCCTGCCGAACTGCTGCCCGATGCGCTGCGCGCGCTGTTCACCGAGCAGGCCGACGCATGAGCCGCACGCTCGTCATCGAGCGGCTGCGACGTCGTCTCGGGCTGGACCCGCAGTCGATTGGCGAAATCACGCTGAATCACGCCATCGACGAGGCCTGCGCCACGCTGCAGTGCGCCAACACCGATGCCTTGCTGGCGCGCATCGACGGCAACGATCGCGAATGGCAACGTTTTGTCGATTGCATGGTAGTGCCGGAGACCTGGCTGTTCCGCTCGCCCGAGCAGTTCGACGACTTGACGCGCTTCGTACGCGAGCGACTGGGATCGCGACGCCCCTTGCGCATCCTCAGCCTGCCCTGCGCAACCGGCGAGGAGGCGTATTCGATTGCCGCGACGCTACTGCAGCAGGGCCTCGGCCCTGGCGCTTTCGATATCCTCGGCATCGATGTATCGGAACGCGCGATTGCCAGCGCGCAAGCCGCCCGTTTTCGCGCCACGGCAGCGCGCGGTCGCAATGTGGATCCGTCCTGGTTTCAGCGTGAAGGCGAATTCTGGGTACCGATGCCCGCCGTGGCGCGCAGCGTGCGCTTTCGCTGCGGCAACCTGTTGCAATCGGACTGTTTTGCGCCGGGCGAACGCTTTGACGTGATCTTCTTTCGCAACTTGCTGATTTACTTGGACCCAGAAGCGCGCACCCGAGCCATCGAGCAGATCCTGCGAGTACTCGAAGCGCCGGGACTGGTGCTCGCCGGTCAAGCCGAGAATCTGAGCGCCATCGACCCTCGGCTGCAACCCCTGGTCGGTTATGGCCCGTTGAGCTTCAGCCAGCAGGCTCGTCCAGTCGCCGCCGTCAGCGTGCGCCCCGCAGCGGCGACCCGCCCTGCACGGGGAGTACAGGCAAGCGCCGCGGCGCCAAGGCCGAAGCCGCAAACAAAGCCACCGGAACCGCTGGCAGACGTCGCCGCGGCAAGCGATCCGATCGACGAGGTGCGTCAGGCGGCGGACGCCGGACAGTTCGAGCGCGCGCGTTTGCTGTGCCAGCAACTGCTTGCCAGGGATCCCGAATCGGCGAGCGCCTGGTTGCTGCGAGGCTTGATCGCCATGGCCGAAAACGATCTCAACGAAGCCGAGCAGGCGCTGGTCCACGCCAGCTATCTGGACCGCGACAATGCCGAGGCGATGCACTACCGCATCGCACTGGCCGAGCGTCGCGGCCAGCCGCTCGAGGCCGAGCAGTTGCGCTCGCGGCTGGCGCGCATGAAAGCGGACGGGGCACGATCGTGAGCGAACCCATGGCGCAATGCTGGCGCAAGATCGGCGTCTACGGCGGCGACCACAGCTGCGCGCAATTGCGCAACGACATTCATTGTCGCAATTGCGGCGTGTTCCGCGAGGCTGCGCGTGGCTTGCTGCGGCGCGAGGCCGATCCGCTGCCGCCGTTGTCGACCGCTCTCGGCGACCGTGCGGAAAAGGACTCGCGCTCGGTACTGACCTTCCGCCTTGGGCGCGAATGGCTGGGGCTGCGCTGCGATCGGGTCGCCGAAGTGGCCGAAGCGCGGCTGCCGCGGCGCGTGGCCCACCGCGGCAGTGGCCGACTTGAAGGCCTGGTGCCGGTACGCGGCGAGTTGCACCTGTGCGTCGCGCTGATCGAAGTTCTGCAACTGGGCCAGCGCAGCGAACTCGCGGGCGAGCGCGCACGGCTGGTGCTGCTGGAGCCGGGCAACGCCGCGCCGATCGCCTTCCGCGCCACCGAAGTCGCCGGCCTGCGCAGCATTCAGGCGAATCAAATCGAGGAAGTGCCGTCGACGCTGCCGCCGGCACTGGCGCGCTGCCTGTCCGGGGTGGTGGCCATCGAGCAAGGGCGCATGGCGCTACTCGACGACAGCGCCGTGATCACCGCACTGGAAGAGGCGCTGTATTCGTGAGCGCCCTGATCGAATTGCTGCAAGGCGAGGTTCGCCAGTTGACCAGCGAACTGGCCGATTGCGTGCGTCTGGCCGCAGATCCAGCGACGGCGCCGGGGGCGATGGCGCGCTGGGCGCGGCGCTCGCACGCGCTTGCCGGTGCCTTCACCGTGATCCAGCAGCCGCAGTGGCTGCAACTGGCTCAGGCTCTGCACCAGTTGCAGAGCGACAGCGCAGCGCCGGTGCTGTTGTCGGCCGGCGTCGGCCGCGCACTGGTCCTGCTGCGGGCATTCGCTGAAGCGCCCAAGGGGCAGGCCAGCGAGTGGGTGTTGGCCCACGCCGACGACGCCGCTGCGATCGCCGTCGAACTCAGCCATGCGGAAGTGGACGCCGCGCCGGCAATCGCCAGCGACAACCCGATCCTCGGGCTGTTTCGTCAGGAAGTCGACGAGCAGAGCAGTCGCATCAGCCAGTTGTTGCTGCGCCTGGAGCAGGAACCCGAGCGACTCGATCTGATTGCACCGGTGATGCGCGCCGCGCATTCGATCAAGGGTGCCGCGCGCGCCGTGCGACTGGAACCGGTGGTCACGCTGGCGCACGCGCTGGAGGATCGATTGTCGGGTGCCCAGCGCCAGGCGCATGGCGTCGACGAAGCGCTGATCGAATACTGCCTGGCCAGCGTCGACCTGCTGCGCGAGTTTGCGCGGCATGGCAGCAACGAGGCGCTCGAGGCGCGACTGCAACGCCTGCTGGCACCCGAGCCGGGCGTGAGCGCTGCGGCAGCGGCGGCGCCCGTGGCGGCACAGACGCTGGCGCCGGCGCCCACCTACATCGCCGCCGAAGATGGCGACCCGGTGCTGCGCATCAAGGCCAGCCTGGTCGGACGCCTGATCGCATTGGCCGGAACCGGCGTGGTCGGCGCGCACCGCCTGCGCCCGTTCGCCGATCGCCAGCAGCGATTGCGCCAGACCGTGGGCCAACTCGGGCGACTGGTCGACGATCTGCACCATCGACTCGGCGCGCCGACACCGACCAGCGCGGTGGGCGCCGACCTCGGCGAATTGCGCCGTCAGATCGCCAGCGCGCGCCAGCATACGCAGAGCTGGATCGACGACTTCACCGACTACGCGCGCGAATCCTTCGACCTCAACGAACGCATTTTCCAGGCCGCCTCGCTGACCCGTTTGCGGCCGTTCCGCGACCTCGTGCTCGGCTATCCACGCATGGTTCGCGACCTCGCCCGGCAACTCGGCAAGCGCGCGCGACTGACCATCGTCGGCGAGAGCCTTGAAGTCGATCGCGATGTGCTGGAAAAACTCGATGCGCCATTGACGCACCTGTTGCGCAACGCGCTCGACCACGGCATCGAGCCGGTCGCCGCGCGCATCGCCGCCGGGAAACCCGAAGAAGGCCAACTGCGTATCTGGGCCACCCATCGCGCCGGCATGCTGGCCATCGACATCAGCGAGGACGGCGCCGGCATCGACCTGGACCGGGTACGCGCGCGCCTGGTCGAAAGCGGCCGGCTGAGCAGCGACGCCGTCGCGGCGCTGTCGGAACAAGCGCTGCGCGAGCATCTTTTTGCCCCCGGCTTTACCACGCGATCGGAAGTTACCGAGGTCTCCGGTCGCGGCGTCGGGCTGGATGTGGTGCGCGAGAGCATCGAGCGCCTCGAGGGCAGCGTGCGCCTGACCACGCGTCACGGCCACGGCACCACCTTCCACCTGCTGGTGCCGATCTCGCGCGCGGTCACGCGTGCGCTGGCGGTGCGCACCGCCAGCGAGGTGTACGCCTTTCCTTCCTTGCGCATCGACCGCGTGGTGCGCGGCGAGCGCAGCGACGTGGTCTCCGAAGAGGGCTTGCAGTACCTGCCCTTGTCCGGCCGCAACATCGGCCTGGTGCCGCTGGCGGAACTGCTCGACCTCGGTACCACACGCGGCCAGGGCGAGCGACTCGATGTGGTGGTCGTCGAACACCAGGGGCGTCTGGTCGGATTCGTCGTCGATGAATTCCTCGGCGAATACGATCTGGCGACGCGCCCACTCGATGCACGCCTGGGTCGGGTCGCGGATATCGGCGCTGTGGCGCTGCTGACCGACGGTACGCCAGTGGTGCTGCTGGATGTCGATGATCTCATGCGCAGCGCGCTGGGCCGCGAGCGTGCCAGCCTAGCGGCGGCGCAGCCGGCCAGCACCGGGGCGGCGCGACGCAAACGCGTACTGGTGGTTGACGATTCGATCTCGGTGCGCGAACTCGAGCGCCAGTTGCTCGCCGGACGCGGTTTCGACGTCGAGGTGGCGGTCGATGGCGTGGATGCCTGGAGCCGCCTGCGCGATGAAAGTTTCGACCTGTTGATCACCGACGTCGACATGCCCCGCATGAACGGCATCGAACTGACCCGTTCGATCAAGCAGGATCCGCGTCTGCGCTCGCTGCCGGTGGTCATCGTGTCCTATCGCGATCGCCCGGAGGACCGGCGTCGCGGACTGGAAGCGCGCGCCGACAGTTATCTGACCAAGTCCGACTTCCAGGACGAGAACTTCCTCAAGCTGGTGCATCAGTTGATCGGATCGGCGCAGGCGGACACATGAGAATTGCTTTGGCCCACCCGCAAAGACTGGTCCGCGAGGCGGTGCGCCGCAGCCTGGCGCAAGGTGATCTGTCGTTGGTCTGGACCGCGGCGGACGGCCGCGAACTGGAGCGCATGCGCCGCCGCGACCCTCCCGATCTGCTGCTGCTGGATGCGGCACTGGTGACCAGCGACGCCCGGCAACTCGCCCCTGAAGGCTGTCCCTGGTTCGTGCTCGCCGACGATGATCGCGCGTCCGGTGTCTATGAGGCATTGAGCGCCGGAGCACTCGGACACCTGCAGCCGCCGCATCTGGAAGCCGACGGCGAGCTGGTCGGTGCGCAGCGACTGCTGACTCGAATTCGCCGCATGCAGACGCTGATCGGCGACACGCAGTCCAGACCGGCCATCCCAGTTGCGGCAGCAACGACAGGATCCGGATCGGTGCCGATCATTGCGTTGGGTGCCTCGACGGGAGGTCCGCAGGCGCTGGCGCAGGTGCTCGCCGGATTACCAGCCGGGCTCGGCGCGGCAGTGCTCGTGGTGCAGCATATCGATGGGGAATTCTCCAGCGGCCTGGTCGAATGGCTGGCCTCCAACACGCTGTTGCCGGTCACTCTGGCCCAACGCGGCGAAAGCCTCGCAGCGGGACGGGTCTACGTCGGCTCCGCCGCAGGCCACCTAGTGTTGCTGGCTTCGCAGCAACTCACCTATCAGCCCGCGCAGCGCAGCGACCTGCACGTGCCGAGCATCG
This sequence comes from uncultured Rhodanobacteraceae bacterium, assembly GCA_937928755.1. Classification (GTDB taxonomy): domain Bacteria; phylum Pseudomonadota; class Gammaproteobacteria; order Xanthomonadales; family SZUA-5; genus JADKFD01. Next base: position 40,963 of record CALEZI010000127.1, on the reverse strand, counting down.
ATGCACTGTTCAGCAGTCTCGCCGAGCACGCGCGGCCGGGTGCTGCAGCGCTGCTCAGTGGCATGGGCAACGACGGCGCTCGCGGCCTGCTAAAGATGCGCCAGGCCGGCTGGTTCACGCTGGCCCAGGACGAAGGCAGTTGCGCCGTGTTCGGCATGCCCCGAGCCGCGCTGGAAAACGGTGCCGCAGTGCAGGCCTTGCCGCCGGTAGCCATCGGACCGGCGCTGGCCCGCCACATGGCGGCCAACCAGCGCTTCGGGCGCATCCTCGGATGAGCAGCATCCGCGTGCTCATGGTCGACGACCAACCGGTGATCATCGCCGCGCTGCGGCAGATGCTGGCAAACGAACCCGACCTCGAGCTGTTCAGCGTCAGCGATCCCACCGAAGCCGTGGCCCAGGCGCAGGCGGTCGAACCTGCGGTCATCCTGCAGGACTTGATCATGGACGGACTCGACGGCATCACCCTGCTCAAGCGCTACCGCGCGCACCCAAGCCTGACCGAGGTGCCGGTGGTCATGTTGTCGGCCGCCGACGACCCGGAGACCAAGGTTGAGGCGTTCCGCTGGGGCGCCAACGACTACGTCGTGAAACTGCCGAGCGCCCTCGAACTGGCCGCGCGCATTCGTTATCACGGCCGCGCTTATCACAACGCGCGCCAACGCGAACTCGCATTCCAGGCGTTGCTGGAGAGCCGCATGGCGCTGGAACAGCGTCAGGCCGAGATCGAGCGACAGAAGGCACAGTTGCAGGCACAGGCCGCGCAACTCGAGGCCGTCAACCGCGAACTCGCCGATTCTGCGCTTTCAGATGCGTTGACCGGACTGCGCAACCGGCGTTATCTGCGCGTGTTCCTCGATCGCGAACCAGCGCCCGCCAACTGGCCGGAACCCGGCGAGCGGCGGCGCCCGCAGCCGTCGGAACAACTCACTTACCTGCAGTTCGATCTGGATCACTTCAAGCAGATCAACGACCGCCATGGCCACGATGTCGGCGACGCCGTGCTGGTCGAGGTCGCGCATCGCCTGCGGCGCACCTTGCGCTCCGCGGATGCCGCGATGCGCTGGGGCGGCGAAGAGTTCCTGGTGGTGGCGCGCGGACTCGATGCGGAAGGCTCCAAGGTGCTTGCCGGACGCATCCTGCGCGCAGTTGCCGAAACGCCGGTGGCGTTGCCGGGACGCGAGCCTCTTCACGTCACCATTTCGCTCGGGTTCACGCCCTGGCCGTGGATGGTCGAACCCGGAACAGGCGCCGCGCCTGCACACGACGAGCACCTCGCCATCGCACTCGCCGATGCCGGCACCTATCTCGCCAAGCTGGATGGCCGCAACCGCGCCTTCGGCGTATTCCCCGGCCCCGACCCGGACTTCCACAAGCGCCTCGGCGACATCAATCTCGGCCCCGGCGTGCTGCGACCAGAAGATGGCAAGGGCGTGCGACTGGTGTCGTGGGCCGGACCAAGTCGCTGAGTTGCAGGCGCCCGCGCCATCCGGTTGCCTTTTCTGTCCGCAAAGGACGCAAAAAACGCAAAGGAAAGCAAAGGTCTTCCCTTCAGCGCCAGCAGCAATCCCTGGAATCTGGCCTTCTTTGCGTCCTTTGCGGTCAGAAGGCTCTACTGTTCTGACACCTGCGGTCCGTTCCGGCGAAGACGTCGGCTACAACAAGAACAAGGTTGCCAAGCCGAGAAACGCGAGGAATCCAACCACATCGGTCACCGTGGTCAAGACCACGCCACCAGCGAGCGCAGGATCGACGGCAAAGCGCTTCAGCAGCAGCGGAATCAACACGCCCGATAACGCCGCCGCCAGCAGATTGATGATGATCGCGGCGCCGATCACCGCCGAAATGCGCCAGTCGCCAAACCAGGCCCATGCGACCAGCGCCACCACCACCGCCCACAACACGCCATTCAGTACGCCGATCGCCATCTCGCGCTTGAGCAGATCGCGCGCGTTGTCCCAACTGACCTGCCCCAACGCCAGACCGCGCACGATCAGCGTCAGCGTCTGCGTGCCGGCCACACCGCCCATGCTGGCGACCACCGGCATCAGCACCGCCAGCGCGACGATCTGTTCCAGCGTCGCTTCGAACTTGCCGATCACCGCCGCCGCGAGGAACGCCGTCAGCAGGTTGATGCCCAGCCAGATCGCGCGCCTGCGGCTGGCCGCGGCGACCGGCGCGAACATGTCTTCTTCCTCGTTCAGGCCGGCCATCGACATCAGGTCGTGCTCGGCGCGATCGCGTACCAGGTCGATGACGTCGTCGACGGTAATGCGGCCGACCAGCCGGTTGTCGGCGTCGACTACCGGCGCCGACACATAACGATGGTTCTCGAACTCCTCGGCGACATGGTCGAGCGTGGCGCTGGCGCGGATACCCGGCAACGAGTCATCGACGATTTCGGCGATAGTGCGATCGGGATCGCTGGTCAGCAGCGCGGTCAGCGCGACCCGCCCGAGGTAACGGCTGTTGCGGTTGACCACGAACAGATGGTCGGTGTGCTCCGGCAATTCACCGCGCATGCGCAAGAACCGCAGCACCACGTCGATGGCGACATCGGCGCGTACGGTGACCACGTCGGTATTCATCAGGCGCCCGGCACTTTCCTCCGGGTACGACAGCACCTGCTCCAGACGATCGCGATGCTCGCGATCCATGCCGCGCAGCAGCTCTTCGATCAACTGCTGCGGCAGGTCGTCGACCAGATCGGCCAGATCGTCGACCTCCAGCGTGTTCAACGCCGAGCGCAGTTCCTCGTTGTCCATTTCGGCGAGCAGGCCGTCGCGGACCTCATCGGCCACATGGACCAGCACTTCGCCGTCATCATCCGGGTCGACCAGCCCCCAAACCACGCTGCGCTTTGCCGGCGGCAACGATTCCAGCACGCGGGCGATTTCGCCGGGCGTGAGCGTGTCGAGCATGCGTTTGACCGGCGCCAGGCGTCCGCTGGCCAGCGCTTCGGACAGCAGGCGCAACTGCCGCGTCTTGCGATCGTAACGCTCGCTCTCGCTCATGCTCGCTCCTCACCGGTTCCGCGCCCCGCGCAGCATACGGAAGCCACTGTGGACAGTTCGCTCAGCAGCGCTCGATCTCCCGCACAACGCCCGCGCATTGCCATGGACTGCCTCACGCCCAAGCCGAGCGTCGGCGTGTTGCGATCAACGCAGCGAACTCAAGCCCAATGCCCTGCCCCATCAACGTCCTGGGTGCCGAAGTCAGGACGAAGACCGGGTCATGAGGATCGAAACGAGAGAATCGGATACGCTGAGCGGCAAACGGCGCTGACACGCCACGCTCAGATCTCGCCGCGTTTCCTCAACAAGGCCTCGAAGGCCTCCGCAACCACCGGCTCAAAATGCGTTCCCGATGAACTGCGGATGTGTTCGATGACCCGGTCAGCGCTCCAACCGGGGCGATAGGGGCGATCGAATCGAAGCGCGTCCCAGACGTCGATGACTGCGAACAAACGCGCCGCGAACGGCGTTTCTTCGCCGCGCAACCCCCTGGGGTACCCCGAGCCGTCCCAGCGCTCGTGGTGTGCGTAGGGAATGTCGAGCGCCGGGCGCAGAAAGTCCACTCCCGAGAGCATCTGGTAGGCATACCAGGGATGCAGGTACATCTGTTCCCGCTCATGCGCATCCAGGGGGCCAGGCTTGAGCAGCACGCTGTCGGGCAACGCCATCTTGCCGATGTCATGCAACAAGGCGCCCCTGCGGATGTGGATCAGTGCCTCCGCCGACACTCCAAAGATCCCGGACAGCTCAACGGTCAGCTCGACGACTCTTCGGCTATGCCCGACGGTCTCGCGATCGCGCAGATCGAGCGCCCGGATCCAGCCTTCGAGCGTGGATTCGTAGGCATGTTCGATGTCCGCGAAAGCGCGGACGAAATCCTCCGATGCCGCGACGACTGCGGATGGGGAGGACTTCGATTCCCGCTCGATCTTGTCCATCGGCGCCTTCTGCCGTCCTTGTATTCTTCGAGCGTCTGCTTCGCTGCCGCAGTTGAACCGGTGGCGTCGCCACCGGCGATGTTAACCCACGTGCGTGGCGGCCATGCAACGCCGAGCGGGATCTGCAAGTCGCCATCCAGACTGTTGAAGCCATGATTGGCGCTGCCTGCTTGTGCTCGCGACGCTGCCCGGACCGATGCGGCACTGTCGCTGCTGTTACGGACCGCTCCGTACCGTTGAATCGGGGTGCCGTGGATTCGGACCGCGGACGAATTCGGTTGTCGCTTGTGCACAACTGCTTTGCATCGTGAAAACTATGCTCCGCATTTCGCCGCCACTGCCAACCATCGATGACCGCCACCGTCCAGACCTCTGCCATGACCCGCGCGCTCAACCTGGTTGAGCGTTTCGGCAACAAGTTGCCGGATCCTGCGCTGCTGTTCATGGCGCTGATGACTCTGGTGTTCGTCGCCAGCTGGATCTTCTCCAGCGCCAGTTTCGACGTCATCGACCCGCGCAGCAAGGAACCGCTGAAGATCGTCAACATGCTGTCAGGCGCGTCGCTGACAGCCTTCCTGTCGAACATGGTCAATGTATTCGTGACCTTTCCGCCGCTGGGCGTGGTGCTGGTGTCGATGCTCGGCCTTGGCATCGCCGAGCACGTCGGCTTCATCAACGCGGTGTTGCGCGCGCTGCTGCAAGTAACGGTGAAGGCGCTGCTGACGCCGATGGTGGCGTTCGTGGCGATCCTCTCGCACTACGCGGTGGATGCCGGTTATGTGCTGGTCACACCGCTGGCTGGCGTGATCTTCTACGCCGCCGGGCGCCATCCGCTGGCCGGCATCGCGGCGGGTTTTGCCGCGGTCTCCGGCGCTTACAGCGCGACCTTCTTCCTGCCGACCAGCCTCGACCCGATGCTCGCCAACATCACGCTGGCCGCGGCCCAGATCATCGATCCGGCGCATCAGGTGTCGCCGATCAACAACCTTTATTTCACCTTCAGCTCGTCGTTGCTGGTCGTGCTGGTCGTCTGGTTCATCACCGATCGCATCATCGAACCGCGCCTGAAGGCAACCACGGCCATCGATGGCGACACCGGCAGCGTCGACAGGTTCGATGCGCTGACCGCCAGCGAACGCAAGGGCATGTGGCTTTCGCTCGGCGCGATGGCGCTGGCGCTGGGTTTGTTGTTCCTCAGCGCGCTGCCAGCCGACTCGGCGTGGCGCTCGCCGTCGGGCGCCCTGACCGCCACCGACGCGCCGCTGATGCGCTCGATCGTGCCGCTGATCTTCCTGCTGTTTCTGATCCCGGGCGTGATCTATGGCGTCGTCGTCGGCAGCGTGAAATCCCATCGCGACATCGTGGCCGGCATGTCCAGGGCGATGAGCACGATGGGCTATTACCTGGTGCTGGTATTTTGCTGCGCGCTGTTCATCGCGGTGTTTTCGCAATCCAACCTGGGCGTGCTGATCGCGCTCGAGGGCGCGGCCTTGCTCAAGTCTGCTGCAATGCCCAGCGCGCTGACGCTGATCGGCATCATTCTGCTCACCGCGTGCGTCAACCTGCTGATCGGCTCAGCATCAGCCAAATGGACGCTGCTCGCGCCGATCTTCGTGCCGATGCTGATGCAGCTCGGCATCTCGCCGGATCTGACCCAGGCCGCCTACCGCATCGGCGATTCGTCGAGCAACATCATCACGCCCCTGATGCCGTACTTCCCGCTGGTGGTGGTGTTCTGCCAGAAGTACGTCAAGAACACCGGCATCGGCACGGTGGTGGCACTGATGTTGCCGTACTCGATCACATTCCTGGTGCTGTGGACCTTGTACCTGCTGAGCTACTGGGCACTCGGATTTCCGCTCGGTCCGGGTTCCAGTTATGGCTATGGCTGAGACGTTCGGATGCTGCGCAAACCGGGAATAGTGTGCTATCCCATGCATGAGCTTTACCCTGTTTGCGCCTTTTGCCACGCGACTTCCTGGCGAGCATGAGCGAGCGATGAGCAATCTGCTGATCCACGACTTCGGCAAAGACCTGAGGGACCGCCTGCAGCGAGACGCGGTCGCGCATGGCCGCAGCCTCGACGAACACGCGCGGATGCTGCTGGCGCAGGCGCTCGGGACTGTCGCGCACGACGGCGAGCCGGAGCAGGACCGCACTCCGGGAATCGAGCACATTGAACTTGCGGTCGACAGCGGCCCAACCCACGACAAAAGCCTGCGCGAACACACCCGGGTCGAATACGGCGACATCAAGGCCCGCTTCAGCTTTGACGCGTCGACCCGACTGTTCGGCCTGTTCACCCGATATTTCCCGTGCGACGTGCTCGACATCAGCGTGCGCGGCGCGCGCATCCGCTGCAGCAAGCAACTCCGCGAGCACGAATCCATCCATCTCTACTTCATCCCGAGGAATGGCGAGAAGATCACCATCGCCGGATTGGTCATTCGGGCCGCGCCACGCGACGCCAATCAGTTCGAGTACGGCGTCAAGTTTTCCGAAGTCATGCCGCAGGGCGACCTCCGGGCGGTGATCTGCCGCAAGGTGGTCGAGCAGAAGTTCTGCGATTAGTCGGCGGCGATCAGCGGCCCGCCGACGCGGGATCGAGTCCACGCTTTGCGGCGCGATGACCCGCGTCCGCTCGATGGAATGCCAGTCCGTGCACAGGCATTGCTCGGCTATCCTCCAGATCCAGGGTCGCCGCCGGCGACGTCCGACCGCTGCGCCGTCGGGCAACCCGGACAGGCAGGGTCGATCGGAACCAGAAACACATGAAGCGCGAACGCATCATTGAATTCGTCGGCGGCAGCGAGGAGGAAATCGCCTACCTGCGCCTGCTGCTGCGCAAGGCTGCCGCGAGCCTGAGCGAACGCTGGCGCGCGCGTCGGGAAGATGACCGCCATGTCGATCTGGTGGTCATCCATGACGCCAGTGACCTGCCGGTTGCTGCGGATCCGGCCGCACAGCGCCGAGTGCGCGTAATCGATTCGGTACGTGGCGCGGCCGGCATGGAAACTGCGCCCTGGCCGTTGACGCGCGAGGACATCGTGCGGCTGCTGAATGCGACCAGCAACCGCGAAACCGCTCGTCCCGAGAGCGCACCCGCCATTCAGCAGAATGTCTACGACGACATCTTCGAATCCAGCCTGGCCGATCGCTGGCAAGTTGGTGAGTCGTTCGACCCCGAGGCCCCATTACACGACTTCAACGATCACTGGTCGCCGCCTCCGCCCTTGCAGGAATCGGCATTGATGGAAGCGGCGGAGCAACTCTTCCGCCGTGAACCGGACCCGGTGCACAAGGATGTGCTGGCGTCGATTCGCCTGCATGACCGCGTACAGATCGAGGCCACCGAAGGCAGCACCGATCGCGCCGAAGTCCGCGCCGTCAGTCTGGCGAACCCGGCAGAATCCAATCAGATGCATCCGTTGGTGAGCTATCTGACGAGCCGCATGCTTTCGGGCCCTTCGCGCATCGAGAGCGGCCATATCGTACTGACGCTGGATCCACGCAATCGAAGTTACTACTCCAGAGCCACCTTGCGTGCCTTCGAGGACTGCTGCAGCAAGCAACTGCGACGCGGCGACTGGCAGTTGTTGACCACCCACCAATTCAACGAAATCAAGGCGAGCTTGCCGCCGCGGCCGTACACCGAACTGCTCTGGTTATGCGCCTTTCTCGACCAGAGCAGCGCCGACGCCGCTCCGCAGTTTGCCGCAGATGCCCGATTTCGACTGATTCAGAACATCGACTTGCAGCGAGACTATCCGGTGGCCGCCTGCATCGCCCGTGAGCTCGACCAGCGCTGCACGCTGGCCACCGCTGCCCTGGCCGCCGGCGTGTCGCTCGAGACCGCCCAACGGATTGCGGCCGCGTTCGACACCGTGGGCTGCCTTATTCCGGCCTGAGCAGGCAGCGGGCTCAACGCAACAGGCGCGCAGGTCCTCGTTGGCGCCTAATGCGCATGCCTGGTCACGCCGTTTCCGTTGACCGCCGGGGGCAGTTGAATGACCGAAAACCAGTACTCCCCCAGCACCCTGATCTGACGGACAAACTCGAAGAAGTCAGCGGGTTTGATCATGAACGCGTTGCAGCGCAGGCGATACAGACCAAGCACCTCCTCGCTCGCCGCCGAAGTGGTCATGACAATCACCGGCAGATGCATCAACTTGGGGTCGAGCATCATCTCGCCGAGCACTTCGCGCCCGCTCATGATCGGCATGTTGAGGTCGAGCAATACCAGATCGGCCATCGGCGCGCTGGCAAAGCGCCCGTTGCGACGCAGAAAGTCCATGCAATCGCGACCACTGTCAACGTAATGCAGATCCGCCTTGACGCCCGCTTCGCTGAATCCTTCCTGTGCCAGCAGGAAATCGTCCTCGCTGTCGTCAACCAACAGGATCTGCGGGATCGCCTTGCTTGAAGTTGCATTCATTCGCGTCGCCCTCCTCGATGGCCACCAACGTGAACATGAAACTGCTGCCCTTATCGGGTGCAGACTCGACCCAGATGCGCCCCCCGTGACGGCTGACCACGCGCCGACATACCGCCAGGCCGAGACCAGTCCCAGGGTAGGCCTTCTGGGTGTGCAACCGCCTGAATATCTCGAAAACCCGCTCATGATGCTCGGCCGCAATGCCGATTCCGTGATCGCGCACGCAAATGCGCCAGAACGCATCCTGGCGTTCGACGCTGATCTCGATGCGTGGCGGCTGGTCGCCGCAGTACTTGATCGAATTCCCCAACAGGTTCTGGAACAGCTGCACCAGTTGCGAGCGGTCGCCGAGAACCCTCGGCAGCGCATCGGGGCGCTGCAACTGGGCAGCGGAATCGCTCAGGGTTTCGCTGAGCAGTTCCAGAGCACCATTCAACGCATCGTCCAGTGGCACAGCGACGAACGGCTGCGCGCGTGCGTCCACCCGAGATACTTCGAGCAGGTCGCGGATCAGCCTGCTCAACCGTTGCGTGGCCTCCGCCGCGGAACGAATCCAGCCGCGTCCCTGTTCATCCACCTGGTCGGACACCTTGCGTTCCAGCAGCTGCATGAAGCTGCTGATCGAACGCAACGGCGACTGCAAATCGTGCGAAGCCACATAGGCGAACTGCTGCAATTCGATATTGCTGCGTTCCAGCGCCTGGTTGGAGACCCGCAGTTGCTCGGTCTGGTGCTCCAGTTCGGCGGTGCGCTCAAGCACGCGTCGTTCCAGTTCCTCATTGGCGCGCCGACTCGCCTGCAGGCGCAGGCGCTCGCTGATGTCGACAATCGCACTCAACACCAAGGTGCCGCGCTCGGTGTGAATCGGGTTCAGCCCGATCTCGACCCGCACTTCCGACTGATCCTTGCGCAACGCGTAGAGTTCGCGCCCCACCCCCATCCGCCGCGCCTGCGCGGCCCGCAGATAATCCCCACGAAGGTGCGCGTGACCACCGCGATAGCGCAGCGGAACCAGCGCTTCGATGCTCAGACCGATCAACTCTGCACGCTGATAGCCGAACAGGCACTCAGCCTCGCGATTGATCAGCACAATGATGCCGGCGGCGTCGATCATCACCATCGCCGTCGGCGCGTGCTCGATCACCGCAGCGAGCAGTGCTTGATCCATCCGCAAGGAATGCGATTCCACGCCGCGATCTGCCATGGTTCATCGGAGTGACAATCGGAGTTTCATCCTATTACTTTAGTGACGTAATGCAAAGTGATCACACGTTCAAAGGGCCGCGCGAACTCGTAGAGATCGACGCCGATCCGAAGAAGTTCCCAGACCGTTTCAAGGCGATGATCGAGGGACTGACGGCATGCGCGCGCTCTTGTGGGTTCGGACCTCGCGCTCACCGACGCTTCGCTGCGGTAGCGCGGCTCCGGCGCGCCGGTGAGTCGTCGGCACGACAACCGTATTCGCGCCGGCAGCCGCGGCTAGTCGCGCAACAGCGCCGGGCGTCGCGCGTAAGCACATTGGCGCACATTCGAACACCGACGACGCGTGCCCAGCCTAGGTCCTGAGGGCAACCGTTGGGGCTTCGGGCACACCTGCAGCAGACCTCAATCACGCTACTATCGCGTGCCACAGAGGAGATGCTCGATCTGGCCTTGTGCTCGGCCAGAGAGTAGCGGATGTGGGTACATGCTCAGATTCTGATCGCTTAAAGTGCTGTATATCAATAGGTTAAGCCATTTATGCTGCTGATGATCGATAAGAAGCACTGACGTTCGCCGACACTCCTGATGGTCAACATTATATAATACAAATCAATACTTTAGACACCTTTCGGCGTTCGCCGACGTTCGCCAAGATCACCCTGAAGCCGGAACATTTGTGGTATCATTTGTGGTACTAGCTTAGGTCGTATCCACGCCAAAGGTGCCGCATTGGGATTGCTCACAGTCAACGAATTGAAGTTCCCAGTACGACGCGAGAAGGCATATCGGCTCAACGATGGGGACAGCCTTTGCGCACTTATCCGACCAACAGGCGCGCCCTCTTGGTTGTTTCGGTATCGGATGGATGGACGCCAGAATGACTTCGTCATAGGCGTCTTTCCGCGTGTTGGTCTCAGGGATGCAAGAGTTGCAGCGGCGGAGGCCCGCGCGCTGGTGGAACAGGGCATTCATCCCGCCAAGCACCGCAAGCAGACCGCCCAAGCACAAGGTGCTGAGCGTGCAGACACCTTCAAGGCAAACGCCGAGAACTGGATTCGGAAGAACACGGGGCCATGGACGCCGCGTTATCTGAATCAAGTGACTAAGACTCTCGCCACCTATGTTTACCCGAAGATTGGCGCGCACCCGATCAAGGCGGTAAAACCTGTCGAGATGCGCGACATCATTGACGGAATCCGTTACCGAACTGAACGCCCCGCGCCGACTGTGGCGAAGCTCGTAAAGATGTGGTGCTCAGCGATCTTCCGCCACGCGATCATGGACCTGAGATGCGAGAACGATCCGACAAGTCCACTCGGTCGCTCCACGAAGGGAGTCAGGGTCAAACACAAGACGCCAATAGGCATCAAGGAACTCGGGCAACTCGCATATGCCGTCGAAGCCAGGGCCAAGGGCGACACGCCAGTCACTCTTGCGCTGAAGTTGCTGGCACACACATTTGTGCGCCCAAGTGAACTTCGATGTGCCCTTTGGGACGAATTCGATTTCGACGCGAAGCAATGGCGCATTCCGGCCCTCCGAATGAAGATGGGGGAGGAGCACTTGGTCCCACTTTCCGAGCCAACAATCCAGCTACTTCAGAAACTTAGAGCGATGCGGCCGCCCAACGAACTGCGCCTGTTCCCGAACGTTCGCACACCAGACAAATACATGTCGGAGACCACACTGAATCGAGCTTTGGAACGGGCGGGCTGGAAAGGTCGGTTCAGTGCGCACGCGTTTAGGGCAACCGCGTCAACTTACCTCAACGAGAACGACTATCACCCGGACGTGATCGAGCGCCAGCTTGCACACAAGCAACGGAACGCCGTGCGAGCCTCGTACAACCAGGCCGCACACATGGACAAACGCAGACTGATGATGAGCGAGTGGTCAATGGAAGTCGAAACCGCGCTCAATGCAGCCAGGGAACAAGCGAAGCAGCAAGCTGAGGCAACTTCGCCAAACACTGAGTCGGCGGTCCAAGTGCCCCGGAAAGCGCGGACTAAGACGCTCCTACGCTCCCAGCCTCACTGATTCCGCGAGAGTCGTCTACAGTGATCGCGATGAGTTTCGAAGCGACTAGCATCCGCGTTGCGGCCGGCCGGCCTTCCAGCCCGATAAGCTGCTCCTCAACAAAACAGAGGTATTTCGCAATGACGTCGGCATCCGCGCCCTCGGCGAGCAATCGCTGAAGCGTCCCGATGTAGTCGTCATACTCGTCACGCGCCCAGTCGGGATCGGACATGACGCCGATGGGGTCCCAAGCGTTTACGAGAACCTCGCGGATCAGGTCAACAATCGACTTGCCGTCTCGATTGTGCACCGTCATGTCCTCTCGGCCAGTTGGCATCACTCCGCCCCGTCGCGCTGTGGTGAGCCTGCGTCCGGTTCCTGAAGTGCACGAAAAATCGTCGCACGACCTACCTGGAACTTCGCCTGTAGTTGCCCAACGGAGAAGCCTTCCTCAGCCTTCAAGCGACGGATGGTGGCCTTCTGCTCGTCGCTAAGAACCGCCTTGCGGCCGAAACGAACGCCCTTCTGCTTCGCGAGGGCTATTCCGTCAGTTTGTCTCTCCGAACGAATGTCCGATTCAAATTGTGCGAACGCGGACAGCAGACTGAACATCAAGCGCCCCTCAGATGTACTGGTGTCTATCGCCTGATCCAGGACACGAAGCGCAACGCCCTTCTTCTCCAGGGAATCGGCAATCTTGGCCAAATCAAGAACAGAGCGCGCCATGCGGTCCAGACGCGAGATCACAAGAACGTCGCCGTCGCGAACGTACGCGAGGCACTGCTGAAGCTGCGGACGATTCTCATACAGGCGCCCCGACTTCTTCTCAGCGAAGATGCGCGCGCAGCCAGCGTTGCCCAACTTCTCTTGCTGCACTTCAAGCGACTGTCCGACAGATGATACGCGGGCATATCCAACTAGCTGGCTCATCACTGTCTCGCAACGTAATAAAGGTTGCGCGACAGCATAGTGGAATGACTTGTGATACGCAAGTGGAGCCGTCTCTTTGTGTATACATTTCGCAACAACCACGGCGCACTATAAGAAATCCAAAAACAAAAGCCTCCCGCTCCTCAGCTTCTTGCTCTGAGGCGTCAAAAATCAGACACTGACCCGCGTTCATGACGCCAGTTCCTGAAATCACAAAGCAAGCAACCATGGGAGATAAAGACGCGCTCCGACTCCAGTGGTATCGCTTGGCGCTGAAGACCCGTGGAGGCTAGGCATCCGCGTTCGGCCAGAGGTACGAACTGGACGTGTAGGTAGTGGATGATTTGTAATACTTCATAATTCTGGGAGTAAGTCCGTGGCAAAATTCAGCGTTTCAGATCTGACCCGACAGCTACGTGAGGCGCAACGCAAAGCCGATCAACAGCAGAAACAAGTGATTGATCGTATAAATCGCGAGAACCAGAGGAAAGTTGACGAATACAACCGGCGAGTTGACGCACACAATAAAAAGGCGATCGCTGACTACAATGCCGCCGCAAGAGATAACAATCGGCGAGTAGTCGCTCACAATAACCAAGTTATCGCTGATTTAAATCGTAGGCTCCGTGCGCCCACTGGAGCAGTCCGATACACAGATACAGAGCGCGCACTCGCTGACCGAGTGCATAATGCAGTCGCGACAATTGACCCCAGGGAATATGACACCTTTCTGAGTTATGCGCGGATTGATGGCGCCCCGACTGCAGGGGAATTGCGTGATTCCCTTGAGGCGCTGGGAGTTTCAGTTTGGTTCGACGAGGTTGCAATCGTGCCTGGACGCAGTCAGTCACTTCAAATGGACGCCGGTCTTCGGAAGGCACGAACGGGCATTGCACTTTTGACTCCCGCCTATCTTACTGGCAGGTTCTGGACAGAACGTGAACTAGGTGTGCTTTTGAACAAAGCAACGCTAATCCCAGTTCTTCACAATGTAACATTCGACGATGTGAAGAACTATAGCGGCATTCTCCCTGACCTTGCAGGATTTACAACTGAGCGCGACTCCGTTTTTGAAATCGCCCAGAAGATTGCGGCGGCTGTCCTGGCCGAAGTATAGGAACCATGGCCTTTTTTGACATACTGAAACATGCGCGAACCTGAGTTTCACTTGACGCCTACCCAACACAAATCAACGGCCCTTACCGGAATGCCACCATGACTAGTCGCAAATTGCTTGATTATTTCATTTTAATACTTGCGATTTTGATAATGGTTGCGTGCACTGACGACAAATCCACACAAACCACCGCGCCGGCTCGACAGATTACCGAGTTGCAAGATTCAGATAGGCTCAAGACTCATGCAATAAATGCGGCGATAGCGTTTGCTACAGGTAGAGATTCCGGCACAGTTGCGTACCCTAGAAAGACTTCGGATTGCGACCCCATGGAAGGTGCCGAATTCGAGGAGTTTGAATTTGGCTCCATTTCGCATGTTGGCGATCTGGTCTTCGATAAGAGAATTCCGGCGATAAAATCTGTTGTTAAAGTGCGTTGCGTTAATCGCATAGAGGCAAAAAAATACGATTACTTCGTGCAGTCAGATCATGGATATGATGCCGAATTTAATATGTGGCGATGCATCTCGATCGAGAGCGGAAACAAATATGCACCAGACGGAAATACCATAATCGGTTTCAAGAGAAATCCGATCATTGGTGCCGGAAGAACATTAACAATTGAAGAGGCGTGCGGCTTCGTTTCTGATACTGCCGCTCAGGAAAATACGCATTTCGAAGTAGACTCTGACGATGGTCTCAATGTGCTCACCAAGGACCAGTGGCGCGGACTCCTAAAAGGGCTTACCGACATGCCGCAGGAAACGTGGCAAGACACGCTGGGGAACCTTGCCCTCGAATGGTATAGAAATGGCCATGTCGAGCGGGAAGCCAAACGATTCAAAGAGAGTGCAGTGGTACATTCCGCATCACTTGTTTTGATGTCTTATTATGCGGAGAAAATCGATGCAAAATCAAGAGCAGAACTCCTTGATCAGGTCAAATCAAGGACCAAGGACCTTGAATCAACAGGCTTTAATTTTGATTGGAATTTATCCCTCGCAAATTTGAGGGCGGTGGTCGATGAAATGAGGACGGAGGCTTCGCGAACAGGCGACAATCGTGACCAACAGTTTAGCGAAAATACGCAGGAACCCGACGGGAACCCTCCAAGTGAAATAGCCAAAGACCAATGGCGGGCGCTTTTGAGGGGCCTTGCAGTCAAGCCCATCAACGAATGGATGGGCGCCATCGTAAAAATCAGCAACAATTATTATGACCTAGGCCAGGCAGAGTGGGAAGGCGAGAACTTCAAGGCGAGCGGCGCACGCTATTCCGTCTCATTGGTTTTGAAATCGTATTATGCTGAACAGATTGACGAACCATCGAGGGAAGCGCTTTTAACTAAAATCGATGCCAGGATTAAGGAACTTCAGGCCAAGGGTTTCAATTTTAATTGGACGTCGTCCCTCGCGAACCTAAAGCTTGCACTCGAAGAAATGACGACCGAAGTGACCGAGGAGCTTTCAACGGAACCCCAGGAGCCGAAAGAGATCGTAAATCAGCGGGCCGGCGATAACGTCTCGCCCATTGAAAGAGAATCTGATCCGTCGTTTAATTGCGACGATGCCGCCACTGAAACCGAAATAGCAATTTGCGCTGACAGCGCGTTATCTAAACTAGACGGCGAACTTGGCAGAGTATATCGACATGCGTTGCGCCGCGATCCATTGGTTAAGGGATCACAGAGGAAATGGATCAAAGAGCGAAACAGTGACTGCGACGCGGACTTGTATTGTTTGAAGTATTATACTGAAGACCGAATTAAGTATCTCAGCGGAACGATAAGCGACGGGACGTCAGAACAAAACGATATCTCCGAGACGGACTTTTCAGAAAGTGAAAGAAATTCCGAGACTCGCGGACTCATCCGCGATGAGACTGGCTTATTGGGATTGAAGCACAATAGGCCCCCGAGGTATCCCCCCGCGATGCTCCGGAGAGGGATTGAGGGCCGGGTGGTTTTAAGGGCGCTAGTCTCGAACGACGGCCGTCCTACACAGATCGAGGTAGATGTGAGCAGCGGATACGCAGAGTTTGATAAGTCCGCGATACAGGCCGCCCGGAGCTGGCGTTTTGACAAAGCTGACCCAACGACGACTGATGAGTGGATAACCTTCCCGGTAAACTTCAGTTTAAGCAAGCCACAATAGGAGTGAGCTTACAATTGTTCAGCTACGAACAAATCCACCATTCATTTGTTTCGCAATTCCAAGCGCCACCAACATTTCCAAGATGCGAGGGAGGCGCTCGCGCCATCTTCCACGTCCCGTGAAGCGGTCGGCGAGTTCGCCTTCAGTGAAAGGAAGCATCGCGCTGGACAGCAGATCGGCAACCGCGCGGACTTGATCGGTGAGGTCTTTGGGCCAGGGCGTCTTTGTCGTGGTAGCGGCAACCGCGGCGACTGGAGCATCGCTGTCATTGTCACCAGTGTCGATTTCGCTTTGATCAGGCGCAGCGTTGGCACTAGGATTCTGGAACTCAGGACGTAACCATCGGATCAAGCCGCGCGCTTCTTCTGTGGTGCGTTCGAGGTTCAACGCGACCAAGCGTTCAAGCAGATTCCCATCGAGTTCGCGGATAGCATCTTCCCGCGAGGAACCCTTTGACGGCGCCACATTTCCATTAGCGCATTGCATAAGCGAAACCAAGTCGGACCAGTTGTAAGAATCCAGAACGGCTAGATCTAGTTCATCGTGCATTTGTTTGAGAACGGACACAAGCCCGTGCTCGTGGATTAGCTTGTCCTTGGTCGTCAATTCTTCGCCGGATTTGAGCTTTTCCAACACGTTGTAGGTGCTGGTTAGAGTTAGATCAGCATGTAGAGATTTTTGCTGTTTGCGGTGTGCATCGATCAGTTCTGCGAGTGTTCGGATGCGTGCACGCAAGTCGGCCGAACCACCACTCGGAAACGGGAATGGATCAAAACAGCGCGTCTTGTTATATCGCGGGTCGTTGCCCACTCCCAATCGTCCGCCTGCCGCAATCGCCCAAAGTACGTGGATCTTGGATGAGAGCACACCAAGGTAAAATCCATCGTCAATCGCGATGCAGATCAACATGTTGTCCGGAAGAACCTCTTCCCTCAGGAGTGTGAAGACCCGGTGCTTTGCGGTTTCGACGGTCACTATCGTGCGGGAAAGACCCGATGTCGCACGCCGAAGAACCGGGCGCTCCCACCCAAATCGCCACCATCGATCACGAATCGCGGATCTGCGATTCAGATCGCGCTCGGGCTTTACGTGATCAATAACATGCTGAAATGCTGCGGGGTGCAAAATTCTCGCTTCGTCGTGCTCTAGACCAAAAAAGTCGATCACGAATACATCTCGGCTCTGCTGCATTACGTCGCGCCCATTCACATACGGTCGAATGACGCGCTTAGCACGGTCAGCCGTAACCGTGCCCGCGAGCCTCTCTGCTTCAGCGCGGGTAACTACAAAGCCAGACCCGTACAACTGAACTCCAGGGGACGACAAGCCCGAATTGGCCAAGAGCGTCGTTGCACCGCTCAGGTCGGCGCCAAGCGTAATGTTCGCGTTGATTCGTCCCGTCCGCTCCCGAAGCTCAACAACGACCTCGTCGTCTGTGGGCGACTCGCACTGAACAAGGGCAAGTCTTCCGATTTGGTTGCCTTGCACCACCGCCGTCATCGCAATACGAACTGCGGCGCCATCGGAGACGTCAACCCACGGGTGATCAGGGATCGCGAAGGTGATTGAAATAGGCTGCTTTGCGTCCTCAAGGTATTTCGAGATCACTCTTCGCTGGAAGACTTGTCCGATGCTGTTTGTTGTGATCAGGCCAAACGAGCGCAGTTGGCCATTCGAAAGTAGCTGCGCGGCGCGATCCCACCAATACATCACGAAATCAGCCTTCGGTGGGATGTGGCTATAGGTTCGCCATAGTGTTTCAACATACCCGTCACCCAACGTCTGTCGCGCAAGCCAGCCGCCAATGAAGGGCGGATTTCCAACCACGAAGTCGGCGACTGGCCACTCAGCTTTGCGCGGATTCTTGTATCGGTAGAGCGGCGTCCGCGCAGTGTCGTCGGGAATCTGTTCGCCGGTGACCGGACTGGTTTTTGTCGTGCGGCCGTCCCAACGAGTGATTGGCATCCCGCCGTCGTCGAAAACGAATTCTTCGCCGTCGTGAGCAAGCACCGCATCCCGGCATTCGATGTTGTGGAAGTCTTTCAGCACGGGCTGTGGCGGCATGACATGGCCGCGTGTTCGGAAATGCCACTGAAGATGGCCGATCCAAAGCACCATTTCGGCGATTGCAGCGGCGCGCGGATTCAGCTCGATACCAAGGAACTGATGCGGATCAACGGTGACGCCAGAGAGATCTAACAAGCCTTGACTGTCGCCCAGTTCAGTCAGCCGATTCAACACCTCACCTTCCAGGCGCTTCAGGTGCTCCAACGTCACATACAGAAAATTGCCAGAGCCGCATGCAGGATCGAGGACGCGCACGCTGCACAGTTGATGATGAAAACCGCGCACAGTCGCGATGGCACCCTTTGAATCGCCTTCCGCAGCCAAGGTCAAGGCGGCCGCCTGAATCGTCTTCCAGTCGTCGCGGAGCGGTTCGACAACGGTAGGCAAAACCAAGCGTTCTACGTACGCCCGCGGTGTGTAGTGCGCACCCAGGGAGTGGCGTTCGCGTGGATCGAGTGCCCGTTCCAAAAGTGTGCCAAAGATTGCAGGTTCTACGTGCTTCCAGTCGTGGCGAGCCGCCCTGCTCAGCAACCCAATCTGATCCCGGTTAAGAGACAGCACCAGCGGCGACTTGAACAGCTTTCCATTGAAGCGAAGAAGGTCGGCACGTAGAGCAACCGAGAAGCCACCGACATCCATTGCCTTCCACAACTCGGTCAGCAGCGGCACGAACTGCGCAGGATGCTTCTCGCACTCAGCCAACAATTCTTTGAAGCTCTCTGCGGGCAGCAACTCGACATCTTCAGCAAAGAGTGTGAACAAGCAGCGAGTCAGGAAGCCCGCAACAGTCTCCGCATCCAATCCCGTGCTCTCTAGTGACTTGGCCAACTCTGCCAGATCACTTGCGATTTCCCGCGTGACTCGCGCAGCGGTGCGCGATGGGTCAAGGCTTAGCGGATCTAGCCAGGCATTGCGAAGGCGCTCAGTGATCTCAGGCCGATGCAAGTCTTGCAAGCGGATGCGGTGCGACGAGGGATCAGGAAACGGGGTGTAAGTCGCGCCAGAGCGCGAAAACTCGGCATAGACATCAATGGTGTTGCCAACGTCGACAACCAGCAACAACGGCGGACGACCTTCGGTCACTGGCAAGGCACGAGCATAGTTTTCCGCCTGCGTGCGAGCGCGCATCAACGCCAGATCGAAACCTTTGGTGTGCTCGCCGGCCTTGACCTTTTTTGCCTCGCAGATGAAGTGCCCGCGTCTGTAGAGGTCGATCCGGCCAAGCGAGCTACTTCCATCGCCATGTGAGAACTGAACGCGACGCTCGAACACATACGCGTTGTCCCGAGTGTCATCGCTCGCCGGATCAGGGCGCGGAAGCCCGAGCAACTCGATCAGTTCGCCTAGGAATAGTTGGTAGTTCGCAAGCTCAGATCCGCGAGCACCGGACCAGCGAGAGATGAAGGCATCAACTGCTTCCGTCTGAGTGCTCATCGGGCATGGCCTATGGCGTTGCCGTCGATTCTTGCATGCGCGCGAGCAATCCGACCATCAATCTTGGCCCGAACGCCGTGACCGTTGAACAATCAACATGCGCACGGACTAAATAGGGATATTAATCGATCTCGAACGGAAGTCCGGAATCCGACTGAAAATCGATTATTGGTCAGGCAGGGCATGAACCGCCGATGACCACATAAAAGATTCGATGCGCCTGCTAGGATCTTTAGGTTAACTATGCCAAAAACATCAAAAAAATACAACTAAAGAATATAAAAACAAGGAATATATATATATCATGAAAAGTCAAAACGAGAGAGTAATCAACTATTCAAGAAATAGATCCATAATACATGTCCAGTCTGAGAGTCAAGCACTTACCCCTATTGGAATCGATTTTGAAACAGCGGACAACGATCAAGTAATCAATGGAACCCAGAACGGCAGCTATCTCCACGGCCCGTGGAGAGAAGCTATTCTGTCCAGAGGGCCATTCACCCACTTTTTGACCGTAACCTACAGTCACGAATACTCAGACCATATCGCTATAGAATCCGTGCGCAAACTGATCGAACACATAAACAGAGACATATTTGGATCTAGATGGAAGAAGAAAAAAAGCGGCATTATTGGTGTAGCGGTTGCGGAGCGGCACAAAGTAAGTATGGATTTTCGCGGTCAACTTCACTTTCATATCTTGCTGCGAACGTCACACATCCGGTTGAGCCACAAGGAACTGTCGACGCTGTTCATTGATACGGCGCTACGACTAACTGACGCGAAAGGCCGACTGATGACCCACTCCAAAAATGTCGATGTCCGAAGTGTCGATAATGAATATAACTTGTCTGGTTATTTGGTAAAGGATCTTAACTGCGAGCACTGGCAATCTGGAGATAATATAACATTCATCTCAGAAGGCATCGGCATGGACCACTTTCAATTTACGAATAAAAACAAGAAGCAGCTCGCCAACTTCCGGTGACGAACGCATTCAATTGCGAACATTGCCAAACTCCCACAAGCGTAACTGGTGGATCACAACTGCGCGAGCGCAAAGCTCGTTCCATATGGAACTGCACAGGTGGCAACGCGACCTACCCCGCTGACGGAAAGTGACCGCGCATAGGCCTTGCTGCCTTTCCAGTCAAATCAAGAACTTAACTAACTATTCTGAGACCTTAAATTCATTCAATGAATTAACGTGAATTTCTAGTGGTTTTATTTACACCATTAATAGGAGTACAGCGGCGCGAAAGCGCCGCCTACCCAATTTCCGACTATTTTTTTAATTGAAAACTTTGGCGCCGGTGGCGCTCGAACCCAAGTTCGCGCGTTAATTAAATCCTCTAAAATAATCAACAAGTGTAAAAAGAGTCGATGAGCGATTTTCTTAAATTGTCATGATGTTGATTGCCTGCGTGTCAATGATACGATGACTCTCCCCAATCAAGGGGCTCAAACCAAGAAGGAATTAACTTATGTCGTGGAAAAACCAGGTGGAATTTAGGCCGTTGTTGGATGTTTGCGAAGCCTACGGAATCAGCAAGACAACCATCTACAAACTTATGAAGTCGAACAAACTGAACACGTTCACCATTGGCAGACGTCGAATGGTGATGATTGATAGCGTGAAGGCACTAGCTCACGCTGCCATGCGGAATGCTGCAACGACGAGGTAGCGTTTGAAGCCGTACGTTCGTGGAGTAAGCACCATGTTCGGTTCACTAGAAAAGCCAACAGGCCCACGCGTAATGCTGGGCCTGTTGACATTGCGGTTCTCAGAACGTAAAACAATAATTTCAGTTTGGCTGTCAAGCCACTCCCGAAAATTCGAACCTTGAAAATGACCTTCGCCGCTGGATAACAGGCTCGTTTATCAATGAATGCTTTGCATATCGTCGAAACATTCGGTTAGCACAGATACACACCGATTGTCGGCGACCGAAATACCCACTTACCTTGTCACCTGCCGAACACCTGTCGCGCGATAGCCAGGATATTGCCCTTCGGCGGCATGCTTCGCGGCCATTTGATCGGGAGCACGAACAATTGCATGAAATCCCGCTGACGCCCCGGCACGCGGATCAGTTCTGACCAGCGGGACTATAAACTCCTTCAATTTGTCCATGCATCCCCCGTTTGATCGAGGATTATACTGCTCCGCTGATCAACTGTCATTACGATTTGCCTTGAAGTCTGCCGTATTTCGCCCATAATACGGCACGCTGGATATAATCCGGGTTTCTAGCGGCATCCGTGCACAATCGAACTGGATTTGGCGTGACGTCAACCCGACCGAGGTCAAGCCGATCAGCATCCCAACAAATCTGCACTATCAGATCGGCATCAAGGTGTCCCGCACTGTGATCGCGCAATGCCTCTGCAAGTAGCAGGAAGTCAGCATCACACAGGTCGACATGTGACGCTTTGCGCAGCCATTCGGCAAATTCCGCGGCGCGCTCCCCGTGCTCCGGGTCCCAGGTCTCGTTTTCACGCTTGACGTCATGGAGCACCGCGAACAGCTCCACTACGTGAGTCGGGACGCCGCTCTTCGCTGCGAGGTAGCGACCATGCGCTAGGACTCGACACCAATGAGCTACACCGTGCACGCCGTGCCAATCCAAGTGGAACTCACGTCGGAGAAGCCTCCACAGTGTGCGCGTCAGAACCCTCAAACCTTGGCGCCCCACGTCGATTGGCGGGTTCGCGGCAACGCTAAACAGTCGCGCGCGGGATGCGCACTGATGCAATTGTCGCCGGCTGCGCAGCCTTTCGCGATGGCGCTGCCAATGCTTGGTCGAGTGCGTTTTCCGCCACGTGGTAGCCTGTTCTTCAGGAAGTTTCGTTCTGCCATCAGTCGGCTCCTTTGTGGGTTGACGAGGGCAACGATGCCCACGATTTCAAGCTTTCGAATTTGTGGTATGTAATGTGGTACTAATGACCGCGATTGTCAGACTAGTACCATCAATATCAATATGTTAGGTGGCTTATGCTTTTGATGATCGACAACTACGACAGCTTCACCTACAACCTCGTGCAGTACTTGTCCGAGTTGGGTGAGGATGTGCGCGTCTATCGCAATGACGCGCTGACGACAGCGGACATTGCGGCGCTGGCGCCGCAGCGGATCGTGATTTCGCCGGGGCCGTGCACGCCGAATGAGGCGGGGATATCGCTGGCGGTGATTCGTGAGTTTGGCGGACGCATTCCGATCCTTGGCGTGTGCCTGGGGCACCAGAGCATCGGCCAGTCCTTCGGCGGTGAGGTGGTGCGTGCGCGGCGGGTGATGCATGGCAAGACATCGACGATCCGGCATTCGGGGGTGGGTGTCTTCATGGGGTTGCCGGATCCGTTCGAGGCGACGCGCTATCACTCGCTGATCGTGCGCAAGGAATCGCTGCCGGCGGAACTGGAAATCACGGCGTGGACCGAGGATGAGTCCGGCGGCGTCGACGAGATCATGGGGCTGCGCCATCGCAGCATGGCGATCGAAGGCGTGCAGTTCCATCCGGAATCGATCCTGACGCGCGTCGGCATGGATCTGCTGGCGAACTTTGTTGGCGCGCCGCGACGGTTGGCGGCGTAGGCGTGGGTGAGCGTGGGCTCGTGCGGGAGCGTGTTGATCTCGCGATCTGGTGATCTTGTGGGGCGGACTTCGGCTCGGAGGTGTTCGAGCAGAGATCGCGGGATGAACCCGCTCCCACAGTAAAGCGGTCTGCGGGGTTGGAGGAAGCCCCTGCTTGCGTCGAACAACGGGTTCGCATGCGCTTGCCTCTTTACCCGCCGGCCGCCTGAACCTAGATTCCAGAACAACGCACGGCGACTTCCCAGCGCCCTGCCCCGTCTACCCGCTGGAGTCCTCATGCTGAATGATGTGCTGAACAAACTGGTGAGCGGCCAGGACCTGACTGCCGCCGAAGCCGAGAGCGCGATGCGCACGATCATGGCCGGCCAAGCCACGTCGGCGCAGATTGCTGCGTTTCTGGTCGCGCTGCGCATGAAGGGCGAGACCACCGACGAGATCGCCGCTGCGAGCCGCGTGATGCGCTCGCTGATGACGCCGGTGAATCTGCCCACTGAACACCTGACCGATATCGTCGGCACCGGTGGTGACCACGCCTGTACCTTCAATGTGTCGACCGCAGCCAGTTTTGTTGCTGCGGTGGGCGGCGCACGCATCGCCAAACACGGCAATCGCTCGGTGTCGAGCAAGTCGGGCAGCGCGGACCTGCTGGAGATCGCTGGCGCGCGACTCGATCTTGGCCCGGATGCAGTGCGCGAGTGCGTCGAACAAGTCGGCTTCGGCTTCATGTTTGCGCCGATGCATCACGGCGCAATGAAACACGCGGCGCCGGTGCGCCGCGAATTGGGCCTGCGCACGCTGTTCAACCTGCTTGGCCCGCTGACGAACCCGGCGCAGGCGCCGCATCAAGTGCTCGGGGTATTCGATCGGCGCTGGCTGGAACCGTTGGCGCGCGTCCTCGGCGAACTCGGCAGCAAGCATGTGTTGGCGGTACACGCGCTCGATGGCCTCGATGAGATCTCGATTGCCGCGCCGAGCCAGGTCGCGGAACTGAAACAGGGTGAGGTCAAGGTGTATTCGATCGCGCCCGAAGACTTTGGCATCGAGCGCCAAACGATCGACTCGCTGCGCGTCGAATCGCCGGCCGAGAGTCTGGCGATCGTGCAGCGCGTGCTCGGTGGCGAAGCCGGCCCGGCCGCGGACTTTGTCGCCTTGAACGCAGGCGCCGCCTTGTATGCCGCCGATCGGGCGGACACGCTCGCGGAAGGCATCGCCAGCGCGCGCGACATCCTGAAGGCCGGGCACGCGCTGGCGCGTTTGCAGCAGTTCGTGGCGCTGACGCACCGACTATGAGCGATATCCTCGACCGTATCCTGGCGCGCAAGGCCGAAGAAATCGCCGCGCGTCGCCAGCGCCGGCCGCTGGCGGAACTGAAATCGCGCGCGTCGGAAACGCCGACGTCGCGCGGTTTTGAAGCTACCCTGCGTGGCCGCGTGCGCGCCGGAAAACCGGCGGTGATCGCCGAGGTGAAAAAGGCCAGCCCGAGCAAGGGCGTGATCCGGCCCAACTTCGACCCGGCGGCAATTGCGCAGAGCTATGCGTCGGCCGGTGCTGCGTGTCTGTCGGTGCTCACCGACGAAGACTTCTTTCAGGGCCATGACCAGTATCTCGAACAAGCGCGCCGCGCCTGCGTGCTGCCGATCCTGCGCAAAGATTTCACCATCGACGCCTATCAGGTCTACGAAGCGCGCGATCTCGGCGCCGATTGCATTCTGCTGATCGTTGCTGCTTTGCCCGACTCTCGTCTCAACGAGCTCGCCGATCTGGCGGCCGAGCTGGGCATCGACGTGCTGGTGGAAGTGCACGATGGCGACGAACTCAAGCGCGCGTTGACCACCCGCGCAGGCCTGATCGGCATCAACAATCGCAATCTGCGCACCTTCGAGACGCGCCTGGAAACCACCCTGGAGTTGCGCGAACAGGTTCCGGCCGATCGCCTGCTGGTTACCGAGAGCGGCATTTCGACGCGTGCCGATGTAACGCTCATGCGCAACGCCGGAGTGCATACGTTTCTGGTGGGTGAAGCGTTCATGCGCGCAGCGGATCCCGGCGCAGAGTTGGAGAAGCTGTTTTATCCGTAGGCGCAAGCGTTTCGGTCGAGGCGGCCTCGGCGGAACCGAGCTTGAGTGCTCACAGCGACCTTCTTGTAGAGCGGAGCTTGCGCCGCTGCTCCTGCACCGCAAAACGCGTCAATCCCGCAATCAAGGGCAGCGGAGCAAGCTCCGCTCTACGGAAGCGGCGGCAGCGGAGCAAGCTCCGCTCTACGGAAGCAGGGGCAGCGGAGCAAGCTCCGCTCTACGGAAGCGGTGGCAGCGGAGCAAGCTCCGCTCTACGAAAGCGGTGGCAGCGGAGCAAGCTCCGCTCTACGGAAGCGGCGGCAGCGGAGCAAGCTCCGCTCTACGGAAGCAGGGGCAGCGGAGCAAGCTCCGCTCTACGGAAGCGGTGGCAGCGGAGCAAGCTCCGCTCTACGGAAGCAGCGGCAGCGGAGCAAGCTCCGCTCTACAGAGGCGGTAGCAGCGGAGCAAGCTCCGCTCTACAGCAACAAGCCGCCCTGCAGCGCCTCGCGCACCGGGGCGAAGCTGCGTCGGTGGATGGCGCAGGGTCCGAGTTCGCGCAAGCGACTGAGGTGATCGGGGGTCGGGTAGCCGAAATGCAGTGCGAAGCCGTAGGCGGGGTACAGGCGGTCGCTGGCGCGCATCAGGTCGTCGCGATGGGTCTTGGCGAGGATCGACGCAGCGGATATGCACGCCTCCTTGGCATCGCCCTTGACGATCGCCTGCGCCGGCAGCGTCAAGTCAGACGGGATCTTGTTGCCGTCGATCAGCACCTCGGTGGGTCGGATCGACAGGGCCATGGCAGCGCGCGTCATGCCGCGCATGGTGGCCTGGAAGATGTTGATGCGATCAATCTCCTCGACCTCGACGACGATGATCGACCAGGCCAACGCCTGCGCCTGGATCTGCGGCATCAACGCCTCGCGACGACTGGCGGTGAGTGCCTTGGAATCGGCGAGACCGGCGATCGGCCGCCGTGGATCGAGGATTACCGCGGCGACCACCACGGGTCCGGCCAGTGGTCCACGTCCGGCTTCGTCGATGCCGGCAATCAGCATGGCAACCGTTCCAGCACGGCTTCGGCTGCGCGCGCCGAGGCATTGCAGCGCAGACGACGATGGATCTCGTCGCAGGTCGTCTCGAACGACTCCACTGCCGTCGGATCTTCGAGCCAGCGCTCCAGCGCCTGCGTCAGCGATTCCGGCGTCAGTTGATGCTGACTGATCTCCGCGACCAGATCGCGCCCGGCCAGGACGTTCGGCAGCGAATAGTGACGCACCTTGAGCAGGCGCAGCGTGCGCACGATCCAGTAGGTCAGTGGCGCAATGCGGTAACCGACCACCATCGGGCGCCGGCTAAGCGCCGTCTCCAGCGTGGCGGTACCGGAAGCCACCAGTGCGAGGTCGCACGCCGCCAACACCTCGCGCATGCGTCCGACCACGATGCATGCGCGCGCAGCAAGTTCAGGTCTCTGCTCGAGCAACTGGCGCAAGCGGATCGCCAGAGCTTCGTTGCTGGCAGCGATCAGCACGCCGAAATCGGGTCGGCGGGCGCACAGCAGGGCTGCGGCGCCCAGGAAGTCCGAACCCAGGCGTTCGATCTCGCCGCGACGGCTGCCCGGCACCAGCGCCAGCAGGCGAAGGTCATCGCGCATTCCCAAGGCTCTGCGGGCGCTTGCACGATCGACTTCCAACGGCATCTCGTCGGCGAACGGATGTCCGACAAAACGCGCGTCTACGCCGTGTCGCGCGTACAACTCGGGCTCGAATGGAAACAGGCAGAGCACGCGATCGGCGCATTCGCCAATGCTGCGCGCCCTGCCCTGACGCCAGGCCCAGATCGACGGACTGACGTAGTGCATGGTCGGCAAACCGCGTGCCTTCAGGCGCCGCTCGATGCCGAGGTTGAAGTCCGGCGCGTCGATGCCGATGTAGATCGCGGCGCCGCTTTCAGCAATGCGCGCGACGAATTCGCGGCGCAGCCGGAGCAGTCGCGGCAGATGCCGGAGCACCTCGACCAGCCCCATGACTGCCAGTTCCTGCGCATCCCACCAGGTGTCCATGCCAGCCGCGCGCATGGCGGGACCGCCGATGCCGGCGAACTTGAGCTCCGGGCGACGCACACGCAGCTCTGCGATCAGTCCGGCACCGAGCTGGTCGCCGGAGGCTTCGCCGGCGCAAAGGATGATGGTGGTCACGGCCTGACAGGGTAGCGTGTACAGGGCATGGGTACAGCGCGCGCGCTCTCTCCGCCCTGGCTGTCGTGGGTCCAGACTTGTCTGGACGCTCGTGGCCCACTGAAGCTGGAAGCGTCCGGACAAGTCTGGACCCACAAAAGCTCTACCCGGGCGAGCCCATCGCGCCGCTTGCGCCCCTCTGCCCGCTTGCCGCGTTTTGGCTTCACCTCAAGATACTGCGCTCGCTGCGATCGATGAACTCGACCAACAACGCCACTTCGGGGGCACTCGCGGCCTGTTCGGCGAGCTTTGCGCGCGCTTCCTTGAGCGGCAGACCCGACAGATAGAGCGTCTTGTAGGCGCGCTTGATCGCGCCGATCTGCTCGGCCGAGAAACCGCGGCGTTTGAGGCCTTCGCTGTTGATGCCGCGCGGCACGCTCATCTCGCTGCCGACCACCACATACGGCGGCACATCGCAGTTGATCTTGCTGCCCATGCCGGTGAAGGCGTGGGCGCCGACCTTGCAGAACTGATGAATCAGCGAGAAGCCGCCGAGGATGGCATGGTCGTGAATGGTGACGTGCCCGGCCAGCGTGACCGAGTTGGCAAGGATGGTATGGCTGCCGATGATGCAGTCATGCGCCACATGCACGTAGGCCATGATCCAGTTGTCGTCGCCGATCACCGTGGCGCCGCCGCCTTGCGCGGTGCCGCGGTTGATGGTGACGAACTCGCGGATGGTATTGCCATCGCCGATCTTCAGCAGCGTTGGCTCGCCGGCGTACTTCTTGTCCTGCGGCGCTCCTCCGACGGCGGCGTGGGCGTGAATCTGGTTGTTGCGGCCGATCTCGGTCGGCCCCTCGATCACGCAATGGGCACCGATGCGGCAACCAGGCCCGATGACCACGTCGGCGCCGATGATGGCGTACGGTGCAACCTCGACGCTAACGTCCAGGCGCGCCGAAGGATCGATGATCGCACTCGGATGGATCGCCATCACGGGCTCCGTTCGGCGCACAGCATCTCGGCGCTGGCGACCACTTCGCCATCCACTTTGGCCTGGCAGACAAACTGACCCATGCGCATCACCATGCGTTTTTGCTCGACCTCCAGAAGCAACTGGTCGCCGGGGCGGACGATCTTCGAGAACCGCGCCTTGTCGATCTTCACCAGGTAATACAGGGGCTTGGTATCGGGCGCCTGCAATGCCGAGAGCTGCACCAGCAGTCCCGAGGCCTGCGCCAGCGCCTCCAGTATCAACACGCCGGGCATCACCGGGTTGCCGGGGAAGTGGCCCTGGAAGAAGGGCTCGTTGCAGGTCACGTTCTTGATTGCGCTGAGGCGCTTGCCATGCTCGAAGGCGATCACCCGATCGACCAGCAGGAACGGATAACGGTGCGGCAGCAGTTCAGCGATGCGACGCACATCGACGGGCAGTTCGACCCGTGCGGCGGGAGTATCGTTCATGGTTTCAACGGTTCCGTTTGGTCGTCGTGATCTGTCGCGCCAGATCGTCCAGTTGTTTGAAGCGCACGGCGCTGCGGCGCCAGTCGCGATTATCCATCAGCGGCGTGCCCGACGAATACTCGCCGGGCTCGCGGATCGAATGCGTCACCAGGCTCATCGCGGTGATGGTCACCTTGTCGCAGATTTCGAGGTGTCCGAGCACGCCGGCGGCGCCGCCGATCAGACAGTAACGACCGATGCGTGCACTGCCGGCGACTGCCGAGCAGCCGGCCATGGCCGTATGCGCGCCGATGAAGACGTTGTGGGCAATCTGGATCTGGTTGTCGAGGCGCACGTCCTGTTCCAGCACGGTGTCGCCCAATGCGCCGCGATCGATGGTGGTGTTGGCCCCGATCTCGCAGTCGTCGCCGATCACCACGCCGCCGAGTTGCGGCACCTTGAGCCAGTGCCCACGATCCATCGCCAGCCCGAAACCGTCGGCGCCGAGTACCGCACCGGGATGGATCAGCACGCGAGCGCCGATGCGCACTCGGGTCACCAACGTGACCCGTGCGACCAGATGCGCTCCGGCGCCGACATGACAGTCCTCGCCGATGCTTGAGTGGCTGCCGATGACCGCGCCAGCAGCAACGCTGGCCCCGGCGGCGATGCTGACGAATGGCCCGATGTGGGCGCTGGCATCGATGTGCGCTCCAGCGTCGACCACGGCACTCGGGTGAATTCCCGGCGGGCGCGCCGGACGCGGCTCGAACATCGCGGCGATGCGCGCGAAATCCGCATACGGATTGCGACTGATCAGCGCCGGACACGGTGCGTCGGCGACCGCGTCTGCCGCCAGCACGACCGCACCGGCCAACGTGTGTTGCAGTTGAGCGCGGTACTTCGGGTTTGCCAGAAAGCTCAGTTGGTCGGCCTGCGCCGCTTCAAGCGTGCCGACCCCATGAATGCGCACGGCACCATCGCCGGTGAAGTCGAGTCCGCAAGTGGCTGCCAGTTCAGCCAGCGAGCGCGCGTTCATTGTCCGCGCAACTCTGCTGCGTGCGCGTTCACGCGCTGCAGAATGGCATCGGTGATGTCGAGCCTGGGGTGCGCGAAGCCGACACCATCGGTCAACACCAGGTCGAAGCCCTGTTCGCGCGCATAGGCGCCGATCTCTTCGCGGATGCGCTGGTCGATGGTCTCGCTGAGTTCGTTGATGCGCCGGTTCATCGCCTGCTTCATGTCGGTTCGACGGCGCTGGATGCTGCGCTCCAGCACCTCGATCTCCTGCCGCAGTTCGAGCGCTTCCTGCGACGTCAGCGCGGCGATCTCGCGCTCACGCCGCGCCTCGAGTTCGCGCAGGCGTGCCTCCTCCAGTTCCAACACCTGGGAGCGCGCCGAAAATTCGTCGGTGAGGCGTTCGCGACCAACGGTGAACAGTTCGGACTCGCGAATGATGCGCTGGGTATCGACATAACCGATCCGGGTTGCCGTGGTCTGTGCAACGCTCAGCCCGCTCAGCAGCAGCGATGCCAGCACGACGACCGCTGTCGCCAGTCGACGGGAGCGCACTCGAATGGCAACGCGCATTGGCAAGCACCCCGGCCCGCGGCGCCGGTCAGAACTGGTTGCCGAAGGAGAACTGGATGCGCTCGGTTTCGTCGCCCTCCTTGTCGTTCAACGGGAAGGCCAGATTGATGATGATCGGGCCCACCGGCGCGCGCCATTGCATGGTCAGGCCGGTCGAATAACGTAGTTCGCCGGCGTCGAAGTCGTCCCAATCCTTGTAGACATTGCCGACATCGAAGAACAGGCCGAGACGGATGGTGTCGGCGCCCTTGGCGAATGGCGTCGGGAACAGGAACTCGACGTTGCCGATCATGCTCAGAGCGCCACCGACCGGGAGCAGTTCGCCGCCGGACAACAGGCGCGGACCCAGCGTGTTGTCGCGGAAACCACGCACCGAGCGTACGCCGCCGGAATAGAAGTTCTCCCAGAACGGGAATCCGAGCCGGCCGCCGATGGGATCGCCGTTGGCATCGGGGACCGGGTTGGTCTTGCTGCCACCGAAGGTGTCGCCATAGCCGAGTTCGGCATTGACCATCAGCGTGAACGCCTGGGTCAGCGGGAAATAGCGTTGATACTGCGCCGTGATCTTGTAGTACTCCATTTCGCTCGGCGGCAGGACCAGTTCGCCGACGAACTTGGTCAGCGCGCCCGCAGTCGGCGAGAAGAAGCGGTTGCGGCTGTCGCGGAACCAGGACGTTTCCAGGCGCCAGGAATTGAAGATGCTGTTGTCGTAGACGAACGGTACGAACTCGGCGGGTGTAAGGCCAGGGAAGATCTCGATCTGGGTCTGGTCGAGCGCCAGACGAAACTGCACGCGATCGTATTCCGACAACGGCAGTCCGTAGCTCATGCCGACCTGGGCCACGTTCGAGGTGTAGCTGGCCAGGTTCGCCTGCGAAGAATCGAGTTCGCGGTAACTCACGTTGAATCCGCGACTGACGCCCTCGTCGGTGTAATACGGGTTGAAGTAGGAGGCGTCGAAGCGCTTGTAAATGTCGTTGTTGCTGACCGCAACGCCGACGCGATTGCCGGTACCGAGGAAGTTGTCGAAGGACAACGCCACCGACAGGATCGCGCCCTGCAGTTCGGAGTAGCCGACGCCGAACTGGAAGTTTCCGGTCTGCTGCTCCACGACCTTGACGACGACGTCGACCTGATCGTCGGTTCCGGCAACCTTGGGGGTTTCCACGGTCACGGTCTTGAAGAAACCGAGGCGCTCGAGGCGTACCTTGGAGCGGTCGATCGCCGCCTGGTTGTACCAACCGCCCTCGAACTGACGCATTTCGCGGCGCAAGACCGTATCCAGCGTCTTGGAGTTGCCCTCGAAGCTGATGCGGCGCACGTAGACGCGCTTGCCGGGATCGACCAGCATGGTGATGTCGACGATGCGCTTGTCGCGATCGACGTTCGGAATCGGCGATACGTTGGCGAATGCGTAACCGAAGTTGCCGAGCAGTTTCTGGATGTATTCGCTGGTCTGTTCCAGCTTCTTGCGCGAAAAGATCTCGCCCGAATTGAACAGCACCAGGCGCCGCAGGGTGGCTTCATCGACGATGTACTTGCCGGTCAGACGCACCTCGCCGACCGTGTAGACCTCGCCCTCCGCAATGTTTGCGGTGATGTAGACGTTGCGCCGGTCGGGGCTGACGCTGACCTGGGTCGACTCCACGTCGAAATCGACGTAACCGCGATCGAGATAGAAGGCGCGCAACTTTTCCAGGTCGCCGGAGAGCTTCTCGCGCGAGTACTGGTCGTCACGACGGTACCAGGACAGCCAGTTGGTGGTGTCGAGTTCGAAGGCCTCGCGGATCTCGTCGTCGGTGTAAGTGGAATTGCCGACGATGTTCAGGTGCTTGATCTTTGCCGCCTTGCCCTCGGCGATGGTGATCGTCACATCGACGCGATTGCGATCGAGCTCCTTCACCGAGGGGGTGATGCGAACGTTGTACTTGCCGCGGTTGTTGTACTGCCGCGTCAGTTCCTGGGTCACGCGCTCGATATTGAGCTCGTTGTAGGTCTCGCCCTCGGACAGACCGATGTTGTTCAGCCCCTTGGTCAGCTCCTCGGTCTTGATGTCCTTGTTGCCGACCAGCGTGATGTTGGCGATCGCCGGGCGTTCGCTGACCACAACAACCAGGATGTCGCCCTGACGATCGAGACGTACATCCTTGAAGAACCCGGTGCGGTAGAGCGCTCTCAATGCCTCCGCAGAACGGCTGCGGCTGAGCGTATCGCCCTTCTGCACCGGCAGGTAGGTGAACACCGTACCCGCAGAGATGCGCTCCAGGCCATCGACGCGGATGTCGCTGATGACGAAGTCGTCAACAGCAAGTGCTGCGCCTCCGGAGAGTGCCAGCAAAATGGACGCGACCAATCTTTTCATGCACGCAAAGCCTCAGGGCATATCGTCGTCAGGGGGAGCCACGCGTTGTGTTTGTGAATACGTTTGCGTGGTCTCTGGGGTGAACGGCAAGGCCAGTTGTGCAACGAGCACCGCACTACGAAGACATCAGCCTGCTGAAGTCGTTGAAGAATGCCAGACACATCAGCGCCAGCAAGGCTCCCAACCCCAGGTAATGACCAACAGCCTGCGCGCGATCGCTCAGCGGACTACCTTTCACCCACTCGATAAAGTAATACAACAAATGACCGCCATCCAGGATCGGAATCGGCAGCAGATTCATGATGCAAAGACTCAGGCTGATGAGGCCGAGGAACCGCAGGAACTGCGTGAACCCACCTTCAGCCGAGTAGTTGGCGAACTGCGCAATGCTGATCGGACCGGAGACATTCTTCAACTGCGCATCGCCCACCAGCATGTGCCAGATCACGCGGACACTGCCGGTCGTCAGTCGCCAGGTCTCGGCAAAGGCCTGCGGGACCGCTTCCAGAGGTCCATGGCGCCGTGTGGTCTCGCGCATGTCCGGGCCCACGCCGATCAGCCAGACCGATTTTTCGCCGCGCTGTTCGGAACGCGCGGGAATGATCAGTGTCTCGCGGATGCCGTTGCGCTCGATCAGCAGACGGATGCGCCCATCATTGGCAGCGCCCTCGACCTGGATCGCCTCGCTCATCGATGCGAAGCGGTCGACTTCGGTGTCGCCCACCTTGATCACGCGATCGCCCGCACGCAAGCCGGCGACCATCGCCGGATCGCCCTCGCGCAGGCTTCCGGCGACCGCCGGCGGTACCCAGTGCCAGGGCTTCAGGCCCAGTTGTGCCAGAAACCGCTCCTCGTCGACCGCCTCGCCGAGGTCGCCCAGGTTCATCGGTCGGGTCACGATGTCGCCGTTGGCGCGGCGCACATCGATCTGGACCGTCTGGCCGCGGTAGGCACGCGTGGTCAGATCGACCAGCACATGCGTCCAGTTGCTGGTCGGGCGTTCATCCACGGCGAGGATCAGATCACCGCGCTGCAATCCGGCTTTGGCCGCCAGCCCGGTGGTTTCGCCGACGAACGGCGCATAGTCGCGAACGCCGACCAACAGCATCAGCCAGAACGCAAACAGGGCAAAAGCCAGGTTGAACAACGGACCGGCAGCGACGATCGCGACACGCTGACCGAGTGGCTTGCGATTGAACGCTCTGCCGACCTCGGCAGTTTCCACCTCGGCTTCGCGTTCATCGAGCATTTTCACGTAGCCGCCGAGCGGAATCGCGGCGATCACGTATTCGGTGCCGTCCTTGCCGCGCCGCGACCACAGTGGTTTGCCCAGTCCGACGCTGAAGCGCAGCACCTTGACACCGCAGCGCCTGGCCACCCAGAAGTGGCCGAACTCGTGGAAGGTCACCAGCAAGCTGGTCGCCACCAGAAACCAGAAGATCGAACCCAGCACTAGTTCCACGTGATCTCCAAAGTTCGTCGCGCCTGATTCATGTCAATTCCTTACGTCCGAGTCGATCGCCAACTGAGCGAAGCGACGCGCCTGAGCATCGGCATCGAGCACCGCATCGAGCGACTCTGCGGACGATAGTGCACAACCATTTAAAGCCTCGTTAACGATGGCGGCAATCTGCAGGAATCCAAGCCTCCCGTTCAGGAACGCAGCAACGGCGACCTCGTTTGCGGCGTTCAGCACGGCCGGCGCGGTGCCACCGGCGTCCAATGCGTCGCACGCCAGTTGCAGGCACGGAAACGCGTGCACGTCGGGTTCCGCAAAATCCAGTCGCGACAGCGTCGCCAGATCGAGCACCGCAGCTCCGGACTCGATGCGCTCGGGCCAGGCCAATGCATGGGCGATCGGGATGCGCATGTCGGCACTGCCGAGCTGCGCCAGGAAACTGCCATCGGTGTATTCGACCAGCGAATGCACCGTGCTCTGCGGGTGCACGAGGACGCGGATGCGCGAGCGCTCCAGGCCGAACAGGAAATGCGCCTCGATGACTTCGAGGCCCTTGTTCATCAGGGTCGCCGAGTCCACCGATATCTTCGGCCCCATGACCCAGTTGGGATGCGCGCAGGCCTGGGCCACGCTCACCGCAGCGAGTTGTTCGCGCGACCAGCCACGAAACGGCCCGCCGGAAGCGGTGAGCCATAGCTGGCGCACGCCGCGCGGTGGTCGATCGCTGGCCGCAGGCAGGCACTGGAAAATGGCGTTGTGCTCGCTGTCGATCGGCAACAACTGTGCGCCCCCCTGCTCTACGGCGCGCATCAGCAGCGCGCCGGCGCACACCAGCGCCTCCTTGTTCGCGAGCAGGATGCGCTTGCCGGCACGCGCGGCCGCGAGCGTAGGCGCCAGGCCGGCAGCGCCGACAATCGCGGCCACCACGATGTCGATCGCCGCCTGTGCGGCGGCTGAATCGATCGCGGCGGCGCCTTCTTCGACCGCAGTGGCGAGTCCAGCCGCGCGCAGACTTTCGCGCAATCGTTGCGCCGCGGCAGACTCCGCCATCACCGCCAGCGATGGCCGCAAGCGCCGGCAGATCTCCAGCATTGCGGCGTCATCGCGCGCCGCAACCACCGTGTGCAGTCGATAGCGGTCCGGATGCCGCTCGATCAGGTCGAGCGTGCTCGCGCCGATCGATCCGGTTGCGCCGAGCAGGCAGATTGCCTTCATAGACCGATCAGGTAGCGACCGCAGACGAAGATCGGCAGCGCCGACAACACACTGTCGATACGGTCGAGCATGCCGCCGTGACCAGGCAACAGCGAGCCCGAATCCTTCAGGTTCGACTGGCGCTTGATCAGGCTTTCGAACAAATCGCCGACAATCGAGAACAGCACCGTCACCGTTGCCAGAATGATCAGCAGGGCATGTCCCACCGGGATCGGCTCGATCAGCCATCCGGCAACAGCAGCAAACAAGACGGTCCCGAGCAGCGCCCCGTACACGCCCTCGCGGGTCTTCCCGGGACTGATGCGTGGCGCCAGCTTGTGCTCACCAAAGCGGCGCCCGGCAAAATAGGCGGATACATCGGCCACCCAGATCAGCATCAGTACGAACAAGGTCCACCAGGGTCCGGCCGCCGGCTCGCGATGGATCAGCCAGGCCGCAACCCAGGCCGGCACCACCATCATGCTGCCGACCAACATCTTGATCTCGCGATTGCGCCGGGTAGGCGCCGAACCGAACTCGAACGCACGCAACCAGAAGATCGCGATGCACCACCAGACCACCCCGACCCAGGCAATCGGCAACAACCAGCCCGCCGGGTCCAGGACCAGCAGCGTGGCCATGATCAGGCCGTTGACGATCACCGCTACCGCCCGCAGTGGCCGGCCGCGGAAGCCGATCACCCGGGTCCATTCCCAGATCGCGTAACACAGCACCAAACCGAAACACAGCGCAAACCAGGTGCTCGGCAGAAACAGGACTGCGCCGATGGCCAGCGGCGCCAGCAACAGCGCCGTGATCACGCGCGCGCGCAGCCCGCCTTCGCCGAACAGCCGGGAGATCAGGGTCGGCGCGTCAGCCATGGGCCAGTTCCTCGACCGCCTGCAGCTGGGCGCTGGTCTTGCCGAAGCGACGCTCGCGCTGGGCGAACTCGACCAGCGCCGCGTTCAGCGCCGCGTCGTCGAAATCCGGCCACAACACGGGCGTGAAGTAGAGTTCGGTGTAGGCCAGATGCCACAACAGGAAATTGCTGATGCGGGCGTCGCCGCCGGTGCGGATGAACAGATCGGGCTCCGGCAGCGGCGTCAACGACAGGTATTTCTCCAGACTGGCCTGATCGATCTGTTCGGGATCAATCAGACCGGCGCGGGCCGCCCGAGCCAACTCACGCGCCGCGTTGACGATATCCCAGCGCCCACCATAGTTGACGGCAATGTTCAGCGTCAGCCGCAGATTCGCCAGCGGCGCAGACTCGGACTCGGCCATGGCGGCGCGCAGTTCGGGCGAGAATCGCTCGCGTTCGCCAATGAAGCGCAACTTGACGCCATTGCTCGCCAGTTCACGCGCTTCCTTGCGCAATGCGCGCAGGAACAGGTCCATCAGGTGACGTACCTCGTCCTCCGGCCGCGACCAGTTCTCGCTGCTGAAGGCAAACACCGTGAGCACTTCGACGCCGGCGCGAACGCAGGCTTCGATGGTACGGCGCACCGCCTTCACCCCGGCGCGATGGCCAAACGCACGGGGTCGCCGGCGTTGCGCTGCCCAGCGGCCGTTGCCATCCATGACGATGGCAACATGGCGCGGCACGCGGCCCGGGCTCGGCGTCTGGGACACGGGCGCGACGCCGCCGGTCAAAGCTGCATCAACTCGTCTTCCTTGTGCTTGGCGACGACATCGACGTCCTTGATCATCTTGTCCGTCAGCTTCTGGATGTCGTCTTCCGCACGCCGGTCCTCGTCCTCGGTGACCAGCTTCGCCTTGAGCAACTCCTTGCACTGGTGATTGGCATCGCGGCGCACGTTGCGAATCGCCACCTTGGTGTTTTCCGCTTCGTGCGCCACCACCTTGGCCAGCTCCTTGCGGCGCTGCTCGGTCAGCGGCGGCAGCGCGATGCGGATCACTTGCCCGGCGGTATTCGGCGTCAGGCCGAGATCGGAGGTCATGATGGCGCGCTCGACGGCGCCGACCATCGCTTTCTCCCACGGCTGCACCTGAATGGTGCGCGCGTCGGCGACCGTCACGTTGGCAACCTGGCTGATCGGCACCGCGCTGCCGTAGTAATCGACGCGCAGATGATCGAGCAACTGCGCCGAAGCGCGGCCTGTGCGCAACTTCACCAACTCGTGCTTGAGCACCTCGATGCACTTCTTCATGCGCGTATCGGCATCAGCCTTGATCGCGGCAATCGTCGTAGCCATGGCATCTTCCTTGTGTCGGCCTTTGGATGGGCGCGGAGTATAGCGGTGGGGCGACGGCAAAGGCGTGGCTGGGGACTGCGGGCTGGGGCGTCCTTGCGCGGCCAATCGCGAGCGTGTTGGCTGCGAAACAAGCCAGATGCGGCTTGACGCCAGCGCAAGGTTCGCGGCCCTGCGCCCCAGCCCCCAGCCCCGCTCTTGCTTCTCCCAGCCCCGCCATCGCTTCTCCCAGCTCCGTTCAGACGCCCTGATCGACGAGCGTCCCGACGTTTTCGCCCTTGACGATGCGCATCAGGTCGCCGCGCTTGTGCAGGTCGTAGACGCGGATCGGCATGCGGTAGTCGCGACACAACGCAAACGCGGTGGTATCCATCACGGCGAGCTTGCGCTCGATCGCGCTGTCGTAGCTGATGCGGTCGAAGCGCACTGCGGTCGGGTCTTTCACCGGATCGGCGGAGTACAGGCCGTCGACCTTGGTCGCCTTCAGCATCAGGTCGGCGTTGATTTCGATGGCGCGCAACGCAGCCGCAGAATCGGTGGTGAAGAATGGATTGCCGGTGCCGGCCGCGAAGACCACGATGCGACCCTTTTCCAGATGGCGAATGGCGCGGCGACGGATGTAGTCCTCGCAGATCTCGTTGATCTTGATCGCGCTCATCACCCGGCACGGCGCGCCCTGCTTCTCGATCGCGTCCTGCAGTGCCAGCGAGTTCATCACCGTCGCCAGCATGCCCATGTGGTCGGCAGTCGCGCGGTCCATGCCACTCTTGGCCAGGCCGACCCCGCGGAAGATGTTGCCGCCGCCGACCACCAGGCCAATCTGCACGCCGGACGCAGCCACTTCGATGATCTCGGCCGCCAGGCCGCGCAGCACCTCGGGGTCGATGCCGTAATCTTCGGTTCCAAGCAGCGCTTCGCCACTCAGTTTCAACAGGATGCGTTTGTAGGCCGGTGGTGTGCTGCTCATGCGTCTCATCTCCTGTCGATGTCTGTTCGTGTAGCAGCGACGTGTACGTCGCGACCGCAGAAGGGTGGTCGCCGCCGTCACGACATGCATGTCGCTCCTACACCAACCACCGCCCCCCACAAACGAAGGCCCCGATGTCGGGGCCTTCGATCCTGCGGTTACTTGCTCGCCTGGACCTGCTTCATCACTTCTTCGGCGAAGTTCTCTTCCTTCTTTTCGATGCCCTCGCCGACATTGATGCGCACGAAACTGGTCACCTTGGCGCCGCCCTTCTTCAGCGCTTCCTCGACGCCCATGCCGTTGGCATCCGGCGCCGCGTAGGCCTGGCCCAGCAGCGTCTGTTCGGCCAGCGTCTTGCGGATCTTGCCCTGGATCATTTTTTCCAGGATTTCCGGCGGCTTGCCCGAGTCCTTCGATTGCTCCATGGCGATGTCGCGTTCGCGGGTCATCACCTCGCTCGGGATCTGGCTCATGTCCAGGTACTGCGGGTTCATCGCCGCAATATGCATGGCAATGCCCTTGGCCAGCTCCGGCGTGCCGCCTTCCATCGCCACCAGCACACCCAGCTTGTTGTTGCTGTGCACATAGGCGCCGATGACCGGGGCGCTCACCATCGCAGCGCGCCGCACCTGCAGGTTCTCGCCGATCTTCGCGACCAAAGCCTGGCGCGCCTCGTCGACGCTGCTGCCGTCGGCCAGCTTGAGCCCCTTGATCGTCTCCACGTCGGCGCTGCCGGCGGCGACTGCAGCGGCTGCAACTTCGTTGGCGAGCCTGGCGAAGTTCTCGTCCTTGCCGACGAAATCGGTTTCGCAGTTGAGTTCGACCAGCACCGAGCGGCCATCGCCGTGCGCCAGCGCAACGCGACCTTCGGCGGCGATGCGGGTAGCCTTCTTGTCGGCCTTGACCAGGCCAGTGGCACGCAACCAGTCGGCCGCGGCTTCGATGTTGCCCGCGTTCTCGGTGAGGGCCTTCTTGCATTCCATCATGCCGGCGCCGGAGCGCTCACGCAGTTCCTTCACGAGGGCAGCGGTGATTTCCATGTTCATTCCTTGAGTCGTGCGAAGTCTTGGGGGCCGCGCCAGGCGCACACCCCCGCGTGATTGATGCTCCGGGGCGCGGAGCGCAACCGGAACGGGTGTTGGTTGTGGGTGTCGGTGTCGGAAAGAGCCGGATTGTCGCTTCGACTCGACCAACACCAGTACATCCAATCAACAGCAAGCAGGTGTCGGTTTTTGGTGTCGGTGTCGGCAAGTGCCGGCTGTTGCCTTTGACTCAACCAACACCAACACCTGTAACCAACAGCCCTTGCTTACTCGGACGAGTTGTCGTCGGAGCGCGACTGGCGGCCACCGCCACCACCGCCACCCGGACGACGGCGCGGCGGACCCTTGCGGTCGTTCGGCTTGTTGCGACGGTTTTCTTCGCGCTTGGGCGCACCCGCCAGCGGGTTGCCGTCGGCGTCGAGTTCGACGAAGTCGTCGCCCGAACCCATCGCGATCGCCGGTGCGGCGGCCTTGCCTTCCAGCACCGAATCGGCGGCAGCGCGCGCGTACAACTGGATCGCGCTGATGGCGTCGTCGTTGCCCGGGATCACGTAATCGACATGATCCGGGTTGTGATTGGTATCGACGATGCCGATCACCGGAATGCCGAGCTTCCTGGCTTCCTTGATCGCAATCTCTTCGTGACCGGTGTCGATGACAAACAGCGCGTCCGGCAGGCTGTTCATGTTCTTGATGCCGCCGAGGCTGATGTCGAGTTTCTCCATCTCGCGCTTCAGCAGCAGCACCTCATGCTTGACCAGGCGCTCCCAACTGCCGTCGGTGCTCTGCGTCTCCAGTTCCTTCAGGCGTGCGATCGACTGCTTGACGGTGCGGAAGTTGGTCAGCATGCCGCCGAGCCAGCGCGACGACACGTGCGGCATGCCGCAGCGCGCTGCTTCTTCCTTGACCGTGTTGCGCGCCGAACGCTTGGTGCCGACGAACAGGATGCTGCTGCGGCGCTGTGCCAGGCCGCTGATGAAATTCATCGCATCGTTGAACAGCGGCAGGGTCTTTTCCAGATTGACGATATGGATCTTGCCGCGGGCACCGAAGATGTACGGGCCCATCTTCGGGTTCCAGTAACGGGTCTGGTGGCCGAAGTGCACACCGGCCTCGAGCATTTGACGCATGGTAACGCTGGGCATAACTGCAAATCCTTGAAATGTCGGGGCGTTAGCCCCATGGTTGGGCCTCCACGCATGCGCTTCGGGAGCCCTTCCTGGGCACCAACCCGACCGCGACAACCATGCGTGTGTGGAGTCATCGGCGCCACGACATTGCGACGTCCGACGGATCACGACACACTTGGTGCGCCGAAAAATCTTCGGGATAATAACCCGCCGTGATTGAAGTCGGCAACTTCACACTGGCACCGATGGCAGGCTGTTCGGCGATCATTGAGCTGGTTTTTTGTCCGCAAAGGACGCAACGAAGAGCGAAAGGCCAAGTTCTCGCGTCCCCGCAACGCCCGTTGCCGACCTTTCCATTCACGTCATTCCTGCTTTACTTTGCGTCCTTTGCGTCCTTTGCGTCCTTTGCGTCCTTTGCGTCCTTTGCGTCC
>CALEZI010000126.1 GCA_937928755.1 uncultured Rhodanobacteraceae bacterium | reverse complement strand
CGAGGCTCGCGAGAGCGCCCTTCGACAGGCTCAGGGCGAACGGGACACCTTGCTCGATCCAAACCGACTGAGGTTTGACGCCAATCAGGTGACTTGTTCAGAGGGTCCCTTGCACGGCGGCTTACTCGAATCCGTTGGCGAAAAAGCCGTCGAACTCATAGGCGCCGCGGTCGACCTGGCCACCAAGAATCCGCGGATTGAGCGAGAAGTCGGTCGTGGGCAAGCCGCCGGGGGCAGCGTTCAAACCACTGTTGCGCGCCGGAGAATTGGCCTTGAGGTGCAGCGAGCCGGGTACGAAGCCGGGATCGCCGGTGGTCGCCGCGTTCTCGGTCACGCCGGCCCCAAGGATGCTGGTGACACCAATGTGGTTGTTGTTCAAAAGCGCGAACACATCGTTTTCCAGGTACAGATCGACAGTGCCATTGCCATGGATAATGTTATTGCTGAGGCGGAAGAAATCGGTCGGGAATCCGGAAATGTATATCCCGGCGAACCCTGGCAAGGTGTTGGAGGCGAAGGTGTTGTTAGTCAGCGTGTGGGTGGTGCCGCCGAGTCCTTGCAGGCCCATGGCGTTGCCTCCATTGAGAAGGTTTCCGCTGAAAACGCTGCTGCGGAGTACAAAGAGCACGCCGTTCAAATTGGCTCGCAGGCCTGCCGTGGTGCCCGATGGGCCATTGGCGCAGCCGCGGAAGGAAACCAGATCAAAGATCAAGCGCGCGCCGGCGCCCGCCAGGGATTCCGCGAAGACGCAACCAGCGCTGAGTGGCGAGTTGGTGATCCCGCCGCGGAAACTCAACATCGAAAAGCTGATTTCATTGGAGCTGCCATTGGGGAATTCGATGTCGAGCAAACGGCCGCTGGATAACGCGTTCAGGATCGTCTGGTCGGGCGAACTCGCGGTTTGCGCCGTGCATCCGGTATTCCATCCCCCACTGATAGACAGGTCGCTGGTGTCGGCGATCTCCAGTGCCGGTGTACTCGGAGTAGTCGCGATCACGTAGGTGCCAGTACGCACCCGAATCTGACTTGCGCCGCCGCCCTGCGCGGCTGCGATGGCATTGATCAGTTGCGTATTCGTGATCACGCAATACACCTCAGCTTGCGCATGGGTGGCAAGCAGCAGCATCGCCAGGGCGAGGAATCGAATGTGCATCGTTGCGCTCCAGAGGGGTCGTCTACTGGAGGAACGACAATTGCCCGCAAACCGGACACGTGAATCGCAATCGCCGACAAAAACGTGTCGTCGCACGTCGCCTCGCCGCGCCCGCTTCAACTGTGCTCAGAATTGCCAGCGTCAGCCGCCATTGAGGCGTCAGCGCGAGGCATACCCGGTCAACGCCAGCGTCAGCAGCTGCTTCATTTCCTCGCGCAGCGATACCGGCGCCAGCACTTCGGCATCGGGGCCGTAGCGCAGCACGTCCATCAGCAGTTCGCGCGCGTTGCCGAAGGGCAGTTGCAACTCGAAGCGGCCATCGGGCAGGAAGCGTCCCTTTTGCTGCGAGTGCCAGCGCTCGTCAGCGACCCAGCGTGCCGCGTGAGATGAAAAGCGGATGGTTGCCCAGGCGCGCGCGGGCCCGGAGAAGATGCCGTAACTGGAGGCGAAGTGGGCGTCGAGATCAGCTTCCGGCAAATCGTCGGCGCTGGCCTCGAGCATGTTGGCGGCGGTCATCCGATCCAGCGCAAAGCTGCGCACAGCGCGCTTGTCGTGGTCCCAGGCATCCAGGTACCAGTTGTCGCGGTAGTGCGTCAGCCGCTGCGGCGAGGTGGTGCGTACGCTGCCCTCGCCGGTGGAGCGCGCGCGGTAGCTGAAACTGAGGCGCTTGCGTTCGAGCACCGCACCGGTGACTGTGCGGAAAGTCGCGTCGTCGAGCTTGCGGCTGGCCTGGCGCAACACACGGATGCGTCCGAGGTGGTCGACACGTTCGCCGACCAGACTCTTG
The DNA here is from genome assembly GCA_937928755.1 of uncultured Rhodanobacteraceae bacterium. GTDB lineage: Bacteria > Pseudomonadota > Gammaproteobacteria > Xanthomonadales > SZUA-5 > JADKFD01. The sequence continues at coordinate 31,105 of CALEZI010000126.1, read as the reverse complement.
AGTCGCGGACCGAGGTCGCCCAGCGCTTCAGCCAGGGCACCATCGGTCTGTGCCGTCAGCGCCTGGCGCGCGACCAGCAGCGCGTAAACCTCGTCCGGCGACAGCCACAAACCGGGAAGCTCGAAGACGTGGTCCGGGTCGATGACGTACTTGAATCGATGCGATTCGGCGTCCGCTTCGATCGGCGCGCCGAGGGCATCGCGCAGAAAAGCGATGTCGCGATACACGGTGGCGCGCGAGGCCTCGATCTCCTCCATCAGCCGCTCCAGCGACACGCCGGTGCGATTGTGCTTGAGCAATCGGTGCAGGCGGACGATGCGTTCGTAGCGGTCCATGGGCGGGTCGAGCTGCGGGCGTTGCCGTGATCCTACCGCGATGACGGCAAGCTTTTTGGTCCGCAAAGGACGCAAAGGACGCGAAGAATGCAACAGCGAACCTGTTCTGAGTCGGAGCGGCGATCAGCCCCTCACGGGATTCCTGCTTTCCTTTGCGTCCTTTGCGTCCTTTGCGGACAAATGAACAGTCATCGTCGAAACCGAGGGCCCAAGTGGTGCAACCCCTATACTCCGCGGCCTTCCCATCCACGAGCGAGGCGCGATGCACGCGCTCGATGTAATCAATCTCAAAAAGACCTACGGCACCCGGGTCGAGGCGCTCAAGGGCATCTCGCTGACCGTCGAGGAGGGCGATTTCTTCGCGCTGCTCGGCCCCAACGGCGCTGGCAAGTCGACCCTGATCGGCATCGCTGCTTCGCTGGTGCGACCAAGCTCGGGGGATGTCAAGGTCTTCGGCAAGAGCGTAGTCAGCGAGCGCAGCGCAGCGGTCTCGCACATCGGCCTGGTGCCGCAGGAATTCAACTTCAACCAGTTCGAAAAACCCTTCGAAATCCTGGTCAACCAGGCCGGCTATTACGGCGTGCCGCGCGATCTCGCGAAGAACCGCGCCGAGCAGTACCTGAAGCAACTGTCGCTGTGGGACAAGAAGGACGTCGCCTCGCGCACGCTGTCGGGCGGCATGAAGCGCCGGCTGATGATCGCGCGGGCGATGATGCACGCGCCGAAGTTGCTGATCCTGGACGAACCGACCGCGGGTGTGGATATCGAGATCCGCCGCTCGATGTGGACCTACCTCAAGGACATCAACCGCGCCGGCACCACGGTAATCCTGACCACCCATTACCTCGAAGAAGCCGAGAGCCTGTGCCGCAATATCGCCATCATCGATCACGGCATGATCGTCAAGAACACCACGGTCAAGGCGCTGCTCGGCACGCTCGACCGCGAGACTTTCGTTTTCGATCTGGCGCAGCCGCTGGCGCAAGCGCCGGACCTGCCCGACTGCATCGTGCATCGGGTGGATGACACCACCATCGAGGTCGATGTCCCACGCGGCACCGAGCTCAACGGTTTGTTCGCGATTCTGAGTGCCGCCGGCATCGGCGTGCGCTCGATGCGCAACAAGGCCAATCGTCTGGAGGAATTGTTCGTGCGCCTGCTGGAAAAGCCGAGGGACGCCGCATGAGCGCCGCCGTGCGCTGGGTCCCGTTCAAGACCATCGTGATCAAGGAAATCAACCGCATCCTGCGTATCTGGGGGCAGACCCTGGTGCCGCCGGCGATCACCATGACGCTGTATTTCCTGATCTTCGGGCAACTGATCGGCAGCCGCATCGGCGAGATGGGCGGCCACCGCTACATGGATTTCATCGTGCCCGGACTGGTCATGATGAGCGTGATCCAGAACGCCTACGGCAATGTCGTCAGCTCGTTCTTCGGCAGCAAGTTCGGCCGCTATGTCGAAGAACTGCTGGTGTCGCCGACACCGAATTGGATCATCCTCGCAGGCTACGTGTGTGGCGGCGTGCTGCGCGGCTGCATGGTCGGCGGCATCGTGCTGATCGTGTCGCTGCTGTTCACCGACCTTTCCATTGCCCATCCGCTGGTGATGATCGCCAGCGTGATCCTGGCAGCAGTGCTGTTCTCGCTGGCCGGTTTCGTCAATGCCGTCTACGCGAAGAAGTTCGACGATATCTCGATCATCCCGACCTTCATCCTGACCCCGCTGACCTACCTCGGCGGGGTGTTCTACTCGGTCAGCCTGCTGCCCGAGTTCTGGCGCAATGTGTCGCTGGCGAATCCGATCCTGTACACGGTCAATGCGTTTCGTTACGGCGTGCTGGGAGAAAGCGATGTGCCGGTTGGCGTGGCCTTCGCGATCATGCTGGCGGCCATCCTCGTGCTCGGGGCGTATTGCCTGCGGCTATTGGACAAAGGTGTGGGGTTGCGGGCGTAGGTCATGTTGTTCGCGCAGCGAACTACGTGACATCGTGCATTGTCACGTAGGCCCTCGGGCCAACGTGACCTACGGCTGTCGGACAAGGGTGCGGGGTTGCGGGCGTAGGTCGCTGTTCCCGCAGCGAACTACGTGACAACGTGCATTGTCACGTAGGCCCTTCGGGCCAACGTGACCTACGGCAACCGGAAAAACGCCCTCGCCGTCGCGCTGCTGCTGAGCGCCAACTGCTCGCGCGTCTCGCCGCGCGCCACCGCCACGGCGTCGAGCACCCACGGCAGATACTTCGGCTCGTTGCGGTGGGTCTTCGGCTTCGGCTTGATCGAACGCGGCAGCAGGTACGGCGCGTCGGTTTCGATCATCAGGCGATTGGCCGGGATGTCCTTCATCAGCGGGACCAGGTGCGCGCCGCGGCGTTCGTCGCAGATCCAGCCGGTGATGCCGATATGGCAATCAAGATCGAGGCACTCGTAAAGCTCGCGCTTGTCCGCGGTGAAGCAGTGCACCACGCAGGGACCGAGGCGATCGCGCACCTGGCGCAGGATGGCGATGAAGTCGTCGTGGGCGTCGCGCTGGTGCAGGAACAGCGGCTTGCCGCATTCGAGGCCAAGTTCCAGTTGCTGCTCGAAGCAGAACTGCTGCGTCGCGCGCGGCGACAGGTCGCGGAAGTAATCCAGCCCGGTTTCGCCGACCGCCACCACATCGGCGTGCCGGTGCAGCGCGCGCAGGGTTTCGTGGGTTTCGCTGGTGTAGTCCCCGGCATGATGCGGGTGCACGCCAGCGGTCGCGTACAGGTACTTCGGCCAACGCTGCGCCAGCGCGTGCGCGTCGATACTGCCCTGCTCGCTGGCTCCGGTGACGACGATCTGCGCCACGCCGACGGCGCGCGCGTGGTCGAGCACATTGGACAAGTCGTGGGCGAAGGACTCGTGGCTGAGGTTGGCGCCGATGTCGACCAGTTGCACGGAGAGCGGTCCGACGGGTGTGGGGCGCGCAGTATAGGAGCGCCCGGGCGCAGTCGCCGATCTTGAAATCCGTATCGCCAGCCCTATTTTTTGCGCAAGAGCGACGGTGGCGTCGCCGACCGATTGAGGAGATTCTGATCATGGCCATCACCCGCTACAACCCCTGGAACCTGCCGGCCAACGCACCGAACGACCTGCGCGAGCTGATCGAAAAATTCTTTAACGGCGACAACCAGGACCAGTCCAATGTGGTCACCAGCCAGTGGGCGCCGCACGTGGACATCAAGGAAGAGCCGAACCGCTTCGTGATCCTGGCCGACATCCCCGGCGTCGACCCGAAGGACATCGAGATCCACATGGAGAAAGGCATCCTGACGATCAAGGGCGAGCGCAAGCACGAGTCGAAGGAAGAGAACGAGAAGTTCACCCGCGTCGAGCGCTCGCGCGGTGTCTTCTACCGCCGCTTCGCGCTGCCGGACAGCGCCGATGCTGAAGGCATCACCGCCAATGGCAAGCACGGCGTGCTTGAGATCGTGATCCCGAAGCGCCCGGAAACCACGCCGCGCCGGATCAGCATCAACCATTGATCGGCGGCGGCGCTGGCGCTCCACGCTAGCTGAGCAGTTGAGTGCCACCTGCCCGCATGCGGGCAGGTGGCTGGATCAAGGTCGCCGGGTGAGAGGCTCAAGCGACGGAGCGAGCGCTGTGTCTGCAATCCCCCCATCCGGCTACCGCGAACCCAACTTCTCCCCCTGGCGGGGAGAAGGATTGCCTGAACCGCGACGGCCACTGACGATGCCGGTCGTACCGTGCACTCCATCCTTAACCCGTATCCTCGAGCTCATTCTCACTTTCCGGCACAAGCATGCGATTCAAGGATTACTACGATGTCCTGGGCGTGAAGCCAGACGCGACGGCCGACGAGATCAAGTCGGCCTACCGCAAGCTGGCGCGCAAGTTTCACCCGGACGTCAGCAAGGAAAAAAACGCCGAGGAGCGCTTCAAGGACATCAATGAGGCTTTCGAGGCCCTGAAGGAGCCGGATCGCCGTGCCGCCTACGATCAGGCACGTGCCGGGGGCTTTCGTGCCGGCGACGAGTTCCGCCCTGGCGGCGGGCACGGCGGTTTTGATTTCGGCGACGCCGGCAATGGCCAGTTCAGCGACTTCTTCGAATCGCTGTTCGGTCGCGCGCGCGCCGCCCATGGAAGCGGTGGGCGCCGCGTTCGACCGGAAGGCGGCGGCGAAGTTCGCGCCGAACTCGAAGTGGACCTTGCCACGGCCTACGCCGGCGGCAAGCAGCGCTTCAACCTGCAGGGTCCGCGCGGCACGCGCACGCTGGAGGTGAAGATACCGCGGGGTATCCAGACCGGTCAGTCGATTCGCCTGTCGGGCCAGGGGCATGTCGGGCCCGATGGCACGCCTGGCGACCTGCTGCTGCAGATCAAGTTGCGCAAGGACGAGCGATTTGCGGTCGACGGTCGCGACGTCACCATCAATCTGCCGATCTCGCCCTGGGAGGCCGCACTCGGCGCCAGGGTGCCGATCCCGACGCTCGGCGGCGACGTCGAGATGTCGATTCCGGCCGGCTCGCAAAGCGGCAAACGCCTGCGACTCAAAGGACGCGGATTGCCCGGCGAACCCGCAGGCGACCAGATCGTGGTGCTGCAGATCCACGTGCCTGCGGCAACCACCGACGCCGATCGTTCGGCATACGACGCATTGCGCCAGCACTACGGCGACTTCAATCCACGCAAGCGCTGATTGCATCGGCGTCAATCGGAGAAGCGGCGCCGTAGGGCGCGGCGCCCTCCAGGAGCTCGCCTCTCGAGGCGGGCCACGCGCCGCCTGAAACGCATCGGGGCGCCGCAGCGCCCCGATGATTTGCCGCTGAAACCGCATCGATCAGCGCGGCAGGTGTTCCGCGATCGCCTTGATCAGTTGCGCTTCGTTGACCGGCTTGGTGATGTAACCCTTGGCGCCCTGGCGCAAGCCCCAGACACGGTCGGTTTCCTGATCTTTGGTGGTCACCAGGATCACCGGTATGTGGCTGGTGGTTTTCTCGCGCGCGATGGTGCGCGTCGCCTGGAAGCCATTGAGGTTGGGCATCACTACATCCATCAGGATCAGGTCCGGAATGTGCTTCTTGGCCATGTCCACCCCCTGAGCACCATCCTCAGCGGTGAACACTTCATGCCCCTGCCCCTCGACGATGCGCTTGAGCACCAGGAGTTGCGACGGAGAATCGTCGACGATCAAGACCCGAGCCATACTTACTCCCCGCCTTTAACCTGCTTTCCTGCTTCCGATTCTACCCATACGCAAGGACAAGCGGACAACTGCTTCACGTGCTGTCGCCGCCAATTCGTACCAGCGTCCGGCCTGACGCCCCACCGGCCACCAGCGTCGCGAAAACCTGCGGCAGTTCGTCGAGCGTTGCCTCTCGCGTCACGATCTTGTCGAGGTGCCGCGGGCGCCACTCCTGGGCCAGCCGCTGCCACAAATCGGTGCGCACCGCGTACGGCGTCCCCGACGAGTTGATGCCGAGCAGGCTGATGCCGCGGATGATGAAGGGCATCACCGTGGTGTGCAGCTCGATACCGCCGGCCATGCCGCAACTGGCGATCGAGCCCCACGGCTTGATCATTCGCGTCAAACCCGACAGCAGATCGCCGCCGACGTTGTCGACCGCGCCGGCCCAGGTTGCGCTTTCCAGCGGACGCATGCCGAGATACAGGCCCGAACGCGCCACGCACTGGCGTGCGCCGAGCGCGATCAGCGACTCGAACTGGTCCGGCTTGCCGGTGATCGCGTGCATTTCGAAACCGGCACGAGTGAATATGTCGATGGCCAGCATGCCGACGCCACCGGTGGCGCCGGTGACCACGATCGGCCCCAACTCGGGTTTCTGGCCGATGGTCTGCATGCGCCACAGGCAGAGGGCGGCCGTGAATCCTGCCGTGCCGATGGACATCGCCTCGCGCAGGCTCAAGTTGGGCGGCAACGGAACCACCCACTCCGCGTCCAGCCGCGCGTATTCGCTGAAGCCGCCATCGCGAGTTTCGGACAATCCCGATCCGGTGGTCAGTACCGCATCGCCCTCGCGGAAGCGCGGATCGCGCGACTCGACCACGTAACCCGCCACGTCGATACCGCCCACCAGCGGAAACTGGCGCAGGATCTTGCCCTGCCCGGTCCCGGCCAGCGCGTCCTTGTAGTTGACGCTCGACCAGGCGACACGGATCGTCACTTCGCCGCTGTTGAGGTCAGCGAGGCCGATGTCCTCGACCGCGGCTCGATGCGGACTGGCGTGGATGCGGAAGGCGCGAAAACGCTCTGGGACACTCATGCGACGGTCTCGGCTGGATTGCTTCCTGAAGTCTACACGCCTGACCCGCGGGCACTCCGACGCCCGCTGATCGAGCACAGTCTGCGGCGACAGCGGCTATTCTCCACGCAACCGTTCGATGCCGGGTCACAGCCATGATCGAAGATCGCTATTTCATCGAGCCCGCGGTCTGGTCGGTGGATGCAGACGCGCTCAGGGCCGTCCGCACCGCGGTCTTCATCGAGGAGCAGAACATCCCCGAGAGCGAGGAATGGGATGCCGACGATGCCACCGCCGATCACGCGCTGGCGCGCACCCGATCCGGCGAACCGATCGCAACCGGCAGGCTCACGCCGGATGGCCGCATCGGCCGCATGGCGGTCGTGAAGGAGTGGCGCGGCGAGGGCGTCGGCGAGGCGATCCTGCGCCACCTGGTCGAACGCGCTGCGGCACGCGGCCTGCGTCGCCTGACGTTGAGCGCGCAAACTTACGCGATTCCCTTTTACGAGAAAGCCGGTTTTGCCGTCACTGGCGCCGAGTACATGGAGTGCAATATTCCGCACCAGAACATGCAGCTGGATCTGCCGCAGGCCGGGCCGCCCCCGGCATTGCCTTCCTTGCTGATCCCGGCGACGGCACAGTCGCTCAGGCTGGTATTCGAACGCTTCGGCGACCTGCGCGATGCCACCTTGGCGCTGATCGAAAGCGCCCGCCGCGAGATTTGCGTCTACAGCCGCGATCTCGAACCCGATCTGTACGAGGATCCCGCGATATCCGAAGCCATCCGCAAGGTAGCGCTGTCCGGCAAGGGCGCCAGTGTGCGCGTGCTGATCCAGGACGTGACCCGGGTGGTGCGCGACGGCCATCGCCTGCTCGATTTGTCCCAGCGCCTGTCCAGCATCGTGCACATTCGCCGGGTGTCGCATGAAGATGCCCAGTATCCCGGCGCTTTTGTGCTGACCGATCAGGGCGGGTACCTTTTCCGCGCCTTCGGCGACCGCTTCGAAGGAGTAGGCGATACCTGCTACGCGCCGCGCCGGGATGAACTGAAGCGTCTGTTCGATGAGGTCTGGGAGCGCGCCGAGGCGCCGCCCGAATTGCGCCGACTGGGGCTTTGAACGAGCAACCCGTTCGACCTGCCGAGTTCCCAAGTGCGGCTCGACGCGGCAGAATCCGCGCCCGTTCGCCGTTGCCCTGCACCCCCGCCCCACTGAGGTTTCCAGGATGAAAGCCATCTCGCTGACCCGCTTCCTGATCGAGGAACAGCGCGAACTGGGTCACATCAATTCGGACCTGCGCCTGTTGATCGAAGTCGTGGCGCGCGCCTGCAAGGCGATCTCGATTGCGATCGGCAAGGGCGCGCTGGGCGGCGTGCTCGGCAGTGCGCACAGCGAGAACGTGCAGGGCGAGGTGCAGAAGAAGCTCGACGTGCTGTCGAACGAAATCCTGCTCGACGCCAACGAATGGGGCGGCCACCTGGCGGCGATCGCCTCCGAGGAGATGGATCATCCGCACGCCATCCCGCATCGTTTTCCCAAGGGCGAGTACCTGTTGCTGTTCGATCCGCTCGACGGCAGTTCCAACATCGACGTCAACATCTCGGTCGGCACCATCTTTTCGGTCCTGCGTTGCCCGGACGGCGTGACCGAACCCACCGAAAGTGCGTTCCTGCAACCCGGTACCCAGCAACTCGCCGCCGGATACGCGGTTTACGGCCCGAGCACCATCCTCGTACTGACCACCGGTTCAGGCGTGCACAGCTTCACGCTGAATCGCGAGATGGGCTCGTTCATTCTGACCGAACGCAACCTGACGATTCCGCCCGACACCCAGGAATTTGCCGTCAACGCCTCGAACATGCGCCATTGGGAGCCTCCGATGCGGCGCTACATCGACGAACTTCTGGCCGGAAAGACCGGCCCCAGGGGGCGCGACTTCAACATGCGCTGGGTCGCCAGCATGGTCGCCGACGTGCACCGCATCCTCACTCGCGGCGGCATCTTCATGTATCCACGCGACCTCAAGGACCAGGGCAAACCGGGAAAACTGCGCCTGATGTACGAAGCCAACCCGATGGCCTTCATCATCGAGCAGGCCGGTGGGGCCGCCACCGACGGCATGCAGCGAATGCTCGAGGTGCAGCCCACCGAATTGCACCAGCGCGTGCCGGTATTCCTCGGGTCGAAGAACGAGGTGGAGAGGGTCACGGAATACCATCGCGAGTCTGCGCCGCGAACTTGACCGGCTGAACCTGTCGCAGCCGCCCGCCGGCATACTCACGACGTTTCCCTCGCCCTGGAGCACATCGATGCGCACGCAATGGACGGCGTGACCATTGCGCAGATTCCTGCGGGCCGCCGCCGGGCGTGCATCGCCGTGACGGTGGCTGCACAATCGGGCTTGTGCCCTGAGCCACCGATCGACCCTGCCCCGTGACCGACGCGCGCACCACCAAGCCGCCGATGCAGGCGCCCGACACGCTGCTGATCCTTGCCCTGGTGGCCGTGTTGGTGGCCATTGTGGTGGCCTTCATCGCGCCCGGGCGTTTTGCCGAGGTCAGTCGCAGCGAGACTTCGCGTCAGGTGTCGGTGGTCCTGCACAGTTACGAGCAAAGCGGCGAGCCGACCGCGGTGCCGCTGTTCGCCGAAGGCGGCAATCTGGGGCTGCTGAACCTGCCGTTCGAGGGCATGGTCTCCGGCGACAAGTTTGGGTCGGCGGTGGGCATCATTGCCTTCCTGCTGGTGCTCGGCGGCAGCTTTGGCGTGCTCATGCGCACTGGCGCCATCGACCGCACGCTGACCGGCTTCGTAACCCGCTTCGAACATCGCATCGCCATCCTGATCCCCGGGCTGTTCGTGCTGTTTTCGCTCGGCGGCGCGGTCTTCGGCATGGGCGAAGAAACCATCCCGTTCGTGTTGCTGCTGGTGCCGGTGTTCGCGCGCCTGGGGCTCGACGCGTTCTGCGTGGTGCTGGTGACTTTCGTAGCTACCCAGATCGGCTTCGCCACCAGTTGGATGAACCCCTTCAGCGTGATCGTCGCGCAGGGCGTGGCCGGCCTGCCGCCGGTATCGGGCGCGGGTCTGCGGGTGGCGATGTGGTCGATCTTCACGGCGCTCGGTGCCGTACTGACCTTGCGTCACGCGCTGCGGCAACGCCGTGCGCAGGTGGTCCGCGCCGCACACGAATCGGCGCTGGCTGTCGAACGCGCCAGTCGCGCCGACATCTGCATCATGCTGGTACTCGCCGCCACCATGGTCTGGGTGATCTACGGGGTTACCCAGCGTCAGTACTTCCTGCCCGAACTCGCCGCGCAGTTCTTTGCCATGGGAATGCTCGCCGGTTTCATTGCCTGGCTGGGACGACGCCCGGGACTGGACGCCAATGCGCTGGCGGACGGCTTCCGCGAAGGCGCGGCGCAGATGCTGCCGGTGGTGCTGGTGGTGGCGTTGGCGAAGGCGCTGATCCTGCTGCTCGGCGGCACTGATCCGAGCCAGCCGAGCGTGCTGAATACCCTGCTGTATCAACTGGCGCACGCGCTCGAAGGCCTGCCGGCGGCGCTCGCCGCGTTGCTGATGCTGGCGCTGCAGTCGGCGATCAACTTCCTGGTGCCCTCGGGCTCCGGTCAGGCCGCGTTGACCATGCCGATCATGGCCCCGCTCGGCGATCTGCTCGGCGTCAGCCGCCAGGTCAGCGTGCTCGCCTTCCAGCTCGGCGATGGCCTGACCAACATCATCGTACCGACCTCGGCGACGCTGATGGGCGTGCTCGGCGCGGCGCGCATCGACTGGATGGTGTGGGCGCGGTTCATCACCCTGTGGATGGTCTGGCTGCTCGGCCTGTCGGCGCTGTTCGTGGTCGGCGCGGTGTTCGCCGGCTACGCCTGAGGGCAACACTGCCGGCAGGCATCAGACGATTGGCGCTTTCGCAGGCATTGGGTCGGACAGGAGGTTGGCATGGGCGTACGCATGGCAGGACAACAGGATGCACTGAGCAGCGATGCAGCATCGATCAAGCGCCCGAGTAGCCTTGTCGATGGCCGTTGACGCCGGCGCGCCGAAGCTTGCCGCCAGTACCCGGCGCTTCTGGCGAGCCGCCAGAAGCGCATTGCTGGTGGCGTCGATGACCTTGCTGCTGCTCGCGCTGATCGCGCTCTGGTATTGGCGCCATACCCAGCTCTTCGAGATGGTCTATCTCGGCCATGTGCGCGACATCCTGCAGTACGACTGCGGTCGAATGACCGCCGATGATCTGGTTTATCGCTTGACGCCGGGCGTGTGCCATTTCGACGCACTGGAGTTCGAGACCACGCTCACCATCGATTCCGACGGCTTCAGGAATGCGCACGCACGACCCGATGCACCGATCGCGGTACTCGGCGATTCGCATGCGATGGGCTGGGGCGTGGGCGACAGCGAAGTGTATTCGTCGCTGCTGCAGCAGATGACCGGGCAGGACGTGCGCAACCTGGCGATGAGTTCCTGGGGAACGCCGCGAGAATTGCGCGCGTTGGAGCGTTACGCGGCATCGGCTGAAACCGTGGTCCTGCAATACTGCGAGAACGACCACGGCGAGAACCTGGAATACCTGCAGGATACGGACCGGTTCTGGCGCGACGCACCGCGTTGGGCAGAGCGCCACAACGAGGCGCGCGAAGCCTACCTGCAGGCGAAGGCAGATCCGCTTCTGCTGCGACTGTCGAGCGGCGCCATCGGCGCATTCCGTCATTTCGGGTGGGCACCCGCATTCGGATCAGGAGTCCCGAATCTGGAGGCCGAGGCAGCGACATTTGCTGCTGTCGTCAAGACGTTCCAACCCGCGCTTGCCGGCAAGCGCCTGATCGTCTTCGAATCGAACTCCTACGCGCGCAACCGCGAAGGGTTTGCGCAGGCTTTCAGGTCGAGCCTGGAAGGTATCCCCGACGTCGACGTGGTGGTGATCGACAGCACCAAGGTCGTCGACCGCAGCGCCTACTATCGGCTCGACGATCACTTGCGGGCGTCCGGACACGCTGCCCTGGCACAAGCACTTGCGCCGCATATCGTGCGCAAGCAGTGAATCGGGGGCTCGCGGTGAAGGCCAAGACCTCAGTCGGCGAGCGCACGTCGCCCTGCGCGCCGAGTCAGGGCGGATCGGCGTTGACGGCGACCTGCACGGTCCGCGGGTTGCTGCCCTCCAGGCGCATCCGCACCTGATCGCCGTTTCTCACGCTCGCCGGCGTTGCCAGCAGATACACGGGATGCCCCCAACAATTGTCGATGCGCGGCTTCCGCGGGTCGGTGGACAGTTGATTGCCCGCGGACAGCCCGGCGCTGAACCACAGGACGATTGCATCGATGCGGCCGTCGCAGCTGGCAATGAACCGGGCATGCGCGGACAACGCCGCTGACACCGGCTCGGACAGATCAAAGTCCGAGATCATCTGCGGTTCGGCCAGCGCAGTCCATTGCGACACCATCATCTGCGATTCCTGGAAAGTGGCGGGGGCCGACCGTGCCAGCTCGGCCAACGCGGAAAAGTCGACCCCGATTTCACGTTGCCAACGAGCGATCGTTTCCGCCGACACCAGGTATCGATCACGAAACATCGACGGCAGTTCGACCGGAACGGCAAACACGGTCAGTCGATGCGGAATCAGTCGTGCCCCGGGTTTCAGCAGGCGATCGACCGCGTCCGCGGTGCACTCCAGGATGCGCTCGGCGAGCGGCTCGTTGCCGATCAACTCGGCGGTCAGCAGGTCCGCGCGCTCGGGCAACTGGATCTGCGTCGAGTGCCCCTCGATCAGGGTGATCTTGTCGGCTACACCGTTCGCCTCGAAGACACGGCGCGCCACATGGGCGATGCCGGAGGCCTCGATGGCGTAAACACGGGCGGCACCGGCGCGTACCGCCGCAACCGCCATGACGCCGGTGCCGGTACCGAGGTCGATCACCACATCGCCGGGCCGAACACTGGCGCTGATGGCACTCAGGAATCGCTGCGTACGCTCGCGATCGTTCAACATCCCGATATGCACGGGTGCGGCGCCGAACTCCCAGGTTCCATGGGCCGGTGCGGATGACGCTTGCGGCGTTTCCTGGATCAGGATCCCGGCGCGTTGCCAGTTGAGCAATTGCGAGGTCAGCTCGATCCAGTCCTCGGTTCCGGGCAATTGCGACTTGATCGTGTGCAGCGCTTCCACGAGCGTCGAGGGCGTGCGAAATGCGGCCAGGATGGCCAGCGTGTGGGGCCCTCCGGCAATCTGATGCGGGCCGAACTGGATCCGGAACTCACCGCCCGGAAGGCACACGACACGAAGCTCAGGCGCGAGGTACAGCCGGGCGGCGGCGGACTCTGGAGGCATTCGCAGGGGTTCATGCTGAAATCGAGAGATTACATGGACTCGAACGCGCATGCCGTCGATCGGCTCGCCCGGACCGGTGCCGCAGGTCCTCGCCGGCGCGGGCCCGTGCGCCGAAGCGCCCGTCGCACACGCCGAAACGACGCTGGATTTGTCAACTTCGCGCCCGATATCCGGTCTGTTGCAGACCAACCCAGGAAGGGGCTCCGGTGAAACATTCAGCGATTGGACTGGCTCTGGTGCTGGCATCGGCGGTGCAGGCCGCCGAACGCGTCGAGACGCCGGAGCTGGCGGTCACGCTGGTCGCCGAATCGGCTGCCGTGCCCGGACAGCCGCTCAATCTCGGTGTGCTGCTGGAGCACGCGCCGGACTGGCATACCTACTGGATCAATCCGGGCGACTCCGGTCTGCCGACCAAGCTGACCTGGACCTTGCCCGACGGCGTCGTGGCCAGTGAGATCGCATGGCCGCATCCAGAGCGCTTCGAACTTTCCGGCCTTTTCAACTTCGGTTTTCACCACCGCCAACTGCTGCCGGTGGCGCTGGAGGTGCCGGCAACCTACTCCGCGACCCGGTTGCCGGTCGAACTCAAGATCGACTGGCTGGTGTGCAAGGAGGAGTGCATTCCGGGTTCGGCGTCGCTGGACTTGTCGGTGCCGGTCGGGACGCTCGCCGACTCAGGGCCGTACGCCGCCGATTTTGCTGCCGCCAGAGCGCGCTGGCCGGTCGCCAGTGCCGCCAACGCCAGCGCGCATATCGCAGCCGACAGCGTCACCGTCGAAGCCGAACTGCCGGCGGGTTTCAGCGCCGACCAGACTTTCGACCTGTTCCCGATCCAGGCCGAAGTACTCGCCAATGTGCCGGGCGACGCGAGTGCGAGCAACGGTGTGCTGCGCTGGGTGGTGCCGCGCAGCGATTATTTCCGCGATGCACCGGATCGCTTGAGCGTCGTCGTCACCCAGGGCAAACCGCCGCAGTCGCGGGCGTGGATTCTGCAAGCGGACGTGGTGAATCTGACGGCGCCGGCAACCACCGCAGCGTCGTCCGTGGCGCCGACACCTGAGCCGCCGCTGGGTTTCGGCTGGGCACTGTTGTTCGCGCTGCTCGGTGGCGCGGTGCTCAACCTGATGCCGTGCGTGTTCCCGGTGCTGGCGCTCAAGGCGCTCAGCCTGCAGGGTGGGGCGCATCCGCGCCACGGCGTGTTCTACACGCTGGGCGTGGTGCTCAGCTTTGTTGCGCTGGCCGGGCTGCTGCTGGGCTTGCGCGCCACCGGCGAAGCGCTGGGCTGGGGATTTCAGTTGCAGGAGCCGTGGCTGGTTGCATTGCTGGCGTACCTGTTCTTTGCGATGGGCTTGAGTTTGTCCGGCGTGTTCAGCGTCGGCGAGCGCTGGATGGGCATCGGTCAATCGCTGACCGAAGGCGAAGGCGATCGCGCGGCGCTGTTCACCGGCGTGCTCGCCGCCATCGTTGCCAGCCCGTGCACCGCACCCCTGATGGGCGCCGCGCTCGGGTTTGCGCTGACGCAGTCGGCACCGGTTGCTCTTTCGATCTTCGCGACATTGGGCTTTGGCCTGGCGTTGCCGTACCTGGCGCTGACCTTGAGCCCCAGACTGGCCGCGCGCTTGCCACGCCCCGGCCCCTGGATGGACCGTTTCAAGCACTTTCTGGCATTTCCGCTGTACCTGAGCGCGGTGTGGCTGCTCTGGGTGTTCGGCGAGCAACAAGGCGTGTTGGCGATGGGCCTGGTCCTGGCCGGCGCCGTCGCCCTGGCGATGGCCTTGTGGTTGTTCGGTTCGGCCGCCAGCGGTCGCGTCTCGATCGCCATGGCCCTGCTCGCGCTCGGCGCCGGTGGCTATGCGCTGTCGCAGGCCATCGCACACGAGCCGGCCGCGTCGCCGGCGTCGGCCGCGTCGTCCAGCGTCGCGTTCGACGCCGCCGATCTGCAATCCCGGGTCGAACAAGGCGATGCGGTATTGGTCAACATGACCGCCGCCTGGTGCATCACCTGCCTGGCGAACGAGCGCGTGGCGCTCGCCACCGACGCCGTCCAGGCGGCGATGCGCGAGCAGGGCGTGACTTACATCAAGGGCGACTGGACCCGCCGCGACGAAGCCATCACGCGCTATCTGGCGCAATTCCAACGCACCGGCGTGCCCTTGTATGTGCTCTATCCCGGCGCCAACCGCGCGCCCAAGGTTCTACCGCAATTGCTGACGCCAGACATCGTGCTCGATGCGCTGGCAACCGTGGAAACCCCCCGCCGCTGAGGCGGCCCAACCGGAGACACCTCATGATGAAAGCAGTTCTGATTTCGATGATTGCTCTCGGCCTGTCGGGCGCGGCCATGGCCGCCACCGTGGGCCAGCCGGCGCCCGGCTTCACCCTCACCGATTCCAACGGCAAGGCGCATAGCCTCGCCGACTTCAAGGGCAAGACGGTGGTTCTGGAATGGACCAACCACGAGTGCCCGTTCGTGGTCAAACACTACGACGCCAGGAACATGCAGGCACAGCAGGTCGCAGCAACCGGCGACGACGTGATCTGGCTCAACGTCAACTCCGGTGCGCCCGGCAAACAGGGCAGCGTCGACGGCGCCGGCGCCAACGCGGTGATGGCCGAAAAGGGTCACAAGAGCACTGCCTACCTGCTCGACCCCGATGGCAAAGTGGGCAAAGCCTACGGCGCGAAGACCACGCCGCACATGTACGTGATCGACGCCGACGGCATGCTCGCCTACAACGGCGCCATCGACTCCATTCCCAGCGCCGACCAGGCTGACATCCCCAAGGCCACCCAGTACGTCACCCAGGCCTTGAGCGAGCTGGGCGCCGGAAAGCCGGTGAGCGTTGCGACCAGCAAGCCGTACGGGTGCAGCGTCAAGTACTGAACCGCGGCGCGGCAGCGGTGTTGGTGTGGGTTTGTTGCTGCTGGAAATGGCCGCGCCCCGCCATTTGCCGCCGGGCGCCTTTCGCGACGCCGACCAGCCCCAACACCCGATCCGCAACGCCGAGCCGAGCATCCCACGGGCCACACGACGACCACGCGGACTGATTTTCGAGAACCGGAAGTCCGCGTGGTTGCTTGCGCGCGCGGAGTGGCGTGCAAATACGCGCTGACGGCGACGCACTCCCGCGGCTTGGTGCCATGATCGCCGCCTGCCCGCGCGGATCTGCGCGCCCCGATCGAAGGCCATCCGATGCGCACCGATTCACATCCCCTGACCTGCTGCGTTCCCGGCACCAGGCGCGAACTGGTCAGCCTGCATTTCGGCAATACCGATGGCGGCCAGAAGGCGCTGATCCAGGCCTCGCTGCATGCCGACGAACCGCCCGGACTGCTGGTGGCGTATCACCTGCGGCGCGAACTGGCGGCACTGGAAGCCGAAAAGCGCCTGCGTGGTGAAATCGTGCTGGTGCCGATGGCCAACCCGGTCGGCAGCGCCCAGCGCGTGCTCGGGCGCGCCCTCGGGCGTTTCGAACTGGCCGGCGGCGAAAACTTCAATCGCAACTACGCCGATCTCAGTGCCGCGACTTTCGCACGGCTGCAAGCGGAGATCGACGCCGGCCACCTGCCCACGGTCGCCGCGGTGCGTTCGGCGTTGCGCGCGGCTTGCGCAGATCTGCCGGCGAACAGCGAATTGCAGAGCCTGCGACGCACACTGCTGGGTCTGGCCATCGACGCCGATCTGGTGCTCGACCTGCATTGCGACAACGAGGCGGTGTTGCATCTGTACACCGCGACGCCGGTGTGGCCGGCGGTGGAACCGCTGGCGCGCCTGTTGCGCGCAGAAGTGTCGCTGCTGGCGGTCGAGTCCGGCGGCGAGCCCTTCGACGAGGCCTGCTCGACGCTGTGGGCGAGGCTCGGGCGGCGCTATCGCGAGCACACCGGCAAGGAGCATCCATGGCCCGACGCCTGTGTCGCCGTGACCGTTGAACTGCGCGGCGAAACTGACGTGAGCCATGAGCTGGCGCAGCGCGATGCGCGCGCGATCCTCGACTATCTGACCCTGCGTGGCATGATCGATGCGCCCGCTCCAGAGCTGCCGCCGTTGATCCACGAGCCGCGGCCGCTGGAGGGTTGCGTACCGGTATCAACCCTCCGCGGCGGCGTGCTCGTGCATCGTCCTCTGCTCGGCCAGATGGTGCACAAGGGCCAGTGCATCGCCGAGGTCATCGACCCCCTCACCGGCGAGTCCTGCGAACTGAACAGCGCCGTCGATGGCCTGCTGTTTGCCCGCGAGAGCCAACGCATCGTGCACGCCGGCATGCCGATCGCCAAAGTGGCGGGAGTTGAGGCGATCCGCAGCGGCCACCTGCTGTCGGCCTGAGAGACACGCTCTGCGACCGGCGATTGCGTCCGCAGTTTGCTTCGCGCTCAAGGCGCCCGAGGCTCCGCCCGCAGCAGCGACACCTGCAGCTCCAGCCGCTTGATCTCGCGCAGCAGACGGTTGGCCTCCATGTGCGAGCCCATGAAGGCCTTGCCCATCACGGTGAACTGAAACAGCACCAGACCGACAACACCCCATTTCACCGCAGACACCGCATCGGTGCTCGCCTGCAGTTGCCAGAAGGCATAAATCGCCGCGAGGAAGGCCAGGGCCGCGCTGATGTAGACCAGCCACATGACCCAGCTCCAGCTTCCGCGAAACAAACCGATCGCCTGGCTGAAGTATCCCGGCTCGCCGTGGCGCGCCAGCAACTCGCGGTCCTCGGCGGACAAGCCCTGCGCAATGAGATCATCCAACTTGTTCATTTCCGACTCCTTCCAGTAACGCCCGCAGCTTGCGGCGCGCATGCATGAGCCGGGTCTTGACCGTTCCCGGCGGAACGTCCAGAGCCACGGCGATTTCTGCCACGCTCAGGCTTTCCAGATAAAACAGGGCCAGCGCCGAGCGCTGCGGCGCGGGCAATGACTGCAGTGCGGCCAACACCTGATGGATGTCCGCGGTGATCTCGGGATCGTCGCTGGCAGCGGAGGCTGATTCGGATTCGGATTCGGGCTCCAGTGCCTCGGCCAGGCGCCGATCCCGCGCACCGCCGCGGAACAGACGCTGGCAACGTCGGGTCACGATCTGGAAGGCCCAGGCCGGAAAGGCTGCCGGGTCATCCAGCCGGGCGAGGCCGCGAACGATGTCGATCCAGGCCTCCTGCACCATGTCCCTGGCGCGTTCTGCGTCGCCGACTACGCGCCAGGCATGGCTCAACAGTCGCGGCTGCCAGCGCACCACCAGTCGCCGCCAGGCCAGAGCGTCTCCGACCAGTGCCGCGCTGACCAGATACTCGTCGAAAATGCGTTCGCTGCTGCGCTGCACGATGGGAGGCTGCCAGGTCGATATTGACTGTAAGGTGCCAGCACAGCGGCAATCGGTTCAATCGACACCTTGCATCCGGTCCGGCGTCGACGCTTCCGAGTGCGAGCCACGCGCTGCAGCGCCTTCTGCGGCTGACCGGTGGCAAGCTCCACTTCGTCGAGGGTCGGCGCGAGGTCGGCATGCAGTACCCGGGAACCTCCGGGGGAGATCCGGCGGCCAGCAGCTCCTGGCTATCTTGCACCAGACAAGAAATCCGAAGTGCCGCGACCGGAATTCCGGACCGCAGCAAATGAAACTGCGCCGATCGAGTCGAATGTAGACTGTTCAACAGGCTGCACGATCTGGAGCGGGGACGATGCAATTCTGCGCACCAGTTCGAACGCAGAGAGGGCACAGCGCGAGTCGTCGACATCCGCCGAGACCGACTGGTGTGCCAAGCTCCGGTCAACTTTGCCTGCAATCGTGTCCTACCCGCTGATCGTCGTTTGCCGTGTCACCAGCGCCTGCAACCTGTCCTGCGGCTTCTGCGCCCATGACCGGCGCCTGCCGTTTGCGCGAACCACGCTGGCCGACGCAAGCGTGGAACGATTGATCGAACTGATGGCCAACTGGCGATCGCGCCATTCCGCACGACAGCACGCCGACAACCATATCCCCCTCCTGAGCTGGCTCGGCGGCGAGCCGCTGTTGTGGCGCAACTGGGTGCAGTTCAGCGCGCTGGCGCGAATGCGTGGGCTGGCCGTCAGCGCGACGACCAACGCCACGCCGCTGACCAGCCCCGCGGTACGCGCTCAGGTGCTCGCGCACCTCGATGAACTGACGGTCAGCGTCGACGCGGTCGGCACGCGCCACGACACTCTGCGTGGCTGGCCGGGCGGCTATCGGCGCACACTGACGGCGCTGCGTGAACTCGCCGACGCGCGTGCTGGTTCGGCGCGGCAACTGCGCCTGCGCGTCAACATCGTGCTGATGCGCTCGACCATCGACGGATTTGCGACGCTACTCGGTGAGCTGGCCGACGCCGGCGTCGACGAAATCAGCTACAACCTGCTCGGTGGCCGCGATCGGCCGGACTTCCACGCCGCCGAGTCGGTCGCACCAGAAGCGCTGGAGCGACTGCTGCGCCAGTTGCCGGAGCTGCGCCGGCGGTTGGCTGAGGCCGGCGTGGTGTTGAGCGGGAACGACGATTATTCGGCGCGATTGCTTGGCGCCAGTCGCGGGCTGCGCTGGCCGGTCGCCGATTGCGCGCCGGGCGCGCGCTTCCTGTTTGTGGATGAAGCCGGCCGCGTCGCGCCGTGCGCCTTCACCGCTCCCGAGTACGGCATCGCACTCGATGCCATCGAACGCCTGGATGAGCTGCCGGCGCGATTTGCGTCGGCCCGGCGCACGCGTCGCGCCGATGCCTGCGACGATTGCCCGAGTACCCAGGTATTCGGCAAGTTCGACCACCCGGCCGACGTCGTAGACTTGCACGGCGAAGACGTCGCCGCCGGCGCCGGGAAATGGGCATGAACACTGAAGGGCCGCCACTCGAACAACTGACGCGGCGCTTGCTGGAAACGCCGACGCCGTTTCTCGGCGAACCGCGCATCGGAACACACGGCAGCGTGCACGTGACCGCGCTGGTCGCCGATGTGCTGGCGGCGTTCGGCGTCAGCGCCGGGCCCGACGCACTCAAGCGCTTCGATGCGCGCGACCGGACCAAGGAGCGCAACCCGCGCTTGCTGACGCAGATCCTGTGCTGGCTGCTGACGGACCCGTCGTTGCGCGGCAAGATCGGCGCCGACGAACTGCTGCGGCTGTTGTTCGATGAGGCCAACGCACTGGCAGCACAAGTCGCCGCGCGTGAATTCGTCGACAACGACGAGCGCCGCGAGGAACTCGCGCGCATGGCGCTCTCCAGCGCAGGACTGCGTCCCGCGGGCGAGAGCAGGAATGTGGCCGAGGATCGCTGGCTGGCGGTCAGCAGCCGCGAACGCACGCGACTGGCCGCCGCCAGTCGCGCCGCGGAGGAACGCGCACGGCAGATCCGCGAGGCGCTGGCGCGCAAGGCAGCCGAAGAGTCGGCCGACAAGTGGTCGCGGGAGTGATTGCAATGGACCCGTCAATGAGTCCTGAGGACGCCGATCGTTACCCCGGCCTGACACCAGCCGGCGCGCAGATGCTCGAGTGGATGCGCGAGCACCCGCATGCGCCGATCTATCGCAATGCCAGCGGCCATCGACTGCTGCCCGACGAACTGCCCGGCATTCAGGCGTTTGCCGCCGAAGTGCGCCGCGCCGAAGTAGATCCTCGTGCCGATCTGACGCAACCCTGGCTGCGCGAATACATCGCTCAGGCACTGGCGCGCGTGCCGCACTACCGTCGCTACGGCAGCCCGCCGGATCAGCTTGCCGATCTGCCCACGCTGACGCGCGGCGATCTGGCGCGCGACGTCGCCCAGTTCGTGCCCGACGATCAGCCGCTCGATCGGTTGATCAACTTCCGCACGACCGGACTCACCGGGCAACCGCTGCTGATCGCCTCGCATCCGCTGGTGGCTGCGCGTTACCTGGCCTTCCATCAGCGCGCGCTGGCGCGCTTCGGCATCGAACTGACCAGCGGCCCGGGCGATGTTGGCGTGATGCTGGTCGGCTGGCAACAGCGATGTTTCACCTACGTGTCGGTGACGCCGCAACGCGGCGAATGCGGACTGGCCAAGATCAATCTGCACGAATGCGACTGGCGCGACCCGGCCGACCGCGGTCCCTACATCGATGCCCTGCGGCCCGAACTGATGACCGGCGATCCGCTGTCGCTGGCGGCGCTGCTCGGCATCGAGTTCGACCACCAGCCGCGTGCCATCATGAGCACTTCGATGGCACTGCTGCCGGGGCTGCGCGCCGCGTTGGCCCAGCGCTTCGATTGCCCGGTGCTCGATCTTTACTCACTCAACGAAGCCGGCCCGATCGCGGTCTTCGACCCAGCGCTGGACGCCCACGTATTGCTGCAAACGCAAATGGCGGTCGAGATCGTGAATGCGGCAGGCGATCCGGTTGCCGAAGGCGAGCGCGGCGAGATCGCCCTGACCGGCGGCTTCAACTTCTGTCTGCCGTTGCTGCGCTATCGCACCGGCGATCATGCGTCACTCGAGCGTCGCGATGGCGAATGGGTGCTGGCCGGCCTGGCCGGCCGAGCGCCGGTGCGCTTCCGCACGGGCAGCGGCGAGTGGATCAACAATATCGACGTCACCCACGCGCTGAAGCCGTTTGCCTTGCCGCAATACGCGCTGCTGCAGCGCGCCGACGGCGGCCTTGAGTTCGACGTGCACAGTCACCACGGCGCCGACCTCGACGCAGTCGATGCCGCGCTGCGCGGGCTGTTCGGCGCCGAAGCGTCGCTGCAGATTGCGGCCCACCCGGAACCCTGCGACAAGGTCGTGCAGTACCGCAGCGAGTTGGCTGATGGAGCTGTCGGATGAAATCGACGGTCGATGAGCGGACGTGGCCTGTACATGGGAGCGCAAAAGGACGCGAAGCAGGTCCAGATTGGTCTGGACGCTTTTGCATGACGGATCAACAGCGTCCAGACAAGTCTGGACCCACCTTGCCCGCCTGGCGTCCCCCGTCGATGCATCGGACATGAAAAGACGCACCGGGGTACTTTTACACAAGCATTGGCGGAGTTCTCGATCAGAATGATGCCCCACGGGTTACCGCCCTCTGCCCACGGCCTGCGCACTCTGGCCGACCTCGTCCGCTGGGGCGCCGGGAGGCTGCGCGCTGCGCGCGTGCTGATCGGTCACAGCGAGGACAATGCGCTCGACGAGGCGCGTTCGCTGGCCTTGCATGCGCTGAACTTGCCACCTCGGGTACCGGGAACTTTCGCCCAAGCGAGGCTGCTCGAAGAAGAAATCGCCACGGCGCAGGCCTTGATCGAGCGCCGCATCGCCGAACGCATACCGGCGGCCTACCTGATCGGCAGCGCCGAGTTCGCCGGACTGACGTTGCGCAGCGACGCGCGCGCGCTGGTTCCGCGCTCGCCGATCGCCGAATTGATTGAAAACGGCTTTCGGCCCTGGCTCGGCGACCGACCCGTGCGCCGCGTGCTCGATCTGTGCACCGGCGGCGGCTCGATCGCCGTGGCGATGGCGGTGCGCCGCCCCGACTGGCAGGTCGATGCGCTGGACCTTTCGCCTGACGCTCTGGCGCTGGCCGCCGAAAATGTCGCCTTGCATCGACTCGACGCGCGCGTGAGGCTGCTGCAATCCGACCTGTTCGGCGCCCTCGACGACGAGATCTACGACCTGATCGTGTCCAATCCGCCTTACATCACCGACGCCGAATACGCGGCGATGCCCGGCGAGTATGCGCACGAACCCAAGCTCGGCCTGACTTCCGGCGCCGACGGTTGCGATGCCTGCCTGCGCATCTTGCGCCATGCGCCCAAACACCTGGCAGCTCACGGCCTGCTGATTGTTGAAGTCGGCGAAGCCGAACGCGCGCTAAAGCGACTGCTGCCGCTGATGCCGTTGGTATGGATCGAGTTCAGCGTCGGCCAGATGGGCGTGTTCGCACTGGAAGCCAGAGCGCTGCGCGGGCACCACGCAGCGATCGAAGAGATCTGCGAGGCCCGCGGCCTGTAGGAGCGACAATCACGCCGCCCTCACCGAACATTCCGCAAGGCACTGATTTTCTTGTGGGAGCGGATTTACTCCGCGAGTGCCATCGCGGGATAAACCCGCTCCCACACCCGCTCCCACACCCGCTCCCACACCCGCTCCCACACCCGCTCCCCACAGGTCCGATGCGCGACCCGGCGCACCGCCAGGGGTGACCGGGATTCCTGCGAAGCCTGCATCGAGGTTCAGTCACGCCGGATGTGTACGGCGGCGACCCCCGACAACGCCAGCGCCAGCAACAGCAGCGTCCACAGACTGGCCGAAGGAACCGGGTTCGGCCGCGGCACGACTTCGATCGGCACACTGGAGCTGCACGGCGGTGGCGTATTGCCGGGCAGGCATTCGACCACGGTCGGCGGCGTGATGGTGACGATGTTGACGATCGATCCGGGCGGATCTTCCGAAATCGTCGCCGTGACCGTGTAGATGATCTGCGCGCCGGCCGGGAAACTCGGGATGGTCTCGAAGATACCGCCGCTACCCGATGGGTTGGGACACGAGGCACCGGCGCAGGTCCAGCTGAATGCGGCCACGCCAATCGGCAGCGGGTCGATGATCGACACATTGGCGACCGGAAGCGTGCCCGGGTTGGTGACGATGACGGTGTAGACCACCGTGTCTCCCGGGAACACCGCGGTCAGGTTGACCGACTTGGCCACCGAGATCAGGAAACCGCCCGGCACCACGACAGCCGAAGCGCCTGTCGCGAGGATCGGGCCGGCGACCGCGGCATTGGCGCGCGCCTCCACCAGATTCAGCGCCTGGCCGAGGTTTGCGTCGGCGGTGCGCACCGTGTAATCGGCGCTGCACAACACCACATCGTTGGCGAGCAGCGTTCCGGTTCCATTGCCCGTGTACGCGGCGCCGGCGAGCGTGGTCGGCGCGCAGACGATCGGGGTATCGATCAGGGTCGGGTCGGGCTCGACCAGATTGACTGAGCTGAGGGTCTGCGCGTTGCCGTTCTTGACGACAAAGGTATAGCGCAACAAGTCGCCAACGCTGGCGAAACCGCTGGCGTCGGCGTCGTCGAGCAGCAACGGACTCTTGTACACACGGATGCCCGCAGTGCCGGCCAGATTCAGAGTGGCGATGACATCGCCACCAGTGACCGGGCGACTCAGGGTGTCGAGGCCCACCACGCGCGCGTCGTTGACCACGAAACCGTTGACGGCGTCGGCGCCGGTGATGCTGTAGTTGCGCGTGCAGATCATGTTGGCGGCCACCGCCAAGGTGGTCTGCGGGCAGGTCACGCCGCCGGCCAGATCGGATACGGCGAGCGCCGACAAGGCGACAGAACCGAGATTCAGGACCGTGTAGTGGTAGTTCAGCGACTCGCCGGCATCCAGGTTGCCGTCGGCGTCGGTATCGCCATGGATCACGCCTGCCAGCAGCACCAGGGCACCTTGCGCCGGCGTCAATGGCGTGCCCAGTACGGTGACGCTGGCATGGCGGGTCTGCACCACGCCTGCAGGCTCGCGCGCCGACACCATCATGCCAATGCTGCGGCGCCCATGGGCGACGGCGGACGGACGTCCGCGACAACTGGCGCTGTCGCCAGCCGCGAGCGTCCCGCCGAGCACGAAGTTGCGTCCGGCGCTGGTCGCACTGCTGCAACTGATTTCGACATCGGCGGGTGCATACACGATGAGGTCGCTGAGCGTCGCCGGTCCTTCGTTGCCGACCTGGATCATGAATTCGCCTGGCGTAGCGGCTGCGGCGGTCGCCTGGTCAGCCCTGACGCGCAGCCCGGCCGCATCGACATCGGCAACCGCCAGCATGCCGAGCGCGCAAGCGAAGCCAGTCCCCCAGCTTGTTCGCAGTCCAGTCCGAGTCATGGTTGGTTCCCCTTCTTATTGTGTGCTGCTTCGGGAGGTGCAGGTTGCGTCGCGAATCGAAGTCCCCGCACGCATGCCGGTGCTGGCATGCGGCGGGATTGCTCTGAGCGGATCGGTGCGCTCATTGGAACAGGCTGAAGATGGCGGTGCTGACCGAAGTCGCCACCTGGCCCTGCGGACCAACACCCGAGGCGGTCGCCGTGTTGTCCACGCGGCGGGCGGCGACGTCGGCGGCGGTCAGCGTATGCGTGGCAGCGCAGACGATCGAATCTCCCGGCATCAACGAGACCGAACCTTGCGGCTCGAACGGACTGACGAACAGATCGTCGGCGAACAGGATGCGCAGATGACGGCCGAAGGTGGTCACCGGGCTGCACGCCAGATCGGTAACGCGCGGGTCGAGCAGGCGCACGCTGGTCAACGGATTTGTGCCGGGGTTGCTGATCACGAAGTCGTAGTGCAGCACGTCGCCGACATCACCGTAGTTGTTGCCGTTGTTGTCCACGCCCAGCATCACCGTCTTGACCAGACGGATGATCACCTCGTCATTTTCGATCGGGGCGCAGGCGTCGGCGCCGAGCGCCTGCGATCCGCTGATCGCGACGCTGTTGAACAAGCCGTTGCCCGGCGCTCCGGTGCAGCTGCCATTGGCGACACCACCCGGCGCGACGGCGATCGGGACGACCACGGTATAGCTGTGGCTGGCCGCCACCGGCAGCGCGACCGAACTGGCCGAGAACTGCTCGGGGAAACCATTCACCGGCGTGAATTGGCCACCGGGCAGCAACGGATTGACAGTGCCGCCGCTGGTGGTCACCCGACCATTGCCGTTGTAGCTGACACCTGCAGCCGGGTAGTTCAGCGTGTCGATCACCGTGTAGACCGCGGGCGAACCGCCGACATTGCTGACCGTGATCAGGTAGCTGACATTGAAGGCATTCGGTCCGGTCGCAGTCACCGACTGCACTGCCTTGGTCAGGCGCAAGCTCATCGTCGGTGTCACCACGCAGGCGGGCGGCGTCGGGCTGGCCGTGCAATTCGGCGGCGGCAGGTCGTTGATCGCCACCGCATTGGCAATGCTGAGCACGCCAGCCGGAATCGGATCGTCGACGCGAACCGTGAAGGTCGCCGTAGCCGTGCCCGGATTGCCGCCCAGCGGAGCCGGCACCGTGACCAGCGTGTTGCAGGCGCTGCCTGCTGGCGCACCCACGGCACAGGTCCAGGTCGGAGCGCCGCCGACAAACACCGTGTTCGCCGGCACGATCTCGTTGACGATCGTGTTGCTGGCGATGGAGCCGCCAGTGTTGGTCACCACGATGGTGTAGGTCAGGTTCTCGCCCGGCTGGGCGATGCCGTCGACCGTGATGCTCTCGCCGGTCAGGGTCTTGGTCACCGTCAGCAATGGCGGACCGAGCGGATGCACGGTCGTGCACGGCGTGCACACCGGATCCGGATCACCGCCACCGGTGGCCACCACGCTGTTGCCGACCGTGCCGGTGGCGTCGGCATTAACGGTCGCCGTGTAGGACACCAGATAGGTTCCCGAAGCGGCGCCAGTCGCCAACGTGAAGGTACGCACATTGCCCGCACCGCCCGGCGTGAAGCCGCCGGTGTTGCTGGTCACGGCGCCAAAGGTCAGGTTCGCGTTCAACGTATCGGTGAGCACCACCGGCGCCGTGGTTGGTCCATTGCTGACGACCAGGCTGAGCGTGTAGGTGATGATGTCGTTGGCCGCCACCGTGGTTCCGGTTGCCGGATTCGACGACTTGCTCACCGCGATCTGCGGGATCACCGGATGCGTCGTTGCGCACGGCGTGCACACTGGATCGGGGTCACCGCCGCCGGCCGCGATCACGCTGTTGCCGACCGTGCCGGTGGCGTCGGCATTCACCGTCGCCGTGTATTCGACCACGTAGGTGCCGGTCACGGTGCCGCTCGGCAGCGTGAAGGTGCGCGTATTGCCCGCACCACCCAGCGCGAAGCCACCGGTGTTGCTGGTCACCGCGACGAAGGTCAGATCGGCGTCCAGCGTATCGGTCAGCACCGTCGGCGCCGTGGTCGGACCATTGGTGACCGCCAGGCTCAGCGTGTAGGTGATGGTATCGCCCGCCAGCACCAGGGTGCCGGACGCCGGGTTGGACGTCTTGCTCGCCGCGATCTGCGGGATCACCGGATGCGTGGTGGCACATGGCGTACACACCGGATCCGGATCGCCGCCGCCGGCCGCGATCACGCTGTTGCCGACCGTGCCGGTGGCGTCGGCATTCACCGTCGCCGTGTATTCGACCACGTAGGTGCCGGTCACGGTGCCGCTCGGCAGCGTGAAGGTGCGCGTATTGCCCGCACCACCCAGCGCGAAGCCACCGGTGTTGCTGGTCACCGCGACGAAGGTCAGATCGGCGTCCAGCGTATCGGTCAGCACCGTCGGCGCCGTGGTCGGACCATTGGTGACCGCCAGGCTCAGCGTGTAGGTGATGGTATCGCCCGCCAGCACCAGGGTGCCGGACGCCGGGTTGGACGTCTTGCTCGCCGCGATCTGCGGGATCACCGGATGCGTGGTGGCACATGGCGTACACACCGGATCCGGATCGCCGCCGCCGGCCGCGATCACGCTGTTGCCGACCGTGCCGGTGGCATCGGCATTCACCGTCGCCGTGTATTCAACCAGGTAGACCCCGCTCACCGCGCCAGTCGGCAAGGTGAAGGTGCGCACATTGCCCGCGCCACCGGTGGCGAACCCACCGGAATTGCTGGTCACTGCGACAAAGGTCAGGTCGGAATCCAGCGTGTCGGTCAACACCGTTGGCGCCGTGGTCGGACCGTTGCTGACCGTGACCGCGACCGTGTAGGTGATCGTCTGGCCGGCCAGCACATTGGTCCCGGAAGCGGGGTTCGACGCCTTGCTGACCGCGATCTGCGGAATCACCGGGTGGCCCGTCGAGCACGGCGTGCAGGTCGGATCCGGGTCGCCGCCGCCGGCCGCGATCACGCTGTTGCCGACCGTACCGGTGGCGTCGGCATTCACCGTCGCCGTGTACTCGACCACGTAGATGCCGGTGGCTGCGCCAGGTGCCAGCGTGAAGGTGCGCACGTTACCGACGCCGCCGGCGACGAATCCACCCGGGTTGCTGGTTACGGCGACGAAAGTCAGATCGGTGTCGAGCGTGTCGGTCAGCACCGTGGGCGCCGTGGTCGGGCCGTTGGTCACCGCCAGGCTCAGCGTGTAGGTGATGGTGTCGCCGGCAAGGACCGCGGTTCCGGAAGCCGGATTGGACGACTTGCTGACCGCGATTTGCGGAATCACCGGATGCGTGGTTGCGCACGGCGTGCATACCGGATCGGGGTCACCGCCACCGGCTGCGATCACGCTGTTGCCGACCGATCCAGTGGCGTCGGCGTTGACCGTCGCGGTGTATTCGACCAGATAAACACCGGTCACCGCGCCAGTCGGCAGGGTGAACGTACGCACATTGCCCGCGCCGCCAGCGACGAAGCCACCTGGGTTGCTGGTGACCGCGACGAAGGTCAGATCGGTATCCAGCGTATCGGTGATCACCGTCGGTGCCGTGGTCGGGCCGTTGGTCACATTCACGGCGACCGTGTAAGTGATCGTCTGGCCCGCCAGCACGTTGGTGCCGGAAGCCGGATTCGAGGCCTTGCTGACCGCGATCTGCGGAATCACCGGATGCGTGGTTGCGCACGGGGTACAGACCGGATCCGGATCGCCGCCGCCGCTCGCGATCACACTGTTGCCGACCGTGCCGGTGGCGTTGCCGTTCACCGTGGCGGTGTACTCGACCACATAGCTGCCACTGGCCGCGCCCGCCGCCAGCGTGAAGCTGCGCGTATTGCCGGCACCGCCGAGCGCGAAGCCGCCCGGATTGTTGGTCACCGCGACGAAGGTCAGATCACTGTCCAGCGTGTCGGTCAGCACCGTCGGCGCCGTGGTCGGGCCGTTGCTGACATCCAGAGTCACGGTGTAGGTGATCGTCTGGCCGGCCACCACATTGGTGCCGGTCGCCGGGTTGGAAACCTTGCTCACCGCGATCTGCGGCGTCACCGGATGCGTGGTGCTGCACGGGTTGCAGACTGGATCCGGATCACCGCCGCCCACTGCGACCACGCTGTTGCCGACCGTGCCGGTGGCATTGGCGTTGACAGTCGCCGTGTATTCGACCACATAGCTGCCACTGGCCGCGCCTGCCGCCAGCGTGAAGCTGCGCGTATTGCCGGCACCGCCGAGCGCGAAGCTGCCCGGATTGTTGGTCACCGCGACAAAGGTCAAATCACTGTCCAGCGTGTCGGTCAGCACCGTCGGCGCCGTGGTCGGGCCGTTGCTGACATCCAGAGTCACGGTGTAGGTGATCG
This sequence comes from uncultured Rhodanobacteraceae bacterium, assembly GCA_937928755.1. Taxonomy (GTDB): domain Bacteria; phylum Pseudomonadota; class Gammaproteobacteria; order Xanthomonadales; family SZUA-5; genus JADKFD01. The sequence continues at coordinate 2,012 of CALEZI010000126.1, read as the reverse complement.
TCTGGCCGGCCACCACATTGGTGCCGGTCGCCGGGTTGGAAACCTTGCTCACCGCGATCTGCGGCGTCACCGGATGCGTGGTGCTGCACGGGTTGCAGACTGGATTCGGATCTCCGCCGCCCGCTGCAATCACGCTGTTGCCGACCGTGCCGGTGGCATTGGCGTTGACCGTGGCGGTGTATTCGACGACATAAGTGCCGGTAGCCGAGTTGGTGGGCAGCGTGAAGCTGCGCGTATTGCCTGCACCGCCTAGCGCGAAGCCGCCCGGATTGTTGGTCACAGCGACGAAGGTCAGATCACTGTCCAGCGTGTCGGTCAACACCGTCGGCGCCGTGGTCGGGCCATTGCTGACATCCAGAGTCACGGTGTAGGTGATCGTCTGGCCGGCCACCACATTGGTGCCGGTCGCCGGGTTGGAAACCTTGCTCACCGCGATCTGCGGCGTCACCGGATGCGTGGTGCTGCACGGGTTGCAGACTGGATCCGGATCACCGCCGCCCACTGCGACCACGCTGTTGCCAACCGCGCCGGAGGCACTGGCGTTGACGGTAGCGGTGTAAACCAGCGGGTAGCTGCCCTGCGCAGTGCCTATCGGCAGGCTGCACACCAGGGGATTGGCGGCGTTGCAGGTGTAAGAACCGGCAGACGTCACGCTGACGAAGGTCAAACCCGTTCCGAGCGTGTCGGTGAGGGTGAAGGGAGCGGTCAGAACGCCGTCGGTGATCACCGCGGTGACCGTGTATTCGATGGTCTGCCCAGCCACCACGGTGCTTCCGGTCGCCGGATTGGCGCTCTTGGAAACCGCGATCTGCGGCTGCAAACCGGTCACCGTCAGCGTCGCCGTGTCGCACACCGTCGTATTCGGTGCCGGCGCGCACACCTGGTAGGTCACGGTGCACGACGGGGTCGGGTTGACGTCGAAAGTTGCGATGCCGGTGGCGGCGGCCACCGACGCATTGGCGCAGGTGCCGCCGGTATAGGTGAAGGTGCTGCCCGGCGGGAACTCGTCGTTGCCTGCCAGCGGGAAGGTCTGACCGGTTGCACCACCCGGCAACGTCGTCGTGTCATCGAGGGCGTCGATGATCGTCGCGAGGTCGGTGTCAACGTTGTTCGACGGGTCCGTGTCGTTGGTGGCACTGGTGGTTCCGCTGAAGTTCACCGTGGTCGGGCCGGTGTTGCTGCCGCCGGCGATACCTGGCGCGGTGTAGTCGAAGGTGCAGACCACGCTGGCGCCGCTCAGCAGGATCGGTCGTGGCGGCAAAGGCACGCAAACGAGGTTACTGATGGCACCGACGTCGACGCTTGGGGCACAAGTCGCGTTGGTCGCCGCGTTTGCACCGATGTTCTCGCAGGTCAGGGTCAGGCCGACCAGTACCTGACCCGGACTGACGTCGGCGGGAATCGCGCCCAGCGTCGCTTGCATGTCGGTCACCGAGCCGGTCACGACCAGCGTCGCGTTGTCGCACACTGTGGTGTTCGGAGCCGGCGCGCACACCTGGTAGGTCACGGTGCACGGCGCGGGTACCACGTCGAAGGTGGCGACGCCGGTGGCGGCGGCCACCGACCCGTTGGCACAGGTACCACCGGTGTAGGTGAAGCTGCTGCCCGGCGGGAATTCGTCGTTGCTCGACAGATCGAAGGTCTGGCCGGTGGCACCACCCGGCAGCGTCGTCGCATCGTTGACCGCGTCGATGATCGTCGCCACGTCCGTGTCGACATTGTTCGCCGCATTGCTGTCGTTGGTCGCACCCGTCGTCCCGGTGAAGTTCACCGTAGTCGGGCCGGTGTCGCTGCCGCCCGGAATACCCGGCGCCAGGTAATCGTAGGTGCAAACGATCGCGTTGTTCGGCGCGACGTTGCTCAGGCTGGCCACGGGGGCCGCCGGCACGCACACCAGATTGCTGAGCGTCCCCACATCGGCGGTCGGCACGCAGGTCGCATCGATCGCCGGGTTGCTGCCAATGTTGGTACAGGTCAACGTCAGGCCGGTCAACGACTGGCCCGGACTGACA
>CALEZI010000125.1 GCA_937928755.1 uncultured Rhodanobacteraceae bacterium | reverse complement strand
CGAGGGCATGAAGGCGGTCGCCGCCGGCATGAACCCGATGGACCTCAAGCGCGGTATCGACAAGGCCGTCATCGTCGCCGTCGACCAGTTGAAGGCGCTGTCCAAGCCGTGCAAGGACGACAAGGAAATCGCCCAGGTCGGCGCGATCTCCGCCAACAGCGATCCGGAAATCGGCACCATCATTGCCGACGCGATGAAGAAGGTCGGCAAGGAAGGCGTGATCACCGTTGAGGAAGGCTCGGGCCTGAACAACGAACTCGACGTGGTCGAGGGCATGCAGTTCGATCGCGGTTACCTGTCGCCGTACTTCATCAACAACCAGCAGACGATGAAGACGGAGCTCGAAGCGCCGTACATCCTGCTGCACGACAAGAAGATCTCCAACGTTCGCGAACTGCTGCCGCTGCTGGAAGCCGTCGCCAAGGCCGGCAAGCCGCTGCTGATCGTCGCCGAGGAAGTCGAGGGCGAGGCGCTGGCCACGCTGGTGGTCAATACCATCCGTGGCATCGTCAAGGTGTGCGCGGTCAAGGCACCGGGCTTCGGCGATCGTCGCAAGGCGATGCTGGAAGACATGGCGATCCTCACCGGCGGTCAGGTCATCAGCGAAGAAGTCGGCCTGTCGCTGGAGAAGGCCACCCTGAAGGATCTCGGTACCGCCAAGCGCATCGTCGTGGAGAAGGAAAACACCACGATCATCGACGGCGCCGGCAAGGCTGACGTGATCAAGTCGCGCATCGACCAGATCAAGAAGCAGGTCGAAGACACCAGCTCCGACTACGATCGCGAGAAGCTACAGGAGCGCGTGGCCAAGCTGGCCGGTGGTGTCGCCGTGATCAAGGTCGGCGCCGCAACCGAAGTCGAGATGAAGGAAAAGAAGGCGCGCGTCGAAGACGCCCTGCACGCGACCCGTGCAGCCGTCGAAGAAGGCATCGTGCCGGGCGGCGGCGTCGCTCTGGTGCGCGGTCTGGCCGCGGTGCGCGCGCTCAAGGGCGCCAACGAAGACCAGAACCACGGCATTCTGATCGCTGCACGTGCGATGGAAGCGCCGCTGCGCGAAATCGCCGCCAACAGCGGTGACGAGCCGAGCGTGGTGCTGAACCAGGTTGCCGGCGGCACCGGCAACTATGGCTACAATGCCGCCTCCGGCGAGTATGGCGACATGGTCGAGATGGGCATCCTGGACCCGACCAAGGTCACCCGTTATGCGCTGCAGAACGCAGCTTCCATCGCCGGCCTGATGATCACGACCGAGTGCATGGTCGCAGAGGCGCCGAAGAAGGAAGCAGCTGGCGGTGGTCATGGCGGTCATGACCATGGCGGCGGCGGCATGGGCGGCATGGACTTCTGATCGACCGTCCTGGTCGATCAGCCCGGGTTTCGCCTTCGGCTCAACCCGGGCTACCCGGCGGCGGAGGCCTTCCTTGGCCTCCGCGGCTCCGGGCGGAGTTCCAGAGCAACAACACAAAGCCCCGCGCATGCGGGGCTTTGTCGTTGGATCAGGATGAAATCCTGTAGGTCGGCTCCGCCGCTGCGCGGCTTGAGCCGACCTACGCGGCTGCGCACTGCGTCCCGCGCCTGCGAGAGCCCGCACTCGATCAATCTGCCTCATGCTGCTTGCCATGCGCATCGATCTGCCCACCCGCGGCCTGCACCTCGACTACGAATGGACCGGCCCGGCTGATGGTCCGGTGCTGATCCTGATCATGGGTCTCGGCATGCAGCGCGTAGCCTGGCCGCCGGAGCTGGTCGCGGGCCTCGCCGCGCGCGGTTTACGCGTGCTGACCTTTGACAATCGCGACATCGGACATTCGGGCAGTGGCCACCTCGCGCCGCACATGGGTGTGCAACGGGCGTTCCTGCGCTACCTGCTGCACCTGCCGATCCGCGCACCCTATACGCTCGATGACATGGCGGCGGACACACTGGCGCTGGCCGATGCGCTGGGCGTCCGCCAGTTCCACGTCGCTGGCGCCAGCATGGGCGGCATGATCGGCCAGCAGTTGGCGTTGTTGGCACCCGCACGCGTGCTGACGCTGACCTCGATCATGTCGAGCGCCGGGCCGCGCGCGGCGCCGGCGCCGAAATGGAGCGTGCTCAAGAAGATGTTGCGCGCCCCGTCGCCGGGCAGTACCCACGAGCAGCGCGTCGATCATTACGTCGCGCTGTTCACCGAGATCGGGCGCCACCAGCACGACCACGCCGAAATCGCCCGCCTGCGCCGCGGCCTCGACGCCACGCTGGCGCGCGCCTACCGGCCCGCAGGCACGTTACGCCAGTTGCTGGCGATTACTGCCGCACCGGATCGCAGCGAGCAACTGCGACAGCTGACCACACCGACGCTGCTGATCCACGGCGCGCTCGACCCGTTGGTGCCGGTCGCCGCCGCGCACCATTTGAAGCGGGTGATCCCGCATGCGCGTCTGCAAATCATCGAGCGGATGGGGCATGACCTGCCGGCGTGGGCGATGCCGCAACTGACCGATCTGATCGAGGCGCACTGCAGGGTCTCGTGATCCTGCCGCCTTTGTGCGATCCGTGCCCGGTTCGCGTTTCTGCTGGGGTCTACGAACCGGGACCTCGCCATGCATTGTCGCCACGTCATCATCGCACTCGCCGCCCTCGGTGTTGCCAGCGCGCCTGTAGCCGCGACCACATTCTGCGTCTCCAACTCGGCCGAGCTGCAGTCGGCGTTGCAGACCGCCAGCACCAATGTCGATGCCAGCGACGTCATCAAGCTGCGCCCTGGCACCTACGTCTCCCCGGCGGTGGCTTCGGGCGCAACCAGCAGTTCGACGGGAGCGAGTCGATCACTATCGAGGGTGGCTGGATCAACTTGTTCGGCAACTGCGATTTTCAGACGCAGGATTCCACGACCAGCATCATCGACGGTGCCGACACCAACGCCGGGTTGATCATCAACCGCGGTGTCGGCACCGGTAGCACCACGATTCGTCGGCTGACGGTCACCCGCGGCTTCCAGGGTGGCAGCCAGGGCAACGTCGACCGCGGTGGCGGCATCGCGATCTTCACCGTGACCGGAAGCGACGGCGGCACCACGGTCGAGAACGTGATCTTCCGCGACAACCATGCCAGCCTGATCGGCGGTGGTGGCTACCTTGCCGGGAAGCCTTTGGTGGTGCGCAACAACCTGTTCGTCGGCAACGGCGCGCCGACCGGCTCCGCGCTGGCCAACCTCAGCAATGGCTCGACGGTCTTCTTCAACAACAACACGGTGACCCAGAGCGTGGGGTCCGGTCCCACCGCCGCGGTGGTGCGCTTCGATGGCGACAGCACGGTGTTTGTATCGAACAACGTGCTGTGGGGCAATTTCGGTCGCGACCTGTTCACCAACGGGCTCACGGTGATTGCCAATGTGGTCCAGACGATGGCGGGAACCCCGTCGCTGGCCAGCGGCAACAGCAGCAGCGATCCGCTGTTCGTCAGCGCCAGCGACCAACGCCTGCGCCCCGGCTCGCCGGCGATCGACAGCGGCGCGAACACGCCTTTTGGCGGCCTGGCGACACGCGACCTCGACGGCGAGGTGCGGATCAAGGGCTCGGCCGTGGACCGAGGCGCGTACGAATCCGATGCGGTCTTCGCCAGCGGCTTCGAATGAAATGCGGGCTAGCCCGCATTTCTCACACCGGCGCGAAAAGATGCACGTTTCGTCCCGCTGTTACTGGGCTTCATGGCAACGGCTTCGGACACAGTCTGTCGCTTGCATCTTTTCGCTTTGCGGCCCTCGCTTGTTCTTTGCGCCGATGGCTGCGTTGCTCGTCGTCGCAAGGGAATGGCCATTCCTCACCCCGGTGCGGCAGCAAGCTGCCGCCCGTTCGAGCGGGCGCGCCGCATGCGGCGCAAGCATGCCCGCTCTCACCCTCGCGCCTTGCCATCGACGCAAAGCCCATCGCGATCATCCGCAACCGGTGTGAGAAATGCGGGCTAGAGCGTCGTCAGCACGAAGTTGTGTGGCAGCAGGGCGTTGATCTCGGTTTGTACCAGGCCATCTGCGCCAAGGAAGACCACGTCGGCCTGCGGCCCGAGTTCGCGGATCAACTGGCGGCAGGCGCCGCACGGCGGTATCGCCATCGGCCGGTCGCGATTGTCGACGGCGCTGATCGCCACCGCTTCTATGCGCAATCCCGCGCCTTCCGCGCGGACCGCGGCGGCGATCGCATTGCGCTCGGCGCAACTGCCGATGCCGAAGGCACCGCACTCGACATTGCAGCCCGAATAGATCTTGCCGCTGGTGCTGCGCAACGCCGCGCCGACGAACAACTGCGAATAGGGGGCATAGGCCTGACGCATCGCCACGGCAGATTCGTCGAGCAGGGTCTGATGCTTCATCGCCAGTCTCATTGAGGGAACGGTTGCGTTGCCGAACCTACGCGACGACGGCGTTCAGCGCTACTTCGATCATCGCCTCAAGTCCCTGTTGCCGCTGCGCCACGGTCATTTTCTCGTGCGTGACCAGATGATCCGATACGGTCAGCAGTGCCGCGGCCTGCGCGCCGCGCTCGGCGGCAGCGGTGTACAGCCCGGCGGCTTCCATCTCGATGCCGAGGATGTTGGCGCGCCGCAGCATGTCGATCAGCCCCGGTGGCGAGCCGTAAAACAGATCGGTGGAATACACATTGCCGATGCGCAGCGGCCTGCCCGCCGCCCGCGCCGCATCGTCGATCGCGCGCGCCAGCGGCCACGAGGCGATCGCCGCGAGGTCGTAGCCGCCAAAGCGCGTGCGGTTGACGCCCGAGTCGGTGCTGGCGCCGAGGCCGAGGATCAGATCGCCGATCGCGACATCATCGAGCACCGCGCCGCAGGTACCCACGCGCAGCACGCGTTTCACCCCGTAGTGGTCGATCAGTTCGCTGGTATAGATCGAGCACGACGGAATGCCCATCCCGCCGCCCATTACCGAAATGCGCTGACCGCGGTAATGGCCGGTGTAGCCAAACATGTTGCGCACCGCGGTGACCTGCACCGCGCCTTCGAGAAAGCGCTCGGCGATGTACTTGGCGCGCAACGGATCGCCGGGCAGCAGCACGGTCTCGGCGAACGCACCGGCGGGGGCTTCGATATGGGGAGTGGTCATG
>CALEZI010000124.1 GCA_937928755.1 uncultured Rhodanobacteraceae bacterium | reverse complement strand
CGGAGCACAGATGACCCGACTCACCCACGCCGACATCCAGGCCGGACGCCTCAGCGCCGAGCAACTGGCGCAGAACTTCGACGACATTGCGCCCGCGCTCACGCGGCAGCAGGCGCTGCTTGCGGCGCAGCGGTGTTTCTACTGCTACGACGCGCCATGCACGGTGGCCTGTCCGACCAGCATCGACATTCCGAGTTTCATCAAGCGGATCTCCAGCGACAACCTGAAAGGTGCCGCGACCGACATCCTGTCGGCGAACATCCTCGGCGGTTCCTGCGCGCGGGTGTGTCCGACCGAGATCCTTTGCGAAGGCGCCTGCGTGCGCAACAAGGACGACGACAAGCCGGTGCAGATCGGTGCGCTGCAGCGTTACGCCACCGACTGGGTCTACCGCGACGGCGTGCAGTTGTTCGAGCGTGCGCCGCCGACCGGCAAACGTGTCGCTGTGGTCGGCGCCGGCCCCGCCGGACTGTCCTGCGCTCATGCGCTGGCACGTCAGGGACACGCGGTGACCATCTTCGAAGCGCAGCGCAAGTCGGGCGGACTCAACGAGTACGGCATCGCCGCCTACAAGGTGCCGGACTTCGCCCAAAAGGAAATCGCATGGCTGTTGGCGATCGGTGGCATCAGCACCGAATACGGTCGCGAACTCGGGCGCAATCTGCCGCTGGCGGATCTCCAGCGTGAATTCGATGCGGTCTTCCTCGGCCTCGGACTGGGTGCGGTCAACATGCTCGACGTACCGGGAGAACATCTGGAAGGCGTGCGCAATGCGGTCGATTTCATCGCCGAACTTCGACAGTGCGAGCAGCTCTCGCGGTTGCCGGTCGGACGCCGTGTGGTGGTGATCGGCGGCGGCAACACCGCCATCGACGCGGCGATCCAGTCGCGGCGCCTCGGCGCCGAAGAGGTCACGCTGGTCTACCGCCGCGGTGCCGAATCCATGGGCGCCACCGTTCTGGAACAGGCCTTCGCGCGCGACGAAGGCGTGCGCATCGTGCATTGGGCACGTCCTGTAGAAGTGCACGGCGTCGACGGCGCCGTCAGCGCCATCGAATTTGCGTACACCGCACCCGGTGCCGACGGTCGCCCGCAGGACACCGGCGAACGCTTCACATTGGCCGCCGACAGCGTGCTCAAGGCAATCGGCCAGGTCCTCGATGCACCGGGCGGGTTGGACCTGAAGCGCGGTCGCATCGCCGTCGATGCCGAATTCCGTACCACCGCCGCCAAGGTCTGGGCCGGCGGCGATTGCATTGGCGGCAAGGTCGATCTGACCGTGCAATCGGTCGAGGATGGCAAGCGCGCGGCGGCGTCGATCCATGCTGCGCTGACAGCTGGGTAAGCGCCTGCGTGTTCACGCGGTCCGCCGACTTGCGTCCGTGTATTCCGGGAACGCAGATTCCTATGACGCCGGCTCCATGACCCTCGGTGAGGGCGATCTGCGACTCCGGCGCTACCGATTCGCCGAGGTCGAACTCGACCCGGCGAATTACGCATTACGGGTCGATGGTCATCCGCGCGAGTGTTCGCGCAAGGCGTTCGAGCTGTTGCTGCTGCTGGTCCGCAATCCCGATCGGGTGTTGCCGCGCGAGGAGGTGATGGACGCCCTGTGGCCGGGCGGCCAGGTCGTGTCCGACGAGGCACTGGCGCAGCTCGTGTTTCGCACGCGGGCGGTGCTCGGCACTTACGGCGGTCTGGTCAAGACCCTGCGGGGCATCGGCCTGCGGCTGGATGCCCCGTTCATCGTCATCGATCCCGGCAATTCTGCTCCGGCGTCGCCGAACTCGGCGGCCCGCCTGGGAGAGCCGCAGCTGGTCATCGTCGATGCTCCGGCGTCGGTTGATGCGGTCACCGAGGAATCCTCTGCGAGCGGCGCGTTGCCGGTCGATCGGGCTGGCGAGCCGCTGCCTGACCGCGAGTCGCCGGGCACTGACGAAGGCGCCATGCCGATCACTGGCGCCCGCGCTGACCATCCGAGCCGCACGCGGATTGCGATCATCACCTTGGTCGCACTGTTGCTTGCGCTGGCGTGGAACATGCTGCAGTGGCGGCACCAGGTTCCCGCCGAGCCCGAGATGCTCGACGAAGGCTACGGCCTGATGCGCGACGATCTGCGCGCCAGCCGTGACGATAGCGCCAGCTTCGTTCTGGAGGCGATCGCCAACGAAGCCGCCGGCGAGCGCCATCGCGCGATGCGGGTGCTCGAGGCCCTGCACGCCGCGGATCCGACCACGCCCGTCCCCGCGATCTACCTGGCAATCTGGTCCAACGGCGACGGCAATTCAGAAACGGCGCGGCGCTGGCTCGACCAGGCGCGAGCTCGGGTCGGACCGTCGCCGGATCTCTATTACGATCTCTGGATGGCCTTCGTTGCCGTACAGCTCAGCAAGGAACCGCAAGCGATCGTCGAGGCCGCAGGCGCTTTGCTGAGCGTACGCCCCGATGCGTGGCGGATGCGCCACGCGCGCGCCCACTTGCTCGAGTTCCGCGGCATGCGCGCTGCGGCACTGCATGAAATCCAGCAGATCAAGGTGCCGACGCTGGGCCATCGCAAGCGCGACATGGTCATCGCCGATCGCGCGTCGATGGGCGATATCCCCGGGGCGACGGCTCTGCTCGACCGCCTCGATCCCGCCGTGGACCCGCTCATGCATGCCTTCCTGCGCGGGCGACTGGCCTGGAGCCGCGCCGATTTCGACGCGGCGCACACGCAGTTCCGCAGCGCGGCCGGCGCTGCGTACGACGTCAGCCGCCTCGATTTGCACACGCGCGCGCTGCAGTACGCAGGTGCGATCGAGGTCATGCGCGGTGAGGACCACGCGGCGCTGGCGAGCTTCGAGGAGGCGCGTACGGTGCTCGCCGGGCGCCATCTGATCCTCGACATCGACCTGTCGCTGATGCTGGCCGGCTTGCACGCGCAAGCGGGTCGCACCGAACTGATGCAGCAGGAGCTCGACCGGGCGCTGGCGACCCCGCCGCGCAGCCCCGACGAGTCGATGCCGCTGGCTGCCCGCTTTACGGCGCTGCGCCTGCGGCCACAGGTGCCGCTGGCGCGTCCCGTTGAGCTTGCGCCTGCCCCGGCCGCGCTGTGGGATGCCTTTCTCGCCTGGCAGCAACGGCAACCCGACGCATTGCGCGCTGCATTGGCGCAAGCCAGTCAGCACGGGATCGAGGCCACGCGCTGGGCCGACGACGCGCGCTGGCTGCAGTTGCAGGCAGGCCTGCCGCTGAGCGCGGCAGTATCGCTGGATCCGCCTTACCCGCCACTTTCGCGCTTGCTGGTGCGCCGGCAGATCGACCGCGCAATCGCAGCCGCGCCCGGTGCCGCAGGTCCCAGCGGCCGCTGATCTCGGGCAAGACTTTGGGTCGATCTGGCGATGCGCTTGTTCGCGCATCGAACGCCCGGACGAAGGTCACGTTGGCCGCGTGGCGGCCCAGGTGACAGGCCCGCTCGCAAGTATTCGGTGATCCCGTTCGGCGCGCCCGGGCTTTCGTCATTGCGAGGCATGCGCCGCGAACGTCGGCTACGAAGCGAATGATTGCGAGCTTTCGTCATTGCGGGGCATGCGCCGCGAACATCGGCAACGAAGCGAATAACTGAGAGCGCATGCCGTGGCAATCCAGTGCCTTTGCCTGGCAGCTTCAAAGCAGGAAACAGTGCTGGATTGCTTCGTCGCCACGCTCCTTTCCATGAACCTATATCGTAAGTCATTGAATATCATCGATACCGTTCGCCCTGAGCAGAGCGTCCCGAAGCTCCACCGGGACGCGGCGTCGAAGGGTGAACGGTGTCCTTCGACGCCGCGTCCTGATAAAGCGTCGGACGCTCTGCTCAGGATGAACGGGTTCATGGTCACCGCGCAGTTTTGGGTGAAACTGAAAGCTCTCCATGAACCCATATCGCAAGTCGTTGATTCGTCATTGCGAGCGCAGCGAAGCAATCCAGTGACACTGCTTGGTTTTCCGACCGCGGAATCAGAGCAAAGAAGGGTCACTGGATTGCTTCGTCGCTACGCTCCTCGCAATGACGAGGTGCATGGCCCGTGGAAATTTTTCGGGCCGAGAAAGAGGATTCGCACTGACTGGCATGCACCGCGGCCACCGAATGGTTGCGGCGGCTCGACGGATAAGTTCGCATAAAGTGCTGAAAAACAAGCAGAAATGTTGGCGTAAAGCTGCGCCAATGTTCGCGTCAAGCAGCAATCCGCGCCCCCCGTCAGCCTCGCTCCACACCGCCTGACTGGAGCCACACCGGATGCATGCACCCTCTCTCTTCCATCCCACCCGGCGGCAATTGCTGCTGCCTGTCGCGCTGGCGCTGGGGCTGATCGGCGCCGCGCAAGCCGCGCCGTTTCGCCTGATCAGCAGTACGGCCGACGCGGGCGGCGGCCATTCGCAAGGCACGCGCTTTGCTGTCGAGGGCACCGCAGGACAGCCGGATGCCGGCTGGTTGCAGGGCCAGCGATTCACGCTGCAGGGCGGCTTCTGGCCTGCCGCAGCCGATGCACCCGCTTCCGACATCCTTTTCCAGAATTCCTTTGAGGACTGATCCCATGCTTCGTATTGCGTTTGCACTGCTGTGCTTTTTCGCCATTGCCGCCCACGCCGCCCCGCTGGGCACCCAGTTCACTTACCAGGGCAAGCTGGAAGACAACAATCAGCCGGCCAATGGGCTGTTCGACTTCGAGTTTCGCCTGTTCGACGCGCTTGCCGGCGGCGCTCAGGCGGGCAGCGTGGTGCTGTCCAGCGACATCCCGGTCGAGAACGGCGTGTTCAGCGTCGAACTCGATTTCGGCCCAGGTGCGTTCGGCAGCCAGGCGCGCTGGCTGGCGGTGGCGGTACGCGCCGGAAACAGCGTGGGAGCCTACGATGCGCTGACGCCACGCCAGGCCTTGACCGCCGCGCCGGTCGCCCAGTTTGCGCTGGCCGGCAATCCGGGCCCGCAAGGTCCGAGTGGCGTGGTTCAGGTGGTGACGCAGTCGGGGCAGATCGGCATCATTCCGGTGACGGCAGGTACCCCCTGGGTGTTCGCCGGTCCGTTCGCCGTGGTAACCGTGACGGCGGGTCAACGGGTCTCGGGAACGTCCGTCGGCGCAATCGGTCACTCATCCGTCAATCCCGTGCCGGTGGCGGTGGCCCTATGTTTCAGCGACAACGTCAACGGCGCCGCGCCGGCGGCATTCGACACACCGAGCTTCGTTAATCCAACACTGCCGCCAACCCCACAACGAGCGATGGTCACCGCGGCAATGAGCCGCGTCATGACCACTGGCGGTACTTACCGGGTCGGGCTTTGCATCAGGAACTTGTCAGGAGCGACGCCATACAATTCCAACGATTTCGTGACCGGCTGGTTCATGGTCAGCAACAATTGATCCCGCCATGGTCGCAACTTCGACCTTCCCGATCCCGATGCGTGGGATCCCCGTCGGGATCCTCGGTTCGGCCTTCCAGCGCCGGCTGTGGCTGGGGGCACCGGAGTTGCGGGATCTGGCTGGAACACCCGAGATCCAGGGGCTGCGTCTGTTGCGCTGCCTGCAGTTGCTCGCCGCCCATCGCGGCGGCGAGCGTTTCCCGGTGGTTTGCCGCCGCCTGGCGCGGCATCTGCACTGCCACGGCTTTTGCGCCAGCCACTACGACGCCGCCGGCGCAGCACTGCTTGGAAGCTTGCGCGATGTGATGGGCTCGCGCTTCGACGATACCGTCGAAACCTATTGGGGGGACCTCTACGGCGAAAGCGCCGAAACGATGCTGGCGAGTCTTGCCGCGGATCGACTTCAATCCACTTGACGCGCTTCGGAGGGTTTCGCGCGCAATCGCGGCGCCTCGGCGCCGAAGCGGTCACGCTGGTTTGCCGCCGCGGCGCCGAATCGATTGGCGCCACCGTTTTGGAACAGACCTTCGCGCAAGTCTGGGCCGGCGGCGACTGGGCCGGCGGCAAGGTCGATCTGACCGTACAGTCGGTCGAGGACGGCAAGCGCGCGGCGGCGTCGATCGACGCATCGCTGCGCGCCTGAGTGGAGTCGCGACCGAAAGCAATGGACTGCCCGATCGCCGCCACCAGCCATCCGATTACCGACCGCAACTCCTGCGCCGGCGACCGTATGCTTTTGTGACTTCGTTGCGTCAAGGCCGCTGATGCGCATGCGCGCTGTCTGGATTTTGCTGGTGGGATGCGCGGTCGGGGCGGTCAACGCGCAGGCGCAGGATTCGCTTCGCGGGGAAAGCAATTCGCCGCCGCAAGAGCACCGCGCGCGCTTCGATCCCGGGCTCGGGTTTCAGCTTGGTCGCGAGCAGGCGGGCCTGCTCGATCTCGGCGACACCACGATTGTCGCCGGCGGCACCTCGTATCGGCTTGGCTGGGCGCGTTCGACGGCGGTCGACGTGCTCGGCATCGACGGCAGCGTGCGTCACCTGCCGAAGCTGCAGATCGCACGCTACCGGCCGCAGGTCTTTAGCCTGCCCGATGGCGCCCTGGTCGTCGTGGGTGGCATCGGTGAAGACGACGAGCGCAACCTGCCGCTGGAATGGCTGCAACCGGCAACGCCAGGGTCCGGTTGGCAGGTGTTCGAGATGCCGCATGTGGAGGCCTGGGCGCAACTGGCGGATGGCGACCTGGTGGCGATTGACGACGGCGGCCGCATCGAAAGGCTGCGCTTCGAATCCAATGGGTCGACCACGCCGACGCTGACGCGATCGCACTTCGCCACCCTCGACCGCGCACGTGCCGAGCTCGGCGAGCGCACGCCGGTGGTCGCCCGTGGCCTCGCCGACGGACGCCTGGTGATTGCGGATGGACAAGTCCAGCCCTATCGCATTGCGCTTGCTCCTCCCGCAGACGAGGACGCGCCAGCTGGAGAAGTCGCCTACACCGGCTTCGGCCCGTGGTCGCATGCCCGCGACCATGAAATCTACGATCCACGCACGAACGCGTGGCGAACTTCGGCGCCGACCCGACTGCCGCATGGCAGCCCGATGCAGATCCTCAGCGATGGGCGGGTGCTGCGGGCGGGCTCGTCGACGATTCCTCCAGGCGAAAGCGTCGCCTCGGAGCACGCGGTCGAGCTGAGTTTGGCAGATGGCAGCGGCTGGGTGGACTTGCCGGCGCCGGACGATGTCGAGCGCGCGACGGTCGTGGTCCGCGGCGACCGGATCTTCGCGCATCTGCGTGTGGGCAACACGGCCGAGCACTACATCCTGCGCTTCGATGAGGCCAGCGGGCAGTGGCCGGAGCTTTGGCGCGGCAGCGAGCCGGGTAACGGACGCATCTTCGAACGGCTGCTCCTGATCGACGACGCCGGCACGCCGATGTTGATCCCCGCGTTGGAGAGCAACTGGTGAGGCGCGGACGCATCCTGCGGTCGACCTGTGCCGGGCTCTTTCTTGCCGCCTGCAGTGCGGCAGCGGCACAGGACCTGGAACCCGAGCCGGTGTCCGCTCCCGACCTCAGCTTCGCGATCGGCAACGACCTGTGGCTGCCAGCCTGGCCGCTGGCGCCCGGCGACGACTGGTTGGCACTGGTCTGCGCCGACGCCGGCTGCGAACTGGTCGCGGCGACGCTGACGGCGAAGGTGGAGTCGCGGCCGAGTCCGCAGCATCCGGTCGGGATCGCCGGACAGCGTTTGCGCTGGCAGGTGGCAACGCCATCTTCATTGCCGGTGATCGCCTGGTTGCGGCGTGATCCGGCGCTCGCGTGGTTGATGCCCGGCGTGCTGCCGAGTGTGTTTCCCGCCGCTGCGCAGCCGGCCGTGATCGGTTCCGAGCGCACGCTGGAAATCGTGCTCGCCGTGGACGGCAGCGAGGAGCGACTGCGCCCGATGCTCACCGATCGCGCGGCAAGCACGGCAGGGCTGTACCTCGAGGCGCGTGGGGAGCGTCAGTGGCTGGGTCAACTCTGTCTGGCGCCGCTCAACGCCATCCTTGCCGGTCCGCCGCCGCCCCGTTCTGCTCTCATCGCTTACCTGCTCTGGGCAGGCGACCTCGATCGCGATGGGCTGACCGACTATCTGATCGACTTTTCCAGCTCGATGCAGTCGCGACGCTGGTATCTCTCCAGCCGCGCGGACGAGGATGGTCTGGTGGGCCTGTCCGGTTACGGCCACCCCGACGTCGGAATCGGCTGCGATGAATGAGCACGCCAGATCTTGCTGGCGCCGACGCCGCGCCCGGCTGTTTGCACTCGCCATCGTCTTCATCGCGCAAGGCGCTGGCGCCGACGTGTTCCGGCGCGGCCCCGACCTCGGCCCTGGCGACCCGCATCCGGAATACCCCGGGCGCCACGAGTACGCTGCCATCCTGCTCGACGACGATCGCATCCTGATCACCGGTGGCCGCAGCGCCGGCGTCTTGCTCAATGCCGCGGAGATCTACGACCCGCGTGAACGGCGCTTTTACCCCAGCGGAAGCAGTCGTTGGTATCGGCGTTTCCATCAAGGCCTGCGCCTCGCGGACGGGCGCGTCGTCGTCGCTGGCGGCTGGGTCATGGACCGGCCGACCGCGGAACAGACGGTCGCCAACTCCCCGGAGGTGTGGGATCCCGACAGCGGTACATGGAGCACCCTCGACGGCATTCAGTTCGATGCGCGCGAGTTGGTGAAATTCGCCGCCACGGACAGCGGAGAGATCATTTTCATTGCCCAGGGCCGGGTCGATCTGGAAACGGCGACCCGCCGCGAACTCACCCAGTTCCGCGCCTGGACTTGGCATCCGACCACGGGCGCAGTTGCCGAGCGGCGCATGCCGGTCACGCCGCGCCCCTGGGCGGTGGTTGCGATCCTGGGCGACGGCAAGGTGCTGGTCAGCGGCGATTCGCAACTCAAGTTCGTGGCCCAGCTCTACTGTGAACAAATTCCCCCGGACGCTGCGCGCGCAGCCGGCGAAGAGAGCGGTGACTGGTGCGCCGGACATGGTCGCTGGCTCCCGGACGGGAACGCGACGGCCGAGCTCTGGGATAGCCGGACGGAAACCGTGCAGGTCCTGAGCCCGATGCCGGACCTGAACCTGCAGACGGCACAGAAGCCGATGTGGGTGCAGCGCACCGCTGGCGACGAAGTATTGTTCATCGCCGCGTTTGGGCTTGACGCCGATCCCGCGCGCCGCTCCGAGGGCGTGCGCTGGTCGGCTTCCACCCAGCAATGGTCTCTGTTGCCGCCGCTCGACACCGGCGACTGGGTGAGCTACCTCCAGCCCCTGCTCGAGCGCAAGGACGGCACGCTGCACGCGTACCGCCATCAGCTGTCGGCGGATCGACGTGCGTGGGTGGCGCGACCAGCGCCGGCCCATCGCGAGTCGACGCTGGTCGAACTGCAGGAAGACGGCCTGGCAGCGTTTTCGACGCAGCAGCCGTACCTGAGCATCTGGGACGAGGAAACCCGGCAATGGCTGGTGCCGACGGATCATTACATCGGCACCGGCGAGAGCATCACGCTGGCGCTGAGCGATGGGCGCCTGGCGACCTGGGGAATCCTGCCGGCGTTCGATCGCGAGGGCATCCTGCGCCAGCTGTGGGATCCGGTTCGCGATCGCTGGAGCGCTCGATTCGAGGCGGAAGGGCCTCGATTGCGGCAGTTGCAGGCGGCCCAGTTGCCGGACGGCGACGTGCTGCGCGTGGGGCTCGACGGCGCCGAACTCGATTGCCTGCGCTGGCGCGTCGAAGACGATCGGTCCTGGAGTTGTGGCCGGATTCCGCTGCGCCCCGGCAAACCCGACCCCAGGTACATCTACCACGACAGCGACCGGCCACCCCGCTATTCGTACCGTCTCGGCGCGCTCGATGACGGCCGCCTGCTGCTGGTGCTGAACGAGCACGCGGCCAAGCTCTTCGAGGCCGGCTCCGATCGCTGGACCGACGTCCGCCTGGTCACGGATCTGTCGCACCTGGTCGAAGGCGCAGCAATCCGCATTCCGCCGTTGGCGCACTTCATCGACCCGGTGGACGGCCAAGCGGTCGACGCCAGCGCCGTGCTGATGGCGTGGATGTTTGCCGAGCCCGAATCGCGCGTTTCCGACATGCTGTGGGATCCCCAGGCCCGGCAGTGGACCTACATCCTGCCGTCATCGCCGATGGGGCCGGCGGCGGCACGCTTGCCCGACGGCTGTGCGATCAGCTGGCACCAAGGAGCCTTCAACATCTTCAATCCGGCGATCGGCGACGTTCGCGCGCTCACCGATCCCAGGCCGCAGATCTCGTCGGCCAGCCTCGCGGTGCTCGCCGATGGCACTGTCGTGCTGGCCGGGAACACACCCAACCCGCGCAGCGATCCTCCGTTCTTCGCCCGGCGCGCGAGTTGCGCCGGCTTCGCCGATGCATCTGGCGCAATGCCTGCCGGTGGGCAAATTCGCGCTACCAACATCCGGAAGTAGGTCATGTTGGCCGCGCAGCGGCCTACGTGACAACTGTCGGTGTCGCAAGGAAAGGGACTGTATCTGGGCGCGCAAAGGACGCAAAGGGACGCGAAGGACGCAAAGGAGATCAAAGGCCATTGATCACATGACTGGCCCTCGCATTTTCTGTTTTTGCGCCCCTTTTGCGTCCTTTGCTTGCCCCAACCACCGGCCGGCGCGAAGTTCGTGACGCCGCTCCAAGGTAGGTTGGGCAGAGCTCCATCCTGCCCAACGTTGCCGTCCGTTGTTGGGCAGGGTGGAGCTCTGCCCAACCTACGACGCCGCGCGCGCCCGAACCTGGCTGGGCGCCACCCCGTAGCGGGCCTTCGTCGAGGTGACTCGCCGTTGCGCACGCACCAAGCCAACATCAACGCCGAACCACCTCAACCCGACGGTTCAGCGCGCGGTCGTCGGCGCTGTCGTTGCTCACCACTGGCTCGGCCTCGCCGCGACCCACCGGATGCAGGCGCGCGGATTCGATGCCGTGGGCGACCAGCCAGTCGACCACGGCGGCGGCGCGCCGCAACGACAGCGCGAGATTGTAGGCGTCGTCGCCCTGATCATCGGTGTGGCCTTCTATGTCGACCTGCAGCGTCGGGCTGGCCAGCAGCGCTTGCTGCAGTTGTTCCAGGGCTGGCGTCGACGCCGGCTTGAGGCTGGCTTGATCGAAGTCGAACAGGATGCCGTAGATGCGTGCCGTGCCTGCGTCTTCGAGGGCGGCGGCGATCGGGTTGGCGACGGTCGCGGGCAAAGCGCACGGCGTTTGCGTGTCCTTTGCCGCGGGTGGGCCGCCCCAGGAAGAGCGACTGCGCTGGCGATGGCGAACCCCGTTCAAATGGCCGCGACTGTCGATCACCAGCACCGCCGTGCCGTGAATGCCGTCGCGATCGCTGCGCTGCCAGGTCAAACGCGCCACGCCCTCGACGACTTCACCCTGCAAGGTACCGGCGGCGTGCCCGCCGGCTTCGATGAAGCAACCGCTGACCGTGGCCCCCTGTTGGCGCAACTCGATGAACTCGCGCGCACGCACCTCGAATACGCCGGCAAAGCGTGGTCCGCTGTCGACGGCCGCCTGTTCGCCGAAGGCGATCACTTCATCCAGATAGGGCCAGACGCCGCCGGCATGATCGGAGTCGATGCTCAGCCGTAACCAGCGCACCGGCTCGGTGCCCTGCAGTTCGATCATCGACTCGCCGTCCGCGGCGGCATCGATGCGCGCCAATTCGACGAAGCCGCTGTCGGCCGCCTGCGCGGAGGCTTCGAAGCGGATGCCGCGCGCCGAAGAGGTCACCCCGCCGGCGGGTCGTTTCCCGGCGCCCCGCACGCCCAGCGCAGTGAGCCGGGTTGGCGCACGCAACTCGAAGACGAACTGCCACGGCCCCGGAAACTTCGGCCCACCACTGTCCCAGCGCGTCCGCGCTGCACCGTCGATCAAGTTCCACGCCGCATGCGGATTGGCCGTGGCGCTCACCAGCACCGCACCCTCGGCGAGCGTCAGCAGATCGCGGGATGGCTCGGCCGCGGGTGCCGGACCCACCAGCAAGGCCGAGGTCAGGAGACCGATCCCGAACAGGCTGCGCGGCCTCCTGGTGCGCGTGTCTCGCTGCATGGCGTGATCCTCGGTGCCTGGCGACCGCCGCCATGTTGCGCACCTGATCGCAACGAATCAAGCAAATCCGAATCCGCGCTGACCCGCGCAACGGACCGTTGACCGCGCGAGAGGCGGGAGAACCCGGACCCGCGTTACCGGCGAAAGGCGGCGGGCATGCACGTGGATGCGCTCCCGGTGTAGTGTGCACAGGATGTAGACCCGCGAGCAGCACGATGGCCGATCTCTCCTGCAATTTCGTCGGAATTCGTTCCCCGAACCCGTTCTGGCTGGCCTCGGCGCCGCCGACCGACAAGGCCTACAACGTCAATCGAGCGTTCGAGGCGGGTTGGGGCGGCGTGGTCTGGAAAACGCTCGGCATCGATCCGCCGGTGGTCAACGTCAGCTCGCGTTACGGCGCGGTCAAGCTGAATGGGCAACGCATCGCCGGGCTCAACAACATCGAGTTGATCACCGATCGGCCGTTGGCGGTCAACCTCAGGGAGATCGCCGAAATCAAGCGGCTGTGGCCGGACCGGGCGATGATCGTGTCGCTGATGGTGCCGTGCGACGAGGCCTCCTGGAAGTACATCCTGCCGATGGTCGAGGACACCGGCTGCGATGCCGTCGAACTGAACTTCGGCTGCCCGCACGGGATGAGCGAGCGCGGCATGGGCTCGGCGGTGGGGCAGGTACCCGAGTACGTGGAAATGGTCGCGCGCTGGGTTAAGCTGCATTCGAAGCTGCCGTGCATCGTCAAGTTGACGCCGAACATCACCGACATCCGCACTTCGGCGCGCGCGGCCTTCAAGGGTGGTGCCGACGCGGTGTCGCTGATCAACACGATCAACTCGATCACCACAGTCGATCTCGATCTCATGGCGCCGACGCCAACGGTCGATGGCAAGGGTACCCACGGCGGCTATTGCGGGCCGGCGGTGCGGCCGATCGCGCTCAACATGGTCGCCGAGATCGCGCGCGATCCACAAACCCACGGCAAGCCGATCAGCGGTATCGGTGGTATCGGCAGCTGGCGCGACGCTGCCGAGTTCATGGCGCTCGGCTGCGGCAGCGTGCAGGTGTGCACCGCGGCGATGCACTACGGCTTCCGCATCGTCGACGACATGATCGACGGCCTGAACAACTGGATGGATAGCAAAGGTTATGCGCGCCTGGACGATTTCGTCGGCAAGGCGGTGGGCAACGTCACCGACTGGCAGTTCCTCAACATGGCCTACGACATCAAGGCGCGCATCGACCAGGACAAGTGCGTCAAATGCGGCCTCTGCCATATCGCCTGCGAAGACACCTCGCACCAGGCGATCACCAAAGAAAAAGATGGCGTGCGTTTCTTCGAAGTGATCGACGAGGAATGCGTCGGCTGCAATCTGTGCATGCACGTCTGCCCGGTGGACGGCTGCATCACCATGGAACGCGTCGACGACGGCAGCTATCGCAACTGGACCACGCATCCGAACAACCCGATGCGCAAGGCGGAGGCTTGAAACAGCAGGGTGGATCCGCCGCAGGCGAATCCACCGGTGCCTGTTGACGATCCGCGGCGGGTACTTCGCCGCAGGCGAAGGACCCGCCCTACGCCAAGCATGCCAACTACGCCAGCATCCGCTGCACCCGGTTTGCGACGGCGTGCGACTGCGGTGGCGGTGCGCGGCCTTCGCTGATGGTCTTGGCGAATGCCGGCAGCAACGCAATGGCTTGTTCGATCGTGACCACCATCGCCGGCGTCACCTTGACCTGTTGCTCCATCAGCCGGATCGACAACTGCTCCAGGTGTCGGCAGAAGTCGCCGAGCGCACTCGCGCCCACCATCAGTGCCGATCCCTTGATCGTGTGGAAGCCGCGGCGCAGGTTCTGCATCGCAGCCTGGTCGGTGGGCGTGGCGCGCCAGGTCGCGAATGCGCCAGTCAGCAACTGAGTCACGTCCTCCAGTTCGGCGAAGAACACCTCGCGCAGTTCCGGATCGAAGTCGTCGTTGTGGGCGCTACGCCCGAACCCGAGCAGCGCCGCAATCCTGCGCAGCAGAGATGTGAACCAGGCGATCACGGGTGCAAGGCTGCCGGTGGACCAGGACCCGGTGGATGCTATGCGTTCTCGTCACTGCCGCACAGTCGCATTGCGACAACTTTGCATTCGCGCCGAGGCACTCGCTTCCGCCGCTGGTGACGCGCGGGTCAGAGAATTCCGGCCATCGGCAGCGCCATCCGGCGACCCGCGACGGCCGATCTCGCCGCGCTGCCGGCTGCCATCTGGCGCAATCCCGAGGTGGCGGCAGGCAACAGGCGATCGGTCTCCTTGCGCACGACGAAATAGCACTCGCAACACAAGGTCTCGATCGGGCGGCGATCGATGATCTCGAGCCGGCAACGCGACAACTGGATCAAGCCGAGCTTCTGCAGTCGTCCGGCGACCTGGCTGACGGTCTCCCGCCGAACCCCGAGCACACTCGCGATGGCTTCGTGCGTGGCGTGCACGCACTGCGTGTCGCCATGGTCGAGGCGTTGCAGGAGCCATCGACAGAACTGCTGCTCGACCGAATGCCGACGATTGCACGCGGCCGTCTGCGCAACCTGGATGAGGCTGGCCTGCGCATAACGCAGCAACAACTGTTGCAGCGCGGCGCTGCCGTGAAAGAACTCCATCAGACGTGCCCGACTCAGCGCGAATGCACTGCCCGAATCGACCACCAGTGCCCGAACCAGATTGGTTTCTCCACCGAGGATGCTGGCCATGCCGACCAGGCCTTCGTTGCCGACTGCGGCGATCTCGGTGGCGGTGCCGTCCTCCATTGCCATCGACAACGACACCAGGGCGCCGCTCGGAAAATAGACCTGACGCATGCAGTCGCCAGCTTCGTGCAGGACTTTGCCGACCGGCAGCCAGACCCTTTGCAGATGCGGGAACAGGACCTCGCGCACATCCGCCGGCATCGCCGCCAGCAGTTGGTTTCCCTGCGGTGCCGGGCAGACCGGCGCGTGAATTCGCGCGACACGTGCGGGATCGCGGGTGGCTTCGCTGCAGATGGCTGCCATCGATCGTACTCCTTCAGGCCGCGCGGCTCGAACGGCCGCGATCTGATTCGGTTGACTCAAAGACCGTGCCAGACAGGAAGATTCCCACGAATCAATGACTTGCGATAAATTTGGGCCCGAAATCCGGGCGCTTCGGTGGTTCTTTCGGGCGCATTGCACGAGTTCCGCCGTGCCATGTTGCAAACTGCATGAGGCGACAAGCGCGGCGACCGCCGCGGCCGTCAACTGGCGATCGGCAACTCCAGCGCGAACATCGCGCCGCCGCCCGGACGGTCCTCGTACCAGAGTTGCCCACCCATCTGGACCGCCTCCTGGCGGGCGATCGCCAGTCCCAGGCCAGTGGAGTCGCCGGATTCGCTACCGGCCTCCAGGCGCACGAAGCGACGAAACAGTCGCTCGCGGTCGCTGGCGCTGATGCCTGGACCGCGATCGAGCACGCAGACGCGCAGGTTGCCCATGGTGCCGCGCGTCAGCTCGACGTCGATGTTGCTATCGCCGCCGCCGTAGCGCAGCGCGTTGGACAGCAGGTTCTGCAGCACATTGCCGACGCCGATGCGGTCCGCCGCAACCGGCGGCAGGTCGCCCGTCGCGGCGAAAACGAATTCGACGCCGCGCGCAGCGGCGGCATCCGCCATGCGTTCGATCAAGCTTCGGATCAGTGGCTGCAGTTCCACTGATTCGATGTTGTGACGCCGGCGCAGTTCTCCGTCGGCCCATCGGCCGAGGTAGACCTGCACGAAGCGCAGCGCCTCGTTGGCGCAGTCGCTGATCGTGCGCAGCAGGCCAGCCTGGCGTTCTGCCGGCAGATTGGGTTTGCGCTGCAGCATCTGCGCGCTGAACTGGATGTTCGACAACGGGCTCTTCAGGTCGTGCGCGACAATCTGCGTCAGCTCTTGCTGCTCGCGCGCGATGCGGGCCAGATGGTCGCGCGCTCGTTTGAGTTCGACATGCGTGCGTACGCGGGCGAGCAACTCCTCGACCACGAAAGGTTTGGTCAGATAATCCACGGCGCCGGCGGCGAAAGCGCGCACCAGCAGTTCGCGGTCCTGCAACGATGTCAGCACGATCACCGGCACCGCCGCGTGCAAGCGGTCGTCGCGCAATGTCGCCAGCACGGCGAATCCATCCATCCCGGGCATCAACAGATCGAGCAGGATCAAGTCCGGCATGCGCGCCCGGATGCGCGTCAAAGCCTCGCTGCCCGAACGCGCCGGCATGACATCGAAACCGGCGGCTGCCAACAGGCTGCCGACCATCTGGATATTGACCGGTTGGTCGTCGACCACCAGCACCGTCGCCCCGGATACCGACGTCGCAGCAGCACAGGTTTGGCTGTTCATGACGGTCTCCCGGGTGGGTCGAGCAGCGCGCAGACTCGAACGCAGTCCGACTCGATGTGTTCCAGCGCCGCCTCCATCGCTGCAAGCTCGAAGCGTTCACGCGCACTGCGCAATTGCTCGATCGATCTCGCGAACAAGGGCGCAAGCGCGCTGTCTGCCTGTTGAATCTGCTGTTCGAGTTCCGTCAGCGATTGCGTCGACAGGGTTTCGCGAGCGCGGGCGCAACGTGTTGCGATCAGATCGATGTCGCCGCGCATGCGGCCCCTGGTGGCCTCACCCAGTGCGTCGATCGACCAGGTCGCCATGTCCGACCGCTCCGCCTCCTGCGTCTCCCCACTGCCGTCGGCGCCAGCGAACAGGCGCGCCAGTTCGGCACTCAGCGCCTCACGGGTGACCGGCTTGCGCACATAACCGTCGAAGGTTTCCCTCAGTCCCGGCTCCTCGTCGAGCAGGCTGGATGCAGTGACCGCGACCACCCGCACGTCGCGCAGCCTGGGGTCTGCGCGCATCCTTGCGAGTGCCTCGCGACCATCCATGCCCGGCATGCGCAGGTCCAGCAGCACCACATCCGGACGTTGCTCGCGCATGCGCGCCAGGCCGCTCGGTGCGTCGCCGAAAACCTCGATGCGATGGTGCGTGCCGGCGAACAGGTCGCGCAACAGAGTGCGGTTGAGTTCCATGTCGTCGATTGCCAGTACGTTCAGCGCAGCGATGTCGGCAAGCCGCTGGACGCGCTCTGCTGCCTGCGGTGCGCTCGGCAGCGCCAGCGCCACGCGCGGCCAGACTGCCGTGAAGGTCGAACCCTGGCCCGGCAACGAGCGCACGCTGATGCTGCCACCCATGGCGTCCATCAGTCTGCGCACGATGCTGAGACCAAGGCCTGTGCCCTGGCGGCGAGCGCGGTCGACGAGATCCAGTTGAGTGAATGCCTCGAAGATCCGTTCCTGGTCAGCCGCTGCAATGCCGATGCCTTCGTCGCTGACGGCGAGCGTCAACGCAACGTACTCACCATCAGCCTCGGTGCTGACAACGATCCGGATCCGACCGCTGTCGGAGTACTTGATCGCGTTGCTGACCAGATTGAACAGCACCTGGCGCACGCGCTGCGCGTCCAGCATCAATGGCAGCTCGGTGGCTGACTCGACGCGGATCGCCAACTGCAGACCCTTCTCGGCGATCTGCTGCGCGAACATGGTGACGGTGGCGCTCAACAATTCG
Source organism: uncultured Rhodanobacteraceae bacterium (assembly GCA_937928755.1). GTDB lineage: Bacteria > Pseudomonadota > Gammaproteobacteria > Xanthomonadales > SZUA-5 > JADKFD01. Next base: position 7,744 of record CALEZI010000124.1, on the reverse strand, counting down.
CGTATGCCGGTGGCTTGCGGGCGCAGGTCGATACGTCCCGACTCGATCCGCGACAGATCGAGAATGTCGTTGATCAGCGCGAGCAGCGACTCGCCGCTGCTGCGGATTGCCTGCACGTAGTGGCGTTCGCGGGCACCGGTGACCAGATCGCCGAGCAACTCGGTGAACCCGAAGATGGCGTTCATCGGTGTGCGGATTTCGTGGCTCATGCTGGCCAGAAACACGCTCTTTTCGCGGCTCTCGCGCATGGCCTGTTCGGCGCGCAGGCGCAGCCTGTGCTCTTCCTGCGTTGCCAGCGTGTGCTCGCGGATCACCAGAAAGGCACCAACGCCGCAGGCCAGGCCGAGCAGCAGCGCCAGCGCCGCGGCCCAGTCGCGGCGCTGGCCGACTGTGTGCATGGCGTCGAGTTCGGTGCGTCCGAGCGTCGTCAACGCCATGCTGATCGCCGCGTTGTCGCTGCGGACGCGATCCATGAGCTCCTTTCCGAAGCCCCCGCGCAGGTAGTCGACCACCACGTCCGGGCCTTGCTCGCGATACAGGGATATCGCGGTCTGCATTTCGTTCAGGGCATCGTCCAGCGATCGATCCATCGCGCTGATGCGTTCCAGCAGTGGCTGCGAGCCACCCACGCGGTCGAGCAATTGCGCGCGTGCACGCGCCACTCGGTCACGGCTTTCCAGATACGGTGTCAGGTAAGCCACTTCGCCGGTCAGCACATAACTGCGCGCACCCGCTTCTGCGTCCAGCGCGGCCTGCAGATAGTCGCGCGCCGCGTCGACGCCACCGAGCGCCTGCAAGGAATGGTCGAAATGCTGGCGCGTGCTCTGATTGAGGCTGAAAGTCAGCCAGGCGGTAACCAGCAACAGCACGGCAGCCATCAGCGACAAGCGCTGAAAGCGCCGCCAGCCGACCGCATCGATGCGTCTGCGCGAATGCATCAACTTCATCCCGCTCATTCGATGGATCGGGCCAGCCAGGTCCATGCCGGCAGGCGTTCGCAACACAGCTTCAGGCACATCAACAACGGCACACCCAGAATTACACCGGCAATGCCCCACAGCCAACCCCACAGCATCAGCCAGATCAGGATGGCGACCGGGCTCAGGCTGAGGCGCTTGCCGAGCACCAGTGGCGACAGAAACTGACCTTCGAGCAGGGTCAACGCAATGAAGCACACGGCAGGCAGCAACGCCACGTCCGGCGAACTCGACTGCAGCACCCCCACCAGCACCAGCAGCAATGCCGAGACCAGCGCGCCGAGATAAGGAATGAAGTTGAACAGGGCGACGACGGCGCCCCACATGATCGGTTCGCTGATGCCGAGTACAAACAGGACCATTGCCGTGGCTGTTCCCAGTCCGGCATTGATCGCCGCGGTGGTCAGGAAATAACGCGCGGTATCGACCTTGATGGCGCGCACGATGCCGACCAACTGCTTCTTGCCGCTCAAGGTCGGCGACAGCTCGACAGCACGCCGGAACAGGTCGCCGCCGTAGGCGACGAAAAACAGCGTCAGCAGAACCACGCTGAAAGCCTGGACCAGGATCGGCGGCGCCGCCAACAGCAGTTCCCACCAGTGCCATGGTGCCGCTGCAGTGGGCTTCGCCTCCGATCCCGAGAGCGTGCCCACGGTTTCCAGTACCGGCGCCGTACCGCTGGCCTCACCGAGCATGCGCAGCCACTCGCGCAACTTGTCGAGCGCGCGCGGCAGCGTCTCCGGCGCGTGACTGAGCCAGTCCTGGGCGGGTGCCATCAGCAACGACAGCGCCTGTACCAGCGCACCGATCGCCAGCGCCAGCACACCGATCGCCGCCAGAAGACGCGGCACCAGCCGCTCCACCAGATCGACCAACGGGCTGATGCACACGGCGAGAAATGCGGCCAGCAGCAATGGCACCAGCACCGGCTTGGCCACGCACACGGTGTAGAGCAAGGCGAGCAGCAGCAGCGCCGCGAGCAGCCGATGGATCGACACCAGCGCGCTGTCAGTGGCGGCAACGGCTGGCGTCGATCGGTTGCCCGCCTGGGTCGATGGCAGACCTTGTTGCTGGCCGGGAAACCAACGCTCGAATGCGAGCCCGGGGGTCATCGGTTTTGTTCCTCCCGGCTCGCGCCGCTATCGGGCGCCCCGCCGGGGCGTTGCCAGGCGCGCGGTGACGAAGCCCAGCGACGCCGCAGCGATCAGCGACACGCCGGGATGCTGCCTGATGCTGTGGCCGAAGCCGTGCACGAGTCGACGAAGTGCCGCTTCGAGCCGTTCCACTGGACCAGGCGTCGGCTCCGGCACCGGCGTGGCAGCCAGATTGTCCATGCCCAGGCGTGGGCTGGAGCCGTAGTCGGAGTCCAGGTTCAGGTCGGCAAGTTGATCGGCATCGGGTGCGGCGGCCGCCGTTGAACACTCGTCGATGGCGGCAAGCGCATGGTCACGCGCGAGGCCATGGCGTTCCTGCAGTTGACCGAAAAAATGCTCGACGCGACCACGCAGTGTCGTCCAGTTGGAGTCGGTGATCCGACCCAGGCCGATGCTCGCAGTGCCAAGCAGTTGTTTCCAGCGTCCGGCAATGATGTCCTTGTTCATCGGTTTGCTCCATTTGCAGCGGTCGAATTGACCTTGAACGCAGGTCGGCAGGTCCAGGCGGATTGCGCCCGGGGTGCTGCCTCACCGCGTCGGTACCCGCAACGCAATTCGCGTGCCAATCGTTCCACTCTCTTAACTCGTTGATCTGCAGGATCTTCCGTTGTCGGATGCATGGTCTGCGACGGCAACATCGTGCAAACTGCATGACCTTGCGTGGAACTGGAGTGGGTCCAATGCCTGTTGCCGAGCCTTCGATCGGCGGTCGCCGCGTGCTGCTGGTGGACGACGACAGCAGCGCCTTGCGCAATTTTCGCTGGTGCCTCGAGGAACAGGACTATCAGGTCAGCAGCGCCAGCGGCGTCGAGCAGGCGCTGCGCCTGGCCGAGCGCCAGATCTTCGACCTGTGTTTCCTCGATGTGCGGATCGGCGAAGACAGTGGGCTCGATCTGCTGCCGCGATTGCTCGCCGCCGCGCCGGAAATGCGCGTGATCATGGCCACCGGCGAATCCGGCGTGGATACCGCAGTGCGGGCGATCCAGTTGGGTGCGCGCGACTACCTGGTCAAACCGATCACGCCGGACCAGCTGACCCTGGCGGCGCACCGCCATGCGGAAGCCCGACGCCTGGAATTGCGGGTTGCCTCACTCGAAAGCTCGGCCCGCGAGTCCGGCGAAGCCGACGTGACCGGCGACCTCGACAGCGCATCCAAGGCCATGGCGAGCTTGCTGGCAACCGCCCATCAAGTGGCCGACACCGACGCCACCGTACTGATTCTCGGCGAGAGCGGTACCGGCAAGGGTGTGCTGGCCAGGGCCATCCACCAGTGGAGTCGGCGCCGGCAGGGCAATTTCGCGACGATCAACGCGCCATCGCTGAGCGCCGAATTGCTCGAGAGCGAGTTGTTCGGGCACGTCAAGGGTGCTTTCACCGGCGCCGTGGAGCATCGCCAGGGGCGCGTGCAGATCGCCGACGGCGGCACCCTTTTTCTCGACGAGATCGGCGATTTCGCGCTGTCGCTGCAGCCCAAGCTGCTGCGCTTCGTGCAGGATCGCGAGTACGAGCGCGTCGGCGACCCGCACACGCGCAGCGCGGACGTGCGCATCATCGCGGCCACCAACCGATCGCTGGAGACGATGGTCCGTGAAGGGACTTTCCGCGAGGATCTCTGGTATCGCTTGAACGTGATCAATCTGGAGTTGCCGCCGCTGCGTGATCGCGCCGAGGACATCGAAGGCCTGGCGCAGCGATTCCTGCTGCAGTTCGCAATGACCTATCGGCGTCCCGCCCGAAGGTTCAGCGCGGCAGCGGTCGAGGCGCTGCGTGGCCATCGATGGCCGGGGAACATCCGCGAATTGCGCAATACGATCGAACGCATCGCCATCCTCTGCCCGACGGAAATCGCGGATCTCGACCAGTTGCCGCCGACCTTGCGTGGCCAGGTTTCCGGCGCGCCGCGCATCGGTGCCGAACTGACCTTGGACGAACTCGAACGACTGCACATCGAGGCGGTGCTGGCGACCCGACCAACCCTCGACGCTGCGGCAAAGACGCTCGGCATCGACACCTCGACCCTCTACCGCAAGCGCAAGCAATACGCGTTGTAAGGCAAATCCTGTGCTGCAGCCCGAGAATCTGCGGCAAGGAACCCCGGCCGGCGGCCGGGGTTCCTTGCGCTGCGCCTCACTCATCAGCGATAGACGCGCACATGCGTGCCCGGATGGATGTCCATGCGCTGGGTGTGCAGACGGCCGCGATTCCGATAAGTCACATCGAACATCTGCACGCTCTGCCAGGACGGTTCGACGTGACAGCGGGTGTGGTACTCGGTAACCGCACGTCGCGGGTTGTTGCGACGATCGATGTCACGCCCGACCGCGCCACCGATCACGGCGCCGGCAACCGTGGCGGCCTTGCGACCATTGCCCTTGCCGACCTGGTTGCCCAGCGCGCCACCGACCACCGCGCCGACGATGGTGCCAGTCGCGGTATTGCCACTGCGCGTGTGGCGGGTCGTGGCGACCTCCCGACAGACTTCTCGATCGATGCGAATCTGCTCGGTGACCGGAACCACGCGGACCACCCGGGCCCATTCCTGCCGAGCTTGTGCCGGGCTGAAGGCCAGGCTGGCGAGCAGCAGCATCACGCTCTTGAGTTTCAGGTTCATGGCAGTTCTCCTGTTCAGCTGTTGACGCGCAGTCCCGAGGCGTCGACACGTTTGACGCCACGGATGTTCTCCGCGAGTTCGACGGCCAGCGCGCGTTCCTGCGGGCTCGACACCGAGCCCTTCAGGTTGACCACCCCATTCCTGGTGTCGACGTCGATGTCCAGTCCGTCGACATGCTTGGAGTAGAGCAGCGAGTTCTTCACCCGTACGGTGATCCAGACATCGCCGACCGGATCGGTGGCGGGTTTGCGCACCAGGCTGGGGTTGACCTTGAGCCGGTTGTCGACGCTGCGCACGCCAACCGTGCCGAGCGCCAGGCGGGTCGCCGTGTCGCGTGCGACGGCGCTGTGGGCCTCGCCGCTCAAGGTGACGCGGCGGTCGATGGTGTCGACGTCAATGTCCAATCCGCGCACATGATCACTCCACAACAATTTGCTCTTGACGCTGGCGGTGATCGTTGCGTCGGCACTGATGTCCGCTGGTGAACGCTGGCCGTCGGAGGCGGCGGGTTCGAGTGTCGGGTCGATCCTGATGCGGTTGTCGATCTGCTTGACCCCGCTGACGCCCAATGCGACCTGCTCGGCAAGGTCGCGCTCGATCGCCCCGGGCACGGTTCCGCTCAGTACTGCAGTTTCGCCGTCGACGTCGACCTTGAGATCGAGAGCATCGAGATGCGGGTTGAGTGCGAAACTGGTCCAGATGCGGCCTTCCTTGTTGGCTTCGCTCAATTTGTCGGCCACGCTGTCGGCAGCCGCCGGAAACGACAAGGTCCCGAGTGCCATCGTGACGGCCAGTGCGGTGTGCTTGATGTTCATGGTCACGCTCCTTGTTTTGGTCTGGCGCAGTGCCCGAACGCATTCAGTTCCCGAGGAACCATTGCAGTCGCGGCCCCGCAGTCCTTCCATCGCAGGTACCGTGCCAGCCTGTGGAACCGACTCAAGCTACTGAAAAAAAAGCAGATTGGCGCTCGTGCGCCGAGCGCGACGATGCAAAATGCATGGTCGCGACGAGCGCAAACATGCAAAAAGTCGAAGAGACCGATCTTCCCGCCCGGCCCCAAATTCGCCGACGCGCCGCGTCCACTGCGGCCGACGAAACGGATTCATGCCCGATTGCCGGTGACCGGCGCGCATCAGTGCGAGCGGCAAGTCGCGCGAAGGTGATCGATGCGGCTGATCCGGTTCCGGCCCGTAGCGCCAGCAACCGCCCGCGATCGATCCGCCGGATATTGCCCGCGGCGAACAACCTTTGCGTCGCGCGCGTCGTTTGCGTACCTTGCGTGCAATCGATCAGCAGCCCAGCGGAGCGTCGATCCATGAGCAGCGCCAGCGCCCCAACCCGAATCCTCGGCGACACCGATCTGATCAATGCCGACCTGCTGCCGAGTTCCCCGGAACAGCGCACCTGGGACTGGAAGGCGATCGCCGCCCTTTGGGTGGGCATGGTGGTGTGCGTGCCGGCGTACATGCTGGCCGCAGGCATGGTCAGCGATGGCATGTCGTGGAAGCAGGCGGTGGGGACCATCCTGCTTGCCAATGTGATCGTGCTGATTCCGATGCTGCTGATCGGCCACGCCGGCGCCAAACACGGCATCCCGTTTCCGGTGTTGCTGCGGGCGTCTTTCGGCACGCGTGGAGCCCGTTTGCCTGCCGTTCTGCGCGGTCTGGTGGCCTGCGGCTGGTTCGGCATCCAGACCTGGGTCGGCGGCGCCGCGATCTACACCATCGTCAATGTGCTGACCGACAACGGCATCGTCGGCTCGTCGATTCCCGGCCTCGGCATCGATGCCGGCCAGACCGCGTGTTTCCTCGCCTTCTGGGCCTTGCACGTGGTGTTCATCAAGTACGGCACCGAGTCGATTCGCTGGCTCGAACTGTGGGCCGCGCCATTGCTGATCGCGATGTGCATGGCCTTGCTGGGGTGGGCCTACGTCAAGGCGGGTGGGTTCGGATCGATGTTGTCTGCGCCGTCGCAGTTTGCCGAAGGCGGACCAAAAGCCGGTCAGTTCTGGGCCGCGTTCTGGCCGTCGCTGACGGCGATGGTGGGTTTCTGGGCGACGCTGGCGCTGAACATTCCCGATTTCACCCGCTTCGCCAAGAGCCAGCGCGACCAGATTGTCGGCCAGGCGCTGGGCCTGCCATTGCCGATGGCGCTGCTCGCTTTCGTCGGCGTCGCCGTGACCTCGGCAACCGTGATCATTTACGGCGAGGCGATCTGGGATCCGGTAGCGCTGACCGGACGCATGGGCGGCGGTGCAGTCGTGATTGCACTGCTGGCGCTGCTGCTGGCGACGCTGACCACCAACCTCGCCGCCAACGTGGTCGCGCCCGCGAACGGATTCTCCAATCTCGCGCCGGGCAAGATCTCGTTCCGCATGGGCGGCTACATCACCGCCGGCATCGGTATCGCGATCTTCCCGTGGAAGCTGCTGGAATCGACGGGCGCCTACATCTTCACCTGGCTGATCGGCTATTCGGCACTGCTCGGGCCGATTGCCGGCATCATGCTCGCCGACTATTTCCTGATCCGCCGCACCGAACTCGACATCGCATCGCTGTTTCGCCACGACGGCGCCTACGGTTATCGCGGAGGATGGAATCCAATCGCGATCATCGCGCTGGTGGTCGGCGTGCTGCCCAACCTGCCGGGATTCCTCAAGGCCGCCGGATTCCTCGCCGAGGTGCCCGCCGTGTTCGTGTCGATCTACACCTACGCGTGGTTTGTGGGATTGGTGGTGGCGGGTGGCTTGTATCTGCTGTTGATGCGCGGCACTCGAAGGTAGTCCGCATCCAGACTTGTCTGGACGCTTTTGCCGTTGCCCTTGCTGGTGATCTTGTGGGTCCAGACTTGTCTGGACGCTTTTGAAGTCAGCCTCACCCGCGCGCAGGCAAAAAACAACATCGTCCAGACAAGTCTGGACCTACCAAAGCAACAGCAGGATCGAGAGCGTCCAGACAAGTCTGGACCTACCAAAGCAACAGCAGGATCGAGAGCGTCCAGAC
>CALEZI010000123.1 GCA_937928755.1 uncultured Rhodanobacteraceae bacterium | reverse complement strand
GAAGCTCGCTCGGCTCTGGTGGGTCCAGACTTGTCTGGACGCTCTTGGCGATTCGAGGGGAGAGCAGGAGAAGCTCGCTCGGCTCTGGTGGGTCCAGACTTGTCTGGACGCTCTTGGCGATTCGAGGGGAGAGCGTCCAGACAAGTCTGGACCCACGAAGGCATTCCCTCACACCCCCGCGCCCTCGCGCCTTCGCCGAAAGCAAATCGTAAACGTGGCACAACGACAACTTTCGAGTGATTGCTGTGAACGTCTGTTCACCGGAGAATACGCGGATGTCTTCAAGCTCCCGAGCCAACGTGACCGACGCTGAATCCGGCAAGCCCGTCAATCTGCGCCAGTTGTGCGCACCCTTCGCCAAGCCGCTGCTGGGACGCGCGCTGTGGCAGATCGCCAATACCCTGATCCCCTTCGTCGCGCTGTGGCTGCTGATGATCCACGGCGCCAGCGAGGGCTGGTCGTATGGCTGGATTCTGCTGCTGGCGCTGCCCACGGCCGGCCTTTATGTGCGGCTGTTCATCATCCAGCACGATTGCGGCCACGGCTCGTTCTTCGCCAGCGCGCGCGCGAACAACGCGCTGGGCGCCTGCCTCGGCGTGATCACCATGTTTCCTTACGGTTACTGGCGCAAGACGCACTTCGTGCACCACGGCACCTCGGGCAACCTCGACCGCCGCGAGTTCGGCGACGTCGACACGCTGACCGTGCGCGAATACCTCTCGCGCTCACGTTTCGGTCGTTTCTGTTACCGCTTCTATCGCGCCACCCCGGTATTGCTGCTGATCGGCCCGGCTTACCAATTCATCATCAAGCATCGCTTTCCGTTCGACCTGCCGCGTTCCTGGAAAAAGGAATGGCATAGCGTATGGCTCAACAACCTGATGCTCGCCGTGGTGTTGGGCAGCATCGCCTGGTGGGTCGGCTGGAAGGTCATGCTCGCGGTGCACCTGCCGATCCTGCTGATCGCGGGCGCCTTCGGCGTCTGGCTGTTCTACGTGCAGCACACCTTCGAGCAGGCCTACTGGGTACGCCAGGAAAACTGGAGCGCGGAAGAAGCGGCGGTCGCCGGCAGTTCCTATTACGATCTCCCGCGCTGGCTTCACTGGTTCACCGGCAACATCGGTTACCACCACATCCATCACCTCGCCAGCCGCATTCCGAACTATCGATTGCGCGAGGCATTCTTCTCCCACCCGATGCTGCAGAAAGCGCCGCGCTTGACGCTGTGGACCAGCTTGAAGAGTGCGCGACTGAAACTGTGGGACGAGGACCTCAATCGCATGGTCGGCTTCCCGCGCCACGCGCGCGGGTAGTCTGGGCTGTTGTGGGTCCAGATTCATCTGGACGCTCTTCTCTGTCGAAGCCAGCAGCGTCCAGACTAGCCTGGACCCACCAACCCCCGCGCAGGCGCGCGCGAGAAGGCCTCCGATCGGCGCACCGCGCATCGACCCTTTGTTCGCACCGCAACGGTCCCGGCAGGAACTCGATCAAGCAGGCAAGCACTGCGCCGCGCTAATCTCGGCGCATGCGCCAGAGCCCGATCCAATCCACCGCGCCCGGATTGACCAGCGCCGCCGCTGCGGCTGAACTGGCGCGCGTCGGTCCCAACGAGTTGCCGCGCGCCCAGCGACGCAGCATCGGTCGCATCGTCGTCGGCGTGTTGTCGGAACCGATGTTCCTGCTGCTGGTGATCGCCGCGCTGGTGTACCTGGCGATCGGCGACCCGCGCGAGAGCCTGCTGCTGGCGGCATTCGCGGCGTTGAGCGTAGGCCTCGTGGTGGTTCAGGAAGCGCGCAGCGAAAAGGCGCTGGATGCGTTGCGGGCGCTTGGCGCACCGACGGCGATGGTGCTGCGCGACGGAGCGCCGGTGCGCCTGGCGGCACGCGAGGTGGTGCCTGGCGATGTGCTGCTGGCCGGCGAAGGCGAGCGCATCGCCGCCGACGGCTGGGTGCTGCGCGCCGACGACCTGGGCATCGACGAGTCGCTGCTGACTGGCGAATCGGTGCCTGTGGGCAAGAGCGTTCGGGCGGCGTCCGACGCAGAGGCCCTGCCTGCCCCCGGCGGCGACGGCCTGCCTTATGCCTTTGCCGGCAGCCTGATCGTGCGTGGCCACGCGCAGATTCTGGTCGATCGCACCGGCGTCGCCACCGCCGCCGGGCGCATCGGCGTGTCGCTGGCGTCGATCAGCACCGAGCAGACGCTGTTGCAGCGTTCGATCGGCCGCCTGGTGCGCTGGTTCGGCTTGATAGCCTTTCTGACCAGCGCCAGCGTGGTCCTCGGCTACGGCCTGATCCGCGGCGACTGGGTACAGGGCGTGCTGTCGGGCATCGCGCTGGCGATGGCGATGCTGCCGGAAGAGTTTCCGATGGCGCTGGCGATCTTCCTCGCGCTCGGCGCCTGGCGCATGGCCCAGGTCAAGGTGCTGGTGCGGCGGCCGGCGATGGTCGAGACGCTCGGTGCCGCGACCGTGCTGGCGGTGGACAAGACCGGTACGCTGACCGAGAACCGCATGCGCCTGAAGGCACTGGTCGCAGCCGACGCACGACTGGAGCTGACGGGCACCGAGACTGCGCTGCCCGAACCGCTGCATCGATTGCTCGAGTACGCGCTGCTCGCCAGCAAGCGTCAGGCGCACGACCCGATGGATAGCGCGGTCGGCACGCTGGCGCAGACAACGCTGGCCGACAGCGAACATCTGCATGCCGAGTGGCCGCTCGGGCGCGAGTACGGTCTCAGCACCGATTTGATGGCGATCTCGCGCGCCTGGACGCGCGACGATGGCAGCTACGAGATCGCCAGCAAAGGCGCGCCCGAGGCCATCCTGACACTGTGCCGGGCGGACGCCGCGACGACGACGCGCATTCTTGCGGAAGTCCAACAGCTCGCTGCGCGTGGCCTGCGCGTGCTGGCGGTGGCCAGCGGTTGCGCCGGCAAGGACGCGCTTCCGGACGACCCACGCGCGTTCACGCTGCATTTCGAAGGCGTGATCGCGTTCGTCGATCCGCTGCGCGCCTCGGCGGCCGCGGCCGTCGCCAGAGCGCGCGAGGCCGGGTTGTCGGTGATGATGATCACCGGCGATTACCCATCGACTGCGCTGGCGATTGCCGCTGAGGCCGGCATCGACACCGGCGGCGGCGCCCTCGCCGGCCCCGAGATCGACGCGCTCGACGAGGCTGCGCTGGCGCAGGCGGTACGCCGCGTGCGCGTGTTCGCGCGCATCCGCCCGGAGCAGAAACTGCGTCTGGTGCAGGCGCTGAAAGCCGATGGCGAGGTGGTCGCAATGACCGGCGATGGCGTCAATGACGCCCCGGCGCTGAAGGCCGCGCATATCGGCCTGGCGATGGGCGGACGCGGCACCGACGTCGCCCGCGAAGCCGCCGGCATCGTGCTGCTCGACGACGACTTCGGGCGCATCGTCGATGGCGTGCGCCTCGGCCGTCGCATCTTCGAAAACCTGCGCAAGGTGCTGATCTACATCGCCGCGATCCATGTACCGGTCGCACTGTTGGCGCTGGCGCCGTTGCTGCTCGGCATGCCGCCGATGATCCTGCCGCTGCATGTGGTGCTGATCGAGATGGTGGTCGACCCGATCTGTTCGGTCGCCTTCGAGAACCAACCGGAGAGTCGCGGCCTGATGCAGCGCGGGCCGCGAAGCAGCGATGAACCGCTAATCGGCGGGCGACAGTTGGTGCTGGGGGTATTCCTTGGGCTGGTCGTGTTCGCCGGTTGCTTCGCGCTGTACGGATGGTCGATTGCCGCCGGCCATGGCACCGAGCAGGCGCGCACGCTGGCGTTCGTCGCGCTGACCATCGGCAACCTGATGCTGGTGCGCATTCTTGCCAGCAACAATTTTGCGCTGTCCGGCGCGTTCGGACCGGGACAACTGCCGTTCTGGGTGATCACGATGGTGGTGTTGGTGGTGATCGGCGCCTGCATCGGCGTGCCCTGGCTGGCCGAGATCTTCCGCTTCCAGATGCCGGCTGCCGGCACGCTGGCCGCGGTGGTCGGCGGCAGCATCGGCAGCATGCTGCTGCTCGACCTGATCAAACTCGTGCCGCTGGTGCGGCGCACGCTGGTCGTGGCATCGCGGGCGCCGGGCAACGACCGCGGGCGCGGCGTTCCTACCGTAACCAGCGTCGATCGATCACCGTCGCCGGGCCGCTGATCGGCAGCAGTTCGATGCGCAACTGCGGATCCGGCGTGGTCGGCAGGTCGACCTGCCCAACAAAGCCCACAGCCGGGGCAGCGAAACCGAAGAAGCGCGCGATTTCCGGGCGTGGCTGCAATGTCAGCGCCTGGCGTTGCCCATCGCTCCAGACCGCCTCGACCGCGTGGACGCCGCGCGGGTCCATCGCCCAGCCAGCGATCTCAAGCGTGGCCGACGCGCGCTCGTTCGCGGGGCGTTCGAGCACGCCGTACCCGAGGCTCTGCCGGCCGACGAAAGCACCGAGCCCCAGCAGCACCAGGAACGTCGCCAGCACCGCCCAGCGCGTGCGCGAAGACACCTGCGGCGCGAACCCGAAACCGGCGCGAAGCAGCGCCAGCACGCCAAGCGCCAGCGCCACCAGCAGCGCATTCGCCGCCAGATGCAGATGCCGCGCCAATTCGCTGTAGCCATCGCCGACCAACGACGCGCTCCAACCCAGCCCGACGATCAGAGCCAGCAGCGGCCACAGCCAGAGTGCGGCCAGGCGCCCGTCGGGCTCGCTGGCGCGATCGACCAGCAGCGATCGGGCGTGCACCCGACGTTCGCGCGGTACGGCGCCGACCAGCCCCGCAAGCAGCAGCAGCGGCGCCGCCCATAACGCCAGCAGCCCTGCGAACGGCAGGCGCGCGACCGCATCGGCGAGACTGGCGCCCAGTCCCGCGCGCCCGACCGGCAAGCGCTCGAACCGGCCACCAGCGACTTCACCCAGATAGCCCAGCCGCCACTGACCGGACAGACTGACGCCGCGACCGAACAGGCGCGCGATGGCCGCCGGCTCCGTGGCCAACTGCGCCAGCCAGCGCGCACGCGACAGCGAGAATGCCTGTGGGCACTCGGTGCGGGCATCGCGCCCGCGCCGCAGATACCAGGTCGTGTGCACCAGGTCAGCGCAGCGCTGCGGCAGTCCCAGTTTGCGTGCGAAGCCGGCGGCATCGCTGGCAGCCGGCATTGCGGCACCGAAAAAGCTGTTCCAGCGATTGGCATCGGCGATGCTCTGCGACTGTGCCTGGATGTTCAGTTGCAGCGCCAGCGCGGGAAGCAGCACCAGGACCGGCCACAGCAGCAGTCGCCCTGGCGCCCAGCGCGCGCGCCGCGCCAGCAGCAACATCCAGGCCATGAGCAGGATGGGAATCAGTGCGTGCTGGAAGCGCGACAGGGCCAGCGCAGCAAGGATCAGCCCCCAGCACAAGGCGCCGCTGCGACCGGGCGGCCTGCCGTCGAGCAGCCAGGTCAACGGGATCGCCAGCGCCAGCCAGGCGCTGAGCAGCGCGGCGAACTCGCTGTAGAAGCCGGCGAGGTGAAGCGTATTGAATGGATCGACCAACACCAGCGCAGCCAGCCAGGCATGCACCACGCGCGCTCCGCGGTGCGCGCGCAAACGCCAGTCGACATACCCCAAGGCGAGCAGCAACAAGGCGGCCTTGGTCCACGCCAGCAGGCGCAACGGCATGCTCGCTGGAATGCCAAGGCCCAGCGCGTCACCGCTCCAGTCCAGAACCCGGGCAATCCCGGCGATCAGTACCTCGGTACCGGGCACGCAACTGGGATCGCGCGCTGCGCCGACGGCGTATCGCTCTACCGGCGCGGCCGCTGAAGGCACGCCCTCGCCAGACTCGACGACCGGCACCAATCCGAGGCAGCCGGTCGTGCGCAACATGTCGAACTGATTGGCGAATCCGGCCAGCGGCTGATGCGTGAGCACGTAGCCGAGGCGCAGACACAGGCACAGCACTGCCGCCAGCCACAGCCAGCGGTACACCGCGGCTGACCGCCCACTGCGCGCGGTCATTGTCGAATGCTCACGCGGCAAGCGCGAAACACGCCAGCAGCGCGCATGCCGCCAGCCAACTGCCGCGATCGCGCAATGCATACAGCACCGGGTCGCTGGGCATTTCGCCGCGGTGCGCCAAGGTCCAGATGCGCGCCAACCAGGTCAGCACGATCGGACCCAGTGCCCAGAGAATCTGCGGTCTCCGGTACATGTGCGCCACATCCGAGCCATTCACGTACAAGGCCAGCACCACGGTGGCGGCGAGCGCTGCAGCCACGCCAAAGGCGGCGACCATCGCACGATCGTTGCGTCGGTAAGCGCGACCGGGAAGCTGCTCGTGCGTGCTGCGCACCAGTTCGGAGTAACGCTTCAAGGTCGCCAGACTGGTGAACACGAACAGCGAAAAACTCACCAGCCACGGACTGGGTGCGATGTCCGCAGCCAGCGCGCCGGCGATCACCCGCGCCGCATAGAGTGTGGCCAGCACCACCACGTCCAGCCACAGGACGCGCTTGATGCCAAGGTTGTAGGCCAGCGCCCCACCCGCGTAGGCGAGCAGTGCCCATTGCGCCGGTTGTGGCAGCGACCAGGCAGCGACCAGCGCAAGCGCAAGCAGCAGCGGGATCAGCGTCAGGCCGGCAGCCATCGCCACGCTGCCCGAGGCCAGCGGTCTTTCCCGCTTGTCCGGGTCGAGCCGGTCATTGGCAACGTCGAGTGCGTCGTTGAACACATAAACGGCGCTCGCCACCAGCGACAATGCGACGAATACCTGCAGCGTGGCCACCCACGCCGCTGCGTCACCCCAGCGGTGTGCGGCGAGCAGGCCAACAAAGGCGAGCGCGTTCTTGGCCCATTGATGCGGGCGTAACAATCTGAGCAGAGGCGGCATGCGGCCGATTATGCCGCGTGCCACTCGACGACCGCCGCCCCCCTGCGGCAACATCCGATCCTTGCTTGCGAAACAGAGGCCATCATGATCGACTTGCATGACCGCGACAGTGGGACGCTGATCGCCAGCATCAGCGAAGAAGAACTGGCGCTGCTGGTGCGCGAACTCGAAGAAGAGGGTGGCGACGACCAGGATTACTTCATCGACATGGGTACCTTGCACCTGCTCAAGGATGCCGGCGCGCCGAACGCACTGTTGCACGTACTTGGACGCGCTCTTGGCGAGCGCGACGGCATGGACATCGTTTGGAGCCGTCGCGAATGACTGAACCTGTGCCGGCGCCGCTGACCGGACTTGCGCTGTCGCTGCTGCTGTCGATGACCTGCACCCAGGTGAACGCTGGCGATGGTCCACCCGACCAGTGCAGCGACCTCAGTGCGATCGCACCGTTCAGCCAGTTTCGCTACGACCAGTTCCAGGCCATTTTCAACACCGGGTGCACCGGCTGCCATCCTGGCAGTGTGGGAGCCGCCAACCTGGGACTCGGCACCCAGTCGAGTTACGACAACCTGCTCAACGTACCCAGCGACACCTTCCCGTCGATGCTGCGCGTCGCACCGGGCGATCCGCTGGCCAGCATGTTGTTCCTCAAGCTCAATTGCGACGATCCGCCCGGGCTCGGGGTACGCATGCCCTTGAATGCCAGCCCGCTGTCGCCGACGCAGCAGGCCTTTTTCTTCGACTGGATCCGACTCGGCGCTCCCTTGTCGCGGCTCGGTTTCGAGGACCGATGACTTCCTGCGGCGACCGTTTCGTCATCGGCAGCGGTCGATGAGCCGTCGACCGAGGTTTCCGGGTTGAAGCGCATCGTCATCGATCGGCCCGGCGGTTACGAACAGCTGCGGCTGGTCGAAGAGACCGACCGCGCGCCGCAGTCGGGCGAGATCGCCATCGATGTTGAAGCCATCGGCGTCAACTACGCCGACGGCATCATCCGCATGGGCCTGTACGAGTCGGCCAAGCGCCTGCACGGTTATCCGATCACGCCGGGATTCGAAGTCGCCGGACGCGTGGCGGCGGTGGGCAGCGCGGTACGCGAGTTTGCCATCGGCGACCCGGTGATCGGACTGACCCTGTTCGGCGGTTATGCGAGCCGCGTGGTGCTGACCGGCGACCGCGTATTCGCACGACCGCCAGCGCTGGACGCCAACGCCGGAGCGTCGATTCCGACCGTGTTCCTGACCGCCTGGTGGATGGTGCACGAACTGCTGCATCCGCGCCGCGGCGACACCTGGCTGGTGCACTCCGCGGCCGGTGGTGTCGGCAGCGCGCTGGCGCAACTCGGGCGCCTGGCCGGCTGTCGCGTGATCGGCGTGGTCGGCGCTGCGCACAAGCGCGACAGCGCCATCGCCGCCGGTTGCGATGCGGTGATCGACAAGTCGAAGGACGAGCTCTGGCTGCACGCGCGCACACTGTCGCCGGGCGGCTATCAGGCCATTTTCGACGCCAACGGGGTGAGCACTCTGGGCGGCAGCTATCGCCAACTTGCGCCGACCGGGCGCCTGCTGATCTACGGCTTTGCGTCGATGCTGCCGCACGACGGTCGCCTCAATTGGTTCAAGCTCGCCTGGGACTGGCTGCGCACGCCGCGCTACAACCCGCTGGCGATGACCCGCGACAACAAGAGCGTACTCGCCTGCAACCTGAGTTTCCTCTCCGGCGAGGCCGATCGTCTGCGCGAAGGCATGCTCTGGCTGCTGCAGCGCTTCGCCGACGCCCGCCTGATGCCACCGCCGATCACCACCTTCCCGCTCGCAAACGCCGCCGAAGCGCAGAAGGCGATCGAAAGCGGCCGCACGGTGGGCAAACTGGTGCTGGTGCCTTAGCTACGCCCGCTGGCGGGTGCTGTTCAGCAACCCGGATTGAAAACAGCCATTGATCCAGACACGCCAAGGACCCTGGTCTGGACCATCAGAGGCGACCACAAAATGAAAGTGAACGTGCAGGAAGCCAAGGCCCAGTTGTCGCGACTGCTGGATGCCGCGATGGCCGGCAAAGAGGTCGTGATCGCCAAAGCCGGCAAGCCGGTAGTCCGCCTGACACCGATCGCTGTTGCCGATCGCAAGCCGGGCGCAGCCGTTGGAAAATCACGACTGACGGACGCGTTTTTCGAGCCACTCCCGGAATCCGTATTGGCCGGTTTCGAAACATAGGCGCCACGAAGTCGCTGCTGCTGGATACGCACTGCTCTAGTGTGGTTTGCCATTAATTGGCTGAAGAAATTTCCGATGCATTTTGGCTCGAGGCTAGGCGAGAGGAGGAGTCATAGCAGGGCTATGGCGACGACGAACAACGACGCATTCGGGTCAAAAGGCGCGGAAATAATTCAACGAATTAATGGCAAACCACACTAGTGACTGCTGGATTTGCCCGACCACAGCCTCAACGCCAGATCGGCGATCGCCAACGGCGAGCAGTTGGGAACTCGCCATCAAGCTCAGACTCGGCTAGCTGCCGTTCGCTGGCGACATCGTGCAGAAACTGCCGCGCTATCTGCGCAAGGAGCGCTTCGACATCCTGCCGATCGGCCTCGACCACACGCTCGCGGCTGGCGCACTTCCAGGCCCGCATCGAGATCCATTCGACCGCATGCTCATCGCGCAGGGGCAGATCGAAGGACTGCAATTGGTGAGCCGCGACTCCGTGTTCACCGACTACGCTGCGGATGTGCTCTGGTAGGCATCCCGAAACGGCGGACTGCATACTCGATCAGCCAGACCGCAAGGCCCGCCAGCAGGATGCCGAGCGCGAAGGACGGCAGCATCTGGCTGAACCAGTGCCCGCCCAGGACGATCCGGGCGGCGGCGCCTGCGGTCAGCAGAACCAGCGAAAGCGCCAGCGCCGTCTTCTTGCGCGCGCCACCTCCCGCGATCCAGAACGCGGCGCCGAACAGCGCGCCGAAGACCAGGCCGAAGGTGGACGGCAGGCCGCTGGATGAGCTGGCGCTGGCGACGCTGACCCACGCGGCGTCAGGCCTGGGCACGAAGATCAGATAGCGCAGCAGTTGATCTGCGCCCCAGGCCAATGCATACGCGATGAGCGGGCTGAACGCGCGGAGCATGCCTCCCGCCCAACCGGCGATGGCAAGCGCTGCCGCCGTGCTGGCCCAGAGCCACGGCGCCTTGGCCATGTTCGTCATCGACACCGCCCACGCCGGCGCCTCGCCCAGCACGCTCTGCAATGCCAAGGTCGCCGCGATGTCGCCCGGCAGAGGACCTTGGGCGAACATCGACGCCGCGCCAGGGATGAGGACAAGAACGACCAGGACAAGCGCAAATCGGTGCTTCACTTTGCCGTCGTCTCCCTGGTTCCCGGTGGTTTCCTCGCTGCGGTCGGCAAGCTCACGGAAACCGGCTTCATTCTGCACGATGGCGTTGGCGGCGGTTGCGGCATCACCCCGACTTCGCATGCGCCCCGCTGCGCAGCGTGCGCAGCAGCAGGCGCAACTGCTTCTCGATTTCGAGGATGGCGAACAGCACCACGCCGGCAGCCACGATCAGCAGGCCGTCGCCCAGCGCAACGGCTTCGGTGTCGAACACGCGCTGCAGCGGCGGCAGGTAGGTGATGGCGAACTGGGCGACGGTGACCACCGCAATGGTGGCCCAGACCACGCGGGTGCCGCGCACCGCGTTCCAGGTCAGCGCTGTGCCGTAGATGTTGCGGATGAAAAACAGGTGGAAGATCTCCAGCACCACCAAGGTGTTGACGGCGATGGTTCGCGCGTATTCCACCGAATGCCCCTGGCCGATCGCCCAGGCGTAGAGCCCATAGACCGCGCACACGAACAAAGCCGACACGAACACGATGTGCCACACCAGCGCGCCATCCAGCAGCGGTTCGTCACGCCGTCGCGGCGGCCGCTGCATGGTGTTCTCTTCGGTCGGCTCGAAGGCCAGCGCCAGGCCCAGCGTGGTGGCCGTGATCAGGTTGATCCACAGGATCTGCACCGGCGTGATCGGCAGCGCCGTGCCCAGCAGCAGCGCGATGATGATGGTCAGCGCCTCGCCGGCACTGGTCGGCAGCGTCCAGCTGATGACTTTCTTGATGTTGTCGTAGACCGTGCGGCCTTCGCGCACCGCGGCAGCGATGGATGCGAAGTTGTCGTCTGCGAGCACCAGATCGGAGGCTTCCTTGGCCGCTTCGCTGCCCTTCTGGCCCATCGCGATGCCGGCGTCGGATCGTTTCAGCGCCGGCGAGTCGTTGACCCCGTCGCCGGTCATTGCCACGGTCATGCCGTGCGCCTGCAGCGCCATCACCAGGCGCAGCTTGTGTTCCGGACTGGTGCGCGCGTAGACATCGCAGTCGAGCACGCGGTTGCGCAACTCGGCGTCGTCCATGCCATCGAGAGCGCTGCCGGTCATCACGTTGTCGGGGTTCGCCAGCCCGATCTGCCGCGCGATTGCGGCTGCCGTGCGCGCGTGATCGCCGGTGATCATCTTCACGCGGATGCCGGCGCGATGGCACTGCGCGACCGCCGCAACCGCCTCTGCCCGCGGCGGATCGATCATGCCGACCATGCCGAGCAGCGTCAGCCCGCCTTCGACGTCGTCCGTCTCCAGCACACTGTGTTCGGGAGCCATCTCGCGCACGGCAAACGCGAGGACACGCTGTCCCAATCCGGCGATGCGCTCGGCCTGCGCATGCCACCACGACGCGTCCAAAGGCTCGTTGACGCCGTTGCCGCCGCGCTGGTCCACACACATGCCGAGGATGCGTTCCGGCGCGCCCTTGACGAAAGCACTGGCGCGGCGTTCGTGGTCGTGGTGCAGCGTGGCCATGAAGCGATGCCGCGCATCGAAGGGTATTGCATCGGTGCGCGCCCAATGCGCGCGCAGCTCCGTGGCCGGCAATCCCAGCTTGCCGGCAAAGGCCAGCAGTGCGCCTTCCATCGGGTCGCCCTCGACACCGTGGATGCCGTTGTGCACGCGCAGGCTGGCGTCGTTGCACAGCGCCGCCGCGCGCGCCACCTCGGTCGCCAGCGGATGTTCAGCGGGATCGACATCCTTGCCGTCCAGCCGCAATGCGCCTTCCGGTTCGTAGCCGACGCCCTGGAGCGTGTAAAACTGCGCACGCGTCAGCAGGCTCGCCACCACCATCTCGTTGCGCGTCAACGTACCGGTCTTGTCCGAGCAGATCACCGAAACCGCACCGAGTGTCTCGATCGCCGGCAGCCGGCGGACGATCGCGTGGCGCCGCGCCATCGCCTGCACGCCGACCGCCAGCGTGATCGTCAGCACCGCCGGCAGCCCCTCGGGAATCGCCGCCACCGACAGTCCGACCACCGCCATGAACAGCAGCGAGAAGTCGTGATGGCCGACAAAGTAGCCGTACAGCAGCAGCAGCCCGGCGATCAGCAGGATCATGAAAGTCAGCCAGCGCGAAAACACCGCCATCTGCCGCACCAGGGGCGTGGTCAACGACTCAACCCGCGACAACAGGCCGCTGATGCGCCCGATCTCAGTGGCGGCGCCGGTGGCGACGACCACGCCGCTGGCCTGGCCCGAGGTCACCAGCGTGCCCGAATACGCCATGCAGAGACGGTCGCCTAGCGGTGCCTCGCCTGCCACTGCAGGGGTGTCCTTGTCGACCGGCACCGACTCGCCGGTGAGGATGGCTTCCTGCACCTGAAAACTGCGCGTCTTCAGCAGCCGCAAGTCCGCCGGCACCCTGTCGCCCGCCTCCAGCAGCACGAGGTCGCCCGGCACCAGTTCCTCGCCATCGACCGTCTGCCGCTCCCCGTCGCGCAACACCGACGCGCGCGGCGCCAGCATCTGGCGGATCGCGTCCATCGCCTGCTCGGCCTTGCCCTCTTGCACCACACCGATGATGGCGTTGACGATCACTACCGCCAGGATCACGGCGGTGTCGATGAAATGGCCCAGAAGTGCCGTGACCGCGGCCGCGCCGAGCAACACGTAGATCAGGATGTTGTGGAACTGCAACGCGAAGCGTTTCCAGGCGCTCGGGCGCGGCGCTTCCGGCAGGCGATTGCGGCCGTGGGTCTGAAGGCGCGCCGTTGCCTCGGCAGCGCTCAGGCCGCGGCCGCTCGATTTCAGCGCCGTCAATGCCGCTTCAGCGGATTGGTCGTGCCAGGAGGTGTGCTGGGGACTCACCATGATGGTCGGTTTCCTTGATTGAGGCACGGCGTGCCGATCTCTGGCCACAGCTCGATGGCCGATGCTAAGGTCCGGCGGAAACCGCCGGACACCGACCCTCACCGTCGACAATGACCCTTTACCACGAAATCGCGCTGCTGTTGTTGACCACGGCACAACCCGGACTGCCTGCAAAACGGCTGTGTCAGCCGTGGATCTTCGGCGATCTGTTGATCGGCATTGCCGTGCGGCCCAGCCGGATTAACTGGCCCTGCGCGGGTGAATCGTTGCAATTGTTCGCCGAAAACGGCGCCCTGTACTGCGATGGCGCCGTTCGCGTTGCCCGCTGCCTTGCCATCAAGCTTCAACCCCGACCCAGCCCCGCCAAGGAGGCACGTCCATGACTCGCAGCATTGCCAACATTGTCGTCGCCACCGACTTCTCCGCGGCCGCTCGCCGCGCACTGCAACGGGCGTCGCGACTGGCCGAACGCAATGGCGCCGAGCTGCACATCGTGCATTCGATCGCCGCGGCAGGCTGGATCGACGATGTGATCGGCGTGGCGCCGCCGTCGAACCCTGCGCAGTTGCACGAGGCGGTCGAGTCGGCGATCCGCGACGAATGCGCGGCGCTGGCACCGCAAGCGCAGGTCAGAGTGCATACGGCGACGCTTGAGGGACCGTTGCATCGCACGCTGCCGGCCTGGCTGGCTGAACATCGGGCGGATCTGATCGTGCTCGGCGCCTATGGCGAATCGGGCTGGCGCCAGGTGTTGCTCGGCTCAACCGCGGAGCGCCTGCTGCGCCAGTGTCGAGTGCCGGTCTTGCTGGTCCGCAACGAGGTAATCGGCGACTACGCCCGGATTCTGCTGGCCACCGATTTCTCCAAAGCAGCAGACGAAGCCGCGGCCTTCGGCGTTGCGCTGACCGCTCCCGCGCATCATTTTCTGGTGCATGCCGACGAGCGCCTGTACGAGCCGCATCTGGCCTTCATTGGCGTCAAGACCGATATCGTCGAAGAATATCGGCGCGACCGTGGCATCGCCGCCATGCGACGCCTCGAGGCCAGCGCGACCCAACTCGCCGGCGACAAGTATTCGTTGGTACCAATTCTGCGCGATGCGCCGCCATCGCGCGCGCTGACCGAACTGGCCGAAGAAATCGCCGCCGACCTGGTCGTCGTCGGTTCTTCCGGCCGTGGTCAGGTGGCCCGCGAGTTCCTTGGCAGCGTCAGCCACCATGTGGCGACCACCTTGCCGTGCGATGTGCTGGTGGTGAGCTGAGCCCATCGATCCGCTGGTATTCCCCGATTCAGCGGATTGCACGCCATCGGGACAGTGTTGCGAAACCTCATCCGCCCCTATTTTCCCGGGACATCCTCCAGAACCGGCTTGTAGCCCCAGTCTCTGACGTCCTGCAGCACCTGATTGATCGCCTCAGAGCGGACCTGCAGCAATTGCAGGGCCGTGGCACCGAGGCGCAGGCTCGCTTCGATGGTTTCCGGGTAGGCGTGGACGGCACCGGCATCGAGCAAGCGCGTACTGGCTTCAAGGTCGCGCGCACGCGCGATCACCGGGACCTGCGGACAAGTTCTGCGCAAGTGGGAAATCGCGTGATAAGCGGTGGTTGCGTTGTCGATGGTGATCACGACCAGCGATGCGCGATCCACCTGAATCGCCGCGAGCAATTCCGGATCGGAAATGTCGCCGTACGATACCGCGTGCCCATTCATCCTGCCTTGGGCGACCATTTGCGCATCGGTATCGAAGGCCATGAATGGCACACCGCTCGAATGCAACAGTACGGCGATCGTGTGACCGACGCGTCCATAACCCCCGATCACGACCATTTGTGCTGATTGATCAAGCAGGTCCGGCCTGGCCGGGGCTTCGGCCGCGGCACGTCGTTTGCCGGCAAGCACGGCGGAAATGCTGCCATTGAAGCGGATCAGGATGGCGCCGGCAATCATCGAGAGCAGAACCGAGGTGATCGCGATCTGACCGAGATTCATGTCGATGACTCTGGCATCCAGTGAAATGGCGATCAGCGCCAGACCAAATTCGCCACCCACGCTCAACAACAGCCCGGTGCGCCACGCGACCTGAATGTCGATCCCACTTCTGCGCACCATCGCGGCGACGATCAATATCTTGCTGATCAGGATCAGCAGCGCGCCCAGGATGGTCCAGTGCCAGATCGGGGGAATCGATGCCGGGTCGAAACGCATGCCGATGCCGATGAAGAACAGACCGAGCAGAACATCGCGGAAGGGCCGAATGCTCGATTCCACCTGATGGCGGAACTCCGTTTCGCCAAGCATCATTCCGGCAAGAAACCCACCGAATGCCAACGACAAACCGAGGCTGTTGGTAGTCCACGCGGCGAGCAGCGCGACCAGCAGCACCGCAAGCGTGAAGACTTCCATGGATTGCCGTTTCGAAATGACATGAAACAGCGGCCTGAGGAACCAGCGACCGGCGAAGAACACCAGGCCAAACGCGAATACGGCTTTCGCCAGCGCCCAAGCCAGCTCACCCGCCAGCACGCTTGCCGCAACCGATGTGGCCAACACCGGAATGATCACCAGGAATGGGACGGCGGTGACGTCCTGAAAGACCGACATCGCCAGCCCAAGGCGGCCATGCTGCGTGTTCTCCTCGCCCTGCTCGGTCAAGATGCTGGCGATAATCGTTGACGACGACTGGGCGAATACGGCACCGAACACGAATGCAGCGGCTACCGGAAGTCCGGCCAACCACGCGATGATCCCGACGATCAAGGCGGTGAATACGACCTGCCCTGCTCCAAGCCCGAGCACCAGGCTGCGCAGCATCTGCAGTTGCTGCAATGAAAAGTTGAGTCCTATCGCAAACAACAAGAACACGACACCGAATTCGGCCAGCGTTTCGAACTCCGGAACGTAGACCGTCGGCCCCAGCGTATATGGCCCCAGGATGATGCCCACCAGCAGATAACCGAGGCTGGTGGGGATGTGCATCCGCTGGAATGCCACCACCACGGTTATCGCAACCGCGAGAAGCAACAGGATCTGGGCGAGATGTTCCATCATCGGTGTGCGGTTAGTTCCTTTGGGGCGAACGCACGATCGACTGCGGGCAGGATCAATTTCGCCCGCGCGACTGGACGCTAGCAGGGATCGGCTGCCGCGAGTGTACAGGCCGACGACGAGCGTCGGAAACCGCGCCATGGAATCGTCGGACAAGTTCAGAAACGAGGACGACCAGCCGCATGTACCTGATAAAACAGGCACGCGGCACGGCATCCTGCAACACGTGCCGGGCGCGATCCGCTCGGGATTCGAGGCGGGCGAGGCACCGTGAGGTGAGCCTTTAACCTCTTCATTGCGAGTTGTCTTTTCCAGCCCGAAACTGCACACAGGCCATGAACCGTAGGTTGGGCCAAGCGCAGCGTGCCCAACACCGACGGGATTGTTGGGCACGCTGCGCTTAGCCCAACCTACGCCGCTCGGTTCATGGAAAGTGGACGGCTCAGCCCGATGGAGCGGGTGGTGCATCCAGCGCCGTCAGCGCCGCCTGCGCTCTCTTCGTCTCGGGATGTTCGCCGCCGTTGTGGTGGGTCAGGATCGTGACGACGCGCTCAAGGTCGGCACGCGCCTCGTCGATGCGGCCGAGCGACTGCAGCGCGCTGGCGCGCGCGCTCAAGCCTTGCGCGTGTTCCGGGGTGTCGACCCAGCCGACGGTGGCCATGTCCTCGATCGCCCGTTCGGCTTCGCCAAGTGCCAGTTCCGAGTCGCCGGTCTGCGCCAGCAGGGTGGCGCGATCGGCGCGGACCACCGTGCAGCGCGGGTTCGGTGTGCCCTCGCAGCGCGTCAGAGCCTCGTCGTAATAGGCGCGCGCCGCGACGGGTTTGCCGAGTCGCACATGCGCCAGCCCGAGGTAGCGCAACACCGGAGTGATCTCGCCGCTGTCGGCTTCGAGTTGCCGGTACATCGCCAGCGCGCGCTCAAGTTCGGCGATGCCGAGCTGCAGATCGCCATGTTCGACCTCGAACCAGCCGACATCGGTGATCGCGTTTGCGGTCCAGTTGTGCGCGCCCGGGAATGCCCGTTCGGCAATGGCCAGCGCGCGCCGCCGCAGCGCGCCCTCTTCGGGCCAGTGCGAGCGCTTGGCGAGCACATCGCCGAGGGCGCTCATGATCACCAGTTGTGCGGCGCTGTCGTCGCTAGCCACCTCTTCGACGATCGCCAGTGCCCCACGCAGGTGCTCTTCGGCCTCGGCATATCGTGAGGCATGCAACATCTGCACGCCCACGCCGTGCATCACGGCGGCGACGGTGATGTTGCGGCGACCGTCTGCTCCAAGTACCGCAAGCGCCTCCTGGCCCAGTGCCAGTGCCTCGGCAAACCGCCCTTGCTCGCTGCGCAACACGCCCATCTGGTTCAGTGCGTTGCCGAGACGTTCGCCGTCCTCGGGATGGCGACGCGCAACCTGCAATGCGCGCTCGATGATCGGCGCGCTCGCCAATACGCCGCCGCTGTAGCTCGCGACCGCCCCGAGATTGAGCAGGCTCTCCGCGACCGTCGAGTGTTCGGGGCCGTAGGTCGCCTCGGCCTGTTTCAACGCGCGCTCGAAGAGCGTTCTGGCCTCGTCGAAGCGGCCTTGATGGCTGCGGATCTCACCGAAATCGTCCCACAGATCGATCTGCAATTTGGGATCATCGGCCACCTTGGTGTCGATGCTTTTCAGCGCCTGCTCGAAGGCTGCCTCAAGTGTCAGCTCACCCTGACCGCTGCGGACCGGATCGGCGCTGGTGAAGATGTCCATCAGGAACGCCTTGACTCGATCGGTGCGCTGCGCCGATTCGAGTGCTGCCTGCGCCTGGGCATTCGCGCGCTGCGCTTCGGTGTTCGCGAGTTCCGCACTGGTGCGCGCGCGGTTGGCCTGCCACAGCGCCACGCCCAGCGCCGCGAAGATGGCGACCAAGCTGAGTGCCGCAAAGCCCACCGCGCCGCGATGGCGCGACATGAACTTCCCGGCACGGTAACGAAAGCTGTCGCGGCGCGCGCGTATCGGCAATCGGCCGCGCCAGCGCTCAAGATCTTCGGCCAGCGCCAGCGCGCCGGGATAACGGCGGTCGGGTTCGCGCTTCAACGCGGTGAGCACGATCAGATCGAGATCGCCCCTGAGCGACTTCTGCGGTACGCCTGGCGCGGCATGTGCATTCAGACTGGGCGCGACGATCGTCTCGTCATGCAGCGACCGCATCAGTGCTGCGCCGCTGGAACTGCGCCGCTGGCCCGGCAGGGTGCCGGTCAGTAGTTCATACAGCAGCAGCCCGAGGGCGAACACGTCGGTGGCGGTCGACACCGGTTCGCCGAGCACTTGCTCGGGCGATGAATACGCCGGCGAGAACGGCTGGCTGGTATCGCCGCCGGCGGATTCCAGCGACTTGGCGATGCCGAAGTCGACCAGACGTGGATGGCCGTCGCGATCGATCAGGATGTTGGACGGTTTGATGTCGCGATGCACCAGCAGGCGCCGATGCGCGTAGTCGACCGCCGCGCACAGGGTCTCGATCAGCGCCAGTCGCTGCGTCAGGCTGGGCGACGTGCGCGCCACGTACTTGTCCAGCGGCTCGCCGTCGACGTACTCGGTCACCAGGTACGGTTCGCCGTCAGGGGTGACACCGGCGTCGATCAGGCGGGCGATATGTGGATGTTCCAGGCGCGCCAGTACGTCGCGTTCGGTCGCGAAGAACTTCGCGCTGGTCGCGTCGAACCGCTGGCGCATGAACTTGATCGCCACGCGCTGCCTGCTGTCGCCCAGCCTGCGTTCGGCAAGCCACACCGTGCCCATGCCGCCTTCGCCAAGCGCCTGCAGCAGGCGGTACGCGCCAAACTGCATGCCGGCCCGATTCAGCGTCGGCGTCGCCGCGTCAATGCAACGCTGCTGCGACAGTTCGCGATCGAGCAGCGGGTGCAGCGTTGCATCAGCCGCCAGCATCGCGCGCAACTGGTTGGCGAGCGTTGGTTCGGCCTGCGCGAGTGCATCGAGGCAAGCCTTGCGCTGTTCCTCCGGCAAGTCGCACAGCGCGTCGAAGGTCTCCAGCAAGTTCGGCATGGTCTGACCTTTGCAGGACGTGTCAATCCGTTGATCTTGAGCCGTACGAGAAACCACGCACAGACGGGCCAGCCTCACAACTCCGCGATCAGCACCGCGCGCGCCTGGCGCCACCAGCGCTTCACCGTGCGCTCGGAAATCCCCAGCGCATCGGCCAGTTCGTCGACGTTGAGCCCGCCGAACACCTTCAACTCGACGAGTGTCGCCAGGCGTTCGTCCAGTTCGCGCAGCTTCGTCAGCGCCGCATCGACCTGCACCAGCGACTGCGGATCGTCCGGCAAGGACTCGCCATCGGCGGCATCCAGCGACATCGCCACTTCGCCGCTGCCGCGCTTTTGCGCCAACGCGCTGCGCGCACGGTCGATCACGATCTGGCGCATCGCAGTGCCCGCCACGGCAAAGAAGTGCGCGCGATTCTCCAGCGCCAGCGCGCTCGGCAGCGCCATCTTCATGTAGGCCTCGTGCACCAGCGAGGTGGTTTCAGCCACCCGCCGATGGCCGCGTTGCTGGCCCCGTGCGAGTCCATGCAGGCGCTCGTACACCTGCGCGTACAGCGCTGATTGCGCTGCCTGATCGCCGTTGCGCGCGGCTCCCAGCAGTTCAGTGATGTCGACCATGTCGCCGACTGTCACACATTCAAATGGCGACTTGCAATCTCGTCTTGCAGGCCATGAACACCGGCGGGACACGACACGCCACCAGGGAGCCCCGAAACACTTTCTGAGCGGCGTGATCTGCGGCCCCTCCAACCTGCGTATGCAGAGTGATGCACCCAACCGGTATCGCTGCATGAAGCGCGCACTCACCTTGTCGATCACCACCTTGCTGCTGCCGATGATGGCAGCCGCCGCCAGCGAGTCGTCCGCGCCACCGCGCTACCGCGTGCTGCACAGCGAAGCGGTTTCCACGCCAGCGGCGCCCAGTCGCTACCAGGTGAGCGGCGAAGCCATCCAGGCGACTGCGGCGGCGCGCTACCGACTGCTCGGCGGCGGCGCCGACAAGAGTGCTGGCGAAACCTGCGAGTCGGGCGATGAATTGTTCGCTCACGGCTTTGAAAACTGATCAACGAGGAACCGAGACCATGAAGACTCTGCCCCTGTGCGCGCTTGCGATTGCCGTTGCCGTCGGATTTGCCACGCCCCGCGCTGCCGCTGCCGAAACCCCGTTGACGACGAACTGGCGCGGCACCTTGCAGGACGCCGGCAGCGCCGCCAATGGCGTCTACGACATCGAGGTGCGTCTGCACGGACAGCGCGACAGCAGCGAGCCGCTGACCGGCTCGATCCAGTTTCCCGGTGTGCGCGTCAGCAACGGTCGCTTCGAGTTGCCGCTGGAACTGGCGCCGTGGCTGCAGGCGCAGCCGGAGCTTTGGCTGGAACTGGCGATCAAGGGCCAGGGCGACAGTGGTTTCGTGACCTTGCCGGATCGCGCTGCCGTGAAGGCAGGGGCCGCCACGTGCTGGAACACGCGCGGCAATGCGGGCAATGCGCCGGGGCTCGATTTTCTCGGTACCACCGACAATCAGGGTCTTGAGTTCCGCGCGAACAATCGCCGGGTTTCGCTGTACGGCTTCTTCGGTGCTGCCGAGAGCCCGATTTCGCTACACGGCCACGAGGATAATCTGACCCTGGGCCAAGGTGCCGTGATTGCCGGCGGCGGCACGGGAGCATTTCCGAACCTGGGTTTCAGCAACTACGGAACCATCAGTGGTGGCCGCGGCAACACGACTGGCGCGTTCAACGGCAACAACATCGCGCCAACGGTCGGCGGCGGCATCAACAATCAAGCGGTCGGGAGTTATGCCGTGGTCGCCGGTGGATCGGGTAATCGTGCCACTGGCGCAGAGAGCGCGGTCGCGGGTGGTATCAGCAACCTCGCCAGTGGCCGTTATGCCGCCATTTCCGGCGGATCGAACAACACCGCGACCGGAAGGGGAGGCACCATTGCCGGCGGCGACAGCAACCTGGTCGGCGAGGTGTCGGCGGTAGGCGGTGGCGACTTCAATGAGGCCACCGGTGCTCTGGCGACCATCCCCGGCGGTCGCAGCAACAAGGCAACCGGCCAAAGCAGTTTTGCCGCTGGCCAGAATGCCCACGCAGCGCATTTTGGATCCTTTGTCTGGTCGGACCCCAGCAGCGGCACGACCTTCGCGTCGACGCGCCCCTTCCAGATGCGATTTCGCGCAGCCGGCGGACTGCATCTGCAGGGTGAGGACTCTCTGAACATCAGCCTGGCCGATCTCGGCAACGCCGACCCGGTGGAACTGGTCCTGGAAGCGGCCGATGCGCAGGCGTACCTGATGAGCGACAACGTCGGCACTTTCGGTTCCGCAATCGCGCTTGGCGAAATGAGCGGCGGCAGCCTGGCCAACACCTGGGCAATTGCCCGCGAGACCAGCGGCGGCGGCAATGGTTTGCGCTTCGCCTTCGGCAGCAATGCCATCGCCAGCACCAACACCGTGCGGGTGAAGTTCAACAGTAACGGCACGGTGTTCAAGTCCTCAGGTTCGGCCAGTTGGGACGTGATCTCCGATGCGCGCCTGAAGACCGAGCTCGGCCCGGTCGAAAATGCCCTCGATCGCCTGTTGCGCCTGCGCGGCGTGCGTTTCGAGTATCGCAGCGACGCCCACCCGTACGGCATGGACCTGCCCAAGGGCGAACAGATCGGATTCATCGCCCAGGAAGTACAGCAAGTGTTCCCCGAATGGGTCAACGCCAGCGACGACGGCACGCTGACCATCGGTGAGCGCGGCACCACCGCACTGCTGGTCGAGGCGCTGCGCGAGCTGACCGTGCGCAACGCAGTGCTGGAAGCCGAACTGCGAACACGCGACGCCGCCCTCGAAGCGCGCATCGCGGCGCTCGAGCGCGCCGCACGGTAGCGGTGTGCAGCCGTGGGCGAGGTTGCCCTGGTGCCCGTTCGCCCTGAGCCTGTCGAAGAGTCCCGTTCACCGTGCGCCTGTCGCAGAGCGCCCGTTCGCCCTGAGCCTGTCGAAGGGTGAAAGGGACGTGCCCCGAGGTTCCGCAGCTCATTCGAACCCGTTCGCGAACACGGATTCCTGAGCAATCGCCAGCGGCGCACCGGGCCAGAAGCCACCCATGATGGCGAAGACGCCCCCGCTCGACGGTTGCAGTGGATCAGCATCCGCCTGCCCGATGGTGCCGCGCACCGCGAACAGACCGCCGCTGGACGCGCCGCCGCCGTTGGCGATGACGTGACGATCAATTGCCAGCGTTGGCGTGCCCATTTGGCCGCCATTGCTGGTACTCGCGGGCGCTTGGGCCTGGACGGGTGCGACGAGAATCCCGAGAACGACTGCGACAGCCGATCCGCGGCACCACCGCCATCGCGAAAACCAATCCAACCTGGAGCTCGCTCTCATTGGCAACTCCGCGTACCGCACTTGACGACCTTGAGCGCGTCGGCGGTCATGTCCAGATAAGCGATCACCGGCAAGCCGTCGGCGCCGATGACGATATCGGGGTAGCGGCCGACGGAGTTGGCTGGATCGTCGACCGTGGTAATGATTGGCGTACCGGTGCAGGCGGCGTTGGCGCACTTGGCCACCTTGAGCGCGCCAGCGGTGGCATCCGAGTACGCGATCACCGGCAGGCCATCGGCGGCGATGGCGATGGACGTCCAGAACCCATTGTCGCTGCTCGTATCGTCGAGGATGGTGACGGTTGCCGGCAACGCGCAGGCCGCATCGCTGCATTTCGCCACTCGAAACGCGCCCACCGTGGTGTCGCGGTAGCTGATTACCGGCAGGCCAT
Source organism: uncultured Rhodanobacteraceae bacterium (assembly GCA_937928755.1). Lineage (GTDB taxonomy): Bacteria > Pseudomonadota > Gammaproteobacteria > Xanthomonadales > SZUA-5 > JADKFD01. Next base: position 2,436 of record CALEZI010000123.1, on the reverse strand, counting down.
CGGCGCCGATGGCGATCGACGTCGCGGACCCAACGTTGTTGGCGGGATCGTCGACGATGGTGATCGTCGCGGTACCGGTGCATGCGGCGTTGGCGCATTTCGCCACGCGCAGGGCCTGTGCCGCGTCGTCGCGGTAGCTGATCACCGGCGCACCATCGGCGCCGATCGCCATCGATGCAGAAATGCCGATGCTGGTGGCCGGATCGTCGACCGTGGTGATGCTCGATGTAGCGGTGCAGGCGGCGTTGGCGCATTTGGCCACCTTGATGCTCTGCGCTGTGAAGTCGCGGTAACTGATCACCGGCAGGCCGTCGTTGCCGATCCGGATGGTGGTGTGCTGGCCGACCAAATTGGTGGGATCGTCGACTGTGGTGATGCTGGCGCTGCCGGTACAGGCTGCGTTGGCGCACTTCGCGACCTTGAGTGCGTTGGCGCTCTGGTCCCGATAACTGATCACCGGCAAACCATCGACGCCGATGGCTATGGACGTGTTGGTGCCGACGATGTTGGCCGGATCGTCGACGACTGAAATTGATGCCGCCCCGGTGCAAGCGACGTTCGCACATTTCGCAACCTTGAGGCTGCCGGCCGTGGTGTCGTGATAACTGATCACCGGCAGGCCGTCAGCGCCCATGGTGATCGAGAGGAAGTCGCCGACGTCGTTGGCGGAATTGTCCAGCGTGGTGATCCGGGGAACGCCGGGCACGGGTTCGCAAGCCAGGCTGCCGTCGAGATTGATGCCGCGAAAGTACTCGCCAATCGCGCAGGTACCGGTGATGCGCGCCTGCACTTGTGTCGTGTCGATCTGCGCGAAGCCCACGGCATTGTTGGCCAGTTGCGCGGCGCTGATCGCACCCAGGGCGATCTGTGCCGTACCCACCCCGCCGTTGGCAATCCCGATGGTGCCGCTGCCGGTGATCACGCCGCCGCTCAGGCCGGTACCCGCGGTCACACTGGACACGGTACCGCTGCCGACATTGTCGACGCCATCGGCGAATCCGGCGGGTACGCCAGTGAGCCCCGACCACGGCGCGGCGCTCGCAGCATTCGCGCGCAGCGCTTCGGGCGCGGGCCGCACAAGTTGGCGCGGGAGCAGCGCCGTGTAGCTGCCACTCGATGCACCCGGCCGCACGCGCAATTCAAGAAAGCGCTGCTGACCGACGAACGGCGCAGCGCTGAAGTCCAGCGCCACCGTGAACACGCCGGCCTGTACCGGAACGTCGTTCGCATCTGCCGCACAACCGATGGCGACCGGACTCACCAACGAGTCGAACAGACATGCCTGCAGGTCGTACAGCCCATTCGCAGGCTGTCCCGATTCGGTGAGCTGGCCCTGGTAGGTGAAGGCCGTGCCCAACGTCTGCGCGCAGAGACTGACCGGAACCAGCAAAGTCGCCACCCACAGGCATGACAATGCCGCCGAACACCGAATTTCGAGCGCATCAGTCGACATGGGAGGCATCCATCGGCAGCCGTGGTGACCGGGATGTACGCGAAACGACCCGAGACCGGGCCACCGCTGCGAACACGCCGCGCTCACGCCATGCCGGCAATGGTCCGCCAGCACCCGCCGCCGTACCCGCGCCTGCACCTTGGCCACCCCTATCGGCATCGACGGTCGCGGGCACAAAGGCCAGAGTCTGGCCGTCGGCCGCCACGGAACACGCCGGCGCTGACGCAACAGTGTGCGGCAGGGTGGAACCCGCGCGGCTGATGAAATGAAATGTGCCGAACCAAAGCACGTGCGGATTCCACCACACGCACCTGGCGGAACCCGACCATCAGCGCCTTCACTACCGGTACCCAGTTCACAGCCCGCAAGAAGGACATTTTCAAGGCCATGTATCGGCCGCGAAAAGCAGATTGCTCCCCGGCGAAGCAGGGACGCATAACGCGGAGTTAGATTTTGTTGGATGTGTTGGGATCGTAATTCGTGCTGAATATGGTTGTGTCGCAAGATTGCCGCGTTGTCGTGCGCGGCAGAAGAAGCTGGTGGCGTCGTCAAGTGTTCGCGGCCGCGCACGTTGGCGGCGGTTGCTCTGCGTGGCCACGTTGTCGTCCCAGAGCTCGCTACTAGTAGTGATGTCGCTGCTTGCAGCCTTCCGCGCCCACGCGCGGCGGGGCATCAAGGATGAGTACTCGCTTGGGGCCGCGCGGAGTTGACGGGCGGTCGGACCCGCAAGTCACTGGCGCGGTCTGCTTCCCTGGGTGTGGGGTGCTGTTGCTTTGCCTGGCCGCGTTGACGCGCGCCGCTTGTCGTAGCAATGTAGGCTCATCGCCAAGAGGCGCGCGGTAGGCGGGCGGTCGGACCTTCGGGGCGTTGACGTGGTCATAGCCGGCAAAGATGAAATTGTTCGTGAGCTGGAGGCTGCTGTGAGGCGACAAAATCTAACTATGCAATCAACGCGACGCCGGAACAGGCCCTTCGCTCAAACC